>JBFHEP010000299.1:0-5451 GCA_041584095.1 Acidimicrobiales bacterium | reverse complement strand
TGGCATCTGCCCCGAGCCCGGATCAGTAGCACCTGTCGCATCCACGGTCGAAAGGCCCGCAACTTCGCCGCCACATCCACCGGCCTCGAATCCGAGTCGAACACGATGCGACGGAACCGGCCGACTGCGAGGGCCGCCGCTGCGAGTCTGGGATTGATCGGGGTGCCGTCGTCGAGTTCACAGCGCCGGTTGAGGTCGTTGTGGTCGGGTTCGACGTTGACATCGAGACCCTCAGAGAGTTGCCCGGTGATGGTTTCGGCCAGTTCCTGGCCCATCACCAGGTTGATCAGCGGGGCGATCGACGAGTTGCCACCGGATTGGCTGCCTCGCACCATGAGGTTGATCAGCGCCTTGCCCTTCCGTTGGGTCGGCGTGCGGGTCACACCCAACTCGGCTTCTTCTCGGAACAGTTTCTGGGATTCCAGATCGAGGAGACGGCGGAAGGCTTGCCCGGTCAGGGCGTCGAAGGAGAACCTGCCGGTCACGGACCCATCGGAATGTTTGCGGTAGCTGCACATTGTCTTGGCAGCCTGCTCAGACGGTTCACAACCATCCGGGTCGGCGGCATTGAGCCAGTAGGCCAACACGTTGATGAAGTCGGAGAAATCACAGTCACGAGCGGCGTCGACCAACATCTGCTGGGATTCGACCAGCTGGTGGTGCACCCTGTGGTTGTCCAGCTTGTGCAGCTCCCGGACATGCCGCTCGGTCAACTCGCCGCCGGCGAACGCTTCGGCGAAGATCGGGAAGTCGATCAACCACCGGCCGAGCTTGGCCAGGCGACGCAATGCTCGGGGTCGGCCTTGGTCGAGGTGGCCACCAGGTCGATGGCGTGACGGAATCCGAGTGCCTTGAATGCCCCCGGACCCTCAACCGCATCCGAGGCTGCGGCCAACGTTCGACAGCGCAGCGCCTCGAACCGAGCCGAGAGCCGTTCCAGCCCGCAAACCCGTTCAGCCAGTTCCACGGCCGACATGCACGACAACGGCATACCGAGGGATTCCTCGAGTGCCTCGTCCAATGCTGCGAGGTCGCCCCAGGAGGGTGATGAAGAGGTTCCGCCAGCCAACACACATTAAGAGTATCAAACATACGTTCGAGCATCAAGAGCTAATAGATGGATATAGAAAGATTTTCTCATCGTTAGGATGAGTGCCCAACGAGGAGCTCGGCTGCGATGGTCCGGCGGTGATCCCGATGGCTTCGCCGGCGGACATGATGCCGGTGATTCGCACACGGCGTCGTAGAATCCGCCTCATGACCGAGGTCTCGTCGCCCATGTCCACCGCCGAGGTGTCGTTCGATGCCCACAGCGTCTCCCTCGTATCGGGCAAGCACAGCTTCACGTTCAACCGGTTCTGGCTGCGAGACCTCTGTCCGAGCCTCCCGAGCAAACAATCGGGGCTGCGCACGTTCTCGGTCGCGACCCTGCCCGAGGATCTGGCAATCCGCACCGCCGTCGTCGACGGTTCATCGCTCGTCGTCGACTGGAGCGATGGTCATCGCAGCGACTTCGACATCGAGAACCTGACGAAGTGGGCCGATGCCGCTCACGGCCACCGTCCCGCCCTATCGCCTCCCCGCCGCTTCGACGCCACCCACCAACCGGCCCGCTTCGCGTTCGACAGACTCGAGCCCGGCTCGATCGCGCACCACGACCTCCTCGACACCTTGGCCAACCACGGCATGGCACTTGTCGAGAACCTGCCCGACTCGAACGAGACCACCGAGGAACTCGCCCGCCTCCTCGGCCACGTTCGAGACACCGACTTCGGCCGGATCTTCAACATCATCACCGAACCCGAGGCCTGGACCCTGTCGCAGTCGAACCTCGGACAGGATCCCCACAGCGACGATCCCTACCGCTACACGCCGAGCGGGTTCACCATTCTCCACTGCCGGCGGGCGGCGACCGGTGGCGGTGAGTCGATCCTGGTCGATGGCTTCAAAGTGGCCGATGACATCCGCGGTTTGGATCCCGAGGCGTTCGATCTTCTGACATCGATCTCGATCCCGTACATTCGCCATCGCACCACGGCCGTCGATCAGGGAGAGGACGTGCACATGATCGCCTACGCGCCGGTCATCTCGGTCAACGCGGCAGGCGAAGTGATGGGCATCCGGTTTCACGAGCGGTCGACCGGCGTGTTCGACCTCGATCCGGCGATCGTCGATCGGTACTACCTGGCCTTCCGCGCCTTCGCCGCCGGCATTCGGTCGGCCGACAACCAATTCATCCACAAGCTCGTCGACGGCCAGGCCGTCGTCGTCGACAATCAGCGGGTCCTCCATGGCCGGACCGACTTCGGCGCCGACGTCGAGGGCCGCCGCCACCTTCGACTGTGTTCGATCGACCGGGATCAGGTGCACAGCCGTCTTCGCCGGCTCAAGGAGATCCACGGCCTCGGCCTGGCCGATCAGCGGCTGCCCTCCGGCGCGATTTCAGCCTGACCTGCGGTCGCTACGATCGAGCCGTGAATCGTCGGCTTGCCATCGTCGTGCTGATCGGCCTCGTGGCGGCCTGCGGCACCGGCGACACCAGCCCACCGGTCGACGGCTATGACATCGCCGATGCCCCGCAGTATCCGCTGTTCGACCACACCCTCACCTGGACCGGGAGCGACATCGTCGTCATCGGCGGTGCCGGCGGTGATCACACCGACGGGGAGCTGGTCGACGAGCCACTCAGCTGGAACCCGGCCGACGGTGTGCGGCCGATCTCCTCACCTCCCGGTCCTCCCCGGAACCGACACACCGCGGTGTGGACCGGAGACGAGTTGATCGTCTGGTCGGGGACCACGGTGCCGTTCGGCGTCGGCGAGGGGCTCGTCGCCTCCACCGCCGCCTACGACCCGACCACCGACACGTGGCGGGAGTTGACCGACAGCCCGCCGGAGGTGGCCAGGGTGAGAGGACGGGGGACGACGTTTGCCGGTCGAGTCATCGTCACCGGCGGATCCACTCCCGATCCCGACCACGAGGGCACCATCGGCGTCTACGATCTCGCCGACGACAGCTGGTCGGTGGCCGAAGTCGACGGCGACGCCCTGACCACCGTGGCCACCGACAACGCAGCGTATGTGCTGTGGTCCGATCGAAAGGCCGTCGTGCGCTTCAGCCGCCTCGACGTCGAGTCGCTGACCATGATCGAGATCCCGCTGCCCGACCTGCCCGATGGCGCCGATCGGTCGAATGCCGTCGTCGCCGACGGACGCCTTGTGGTGTGGGCCGAGGCATCGCCGTCCGAGCCCGGCACACGAACCGACGACGCGGTCACCGCCCTCGTGCTCGACGACGACAGCGGGTTGACCGCCGAACCAGAGGCACCGACAGCGTGGCGGGCGCTGGAGGTTCAGGTCGATTTCCCCGGATCGGCCACCGGCTTCAGCGAGGTGCGGCCCCTCGTCCACACCGACGACTGGTTGGCCTTCATGGAGGGGGCCGAACTCAAGTGGATCAGGATCTCCGATGGGATCGAGGTTCGACGCACACTGACCACACCACAGTCATGCGCCCTGAACACGGAGGCCGTTGGCACCTCGACCTACATCGTGGCCTGGGGTGGCAACTGCGCCCGGGTCGACGACGAGGGCGACATCGAGCAGATCGTCGAGCACTTCGTGTTGGAACCGCCGGTCATGGACGAGTAGGCAGCGCAACGTGAACAGGCGAGGCGTGATCTAGGCCTCGCCCGACTCGCCGTCGATCATGGCCTGGGGGATGGCGTCGAGCACGAACGGTCGGAGTTCCCAATCGTAGGAGACCCGGTGCGACGCGGCGATGTCGGTGTCGGCGAGAACCCCGGCCACGTCGACGGGCTGCAGCAGGAACCCGTCGGCGTCACACAACACCACCATGGTGTCGGCGAAGTACTCCCACGGATCCTCGTCCGGGTAGTAGTCGACGTCGTAGGTCCACACGCTGTTGGCACACAGGAACGGGCCCTCGGAGACCACCGGCCGGCCGTCGTCGAGATCGTAGACGAGCACCTGCTCACCGATCCAAACGTAGAGGTACTCGGTGCCGTGGACGATCTCCACGTCATAGGGCTCGAACGGGTCGGCAACGGCGATCGACCACAGCTCATCACCGGTGACCGGATCCATTCGAACGATCCGGTCGACGAGCGCCGGGTCTTCGTTGGAGGCGACGCATCTGAGCATCGGCCGTTCGTCGGGGTAGTTGTAGACGCAGTCGGCCACTCCCGATCGGGCCCAAGCGGTGCGACCGCTGGCGAGATCGAGCCCGATGGTGCCGCCGATGAGGTCGTAGTCGGCGTGGGCCAGGGTCAGAGCGGCGATACCGGACGCCTTGTCGACCTCGGAGTTCCAGCCCCACCCCGGGTCGAGCGGGTGGCCGATCACTTCGGCCAGCTCGTCGGCGGTGATCGACCAGCGCTCCTGTTCGCCGTAGCCTCCGAAGCCCGCCAACCCCAGGAACTCGTCGGGCTTTTCCTCGTTGCGCACGATCCCGACGAGATGCTCTCCGTCGGATGCAATGACCGTACCGGCCTTCGACTCGATCGTCGCCACGTTCTTGCCGCTGGACAGCGAATACCGTGACTGCTCGTATTCACCTCGCGCACAGACCTGCCGCGCGCCGCATTCGAACAGCGGTGTGCCGCCGATGGGGAATTCGGCCTCCCACATCCTGTTGCCCGAACCGAGGTCGAATGCCACCAGGTCGGCGTAGAGTTCACCGAATCGCTCTCTCACGACCGGTGCGAGAAACACGTCTTGTTCCTCGTCGACGTACAACGACGGTGCCAACCCCCGCAGCGCTCCGGCCGGATGGGTGTCGACGCGGTACAACTCGATACCGGTGTCGAGATCAAAAGCCACCACTTCGGTTCGACCCTCCTCCGCGGTGATGTAGAGGCCCTGGTGCTCGACCTCCCACACCTGGGACACGGCCGGAGGGAGCAGCGACGAGGTTCGGCTTCCCTGGCCGCTCGTTGCGGATCCGTCGCCGCCATCGGTTCCGGTTTCGACGTCTCGATCAGGGTTGGCGTCGGTGCCGCTTCTCGACAAGACGCTCCGGTCGCCCGCCTGCCGTTCGGTGGCAGCGCTTTCGGTCAGCGTGGCACACGCGGTCAGCAACGAGAGCAGGGCAGCCGTGATGGCAGTCACGACGCGTCGGGAAGCCACCACCGAGGGACGCCGAATCATCTCTCACAGTATCTCGGCTCACGATCCCTATGCCTTGACGAAACGGCTGAATTCGGTGGGCCCGGATCAGGTCTGCTCGTCGTCCTCGGGTTGGAGGCGTCGTTCGTAGCGCCGGTCCCGCCGTTCGTCTCGTGCGGCCAACCGGGCAAGTCGCCGTGCCTCACGAAGCTCCGCCCGGGTCTCGCGGTAGAGTTCGCGTGCGGCGTCGACCTCGGCCTCGAGCCGGGCGAGCGTCGTTTCTGCTCGTTTCCAGGCGGCCGGTGGCGTCGCCGTCGCCCCAGTG
>JBFHEP010000298.1:0-5556 GCA_041584095.1 Acidimicrobiales bacterium | reverse complement strand
CGGCCGCCACGGCCTTGACGCCGTCCTCGTTTCCGGTCACAACACAGCCGGCGACCTTGCCGTAGTACAGGTATTGGCCCTTGCCGTTGGTGTCGGCGCTGTAGGCGTAGAGTCGCTCGACGGCCAGTGTGGCGACGCTCGACTTGACGCCGAGCCAGATCGGCGTGCCGATGACGAGAATGTCGGCGTCGGTGATCCGGCGCTGGATCGACGGCCAGTCGTCGGTCTCGGTCCGGGACAGATCCTTGGCCATCCCGAAGGCGATCGTATGATCCCTGAGATGGATGATGTCGGTCGTGACGCCTTCGTCCTCCATGACGCCGGCCACCCGCCGCAGGAGCCGCATCGTGTGGGAGCCTTCGGCCCCCGCTTTCAGCGAACAGTTGAGGAAGGCGGCTTTGAGGTCGATACCGGACCGGTCACGGGACATGGTTATCAGGATGCCCGATGGAGTCGGTTGTCAAACGAAATACGTCAAACGCGACACGGGATTCACGATCAGGCGGTGGCGAAACGGCGGGTGAGCCGGGAGTCGGCCTCAGCCACCACCAAGTCGGTCGCCTGCTCGATGGCCGACCAGGCCTCATCGTCGACGGCGCGGTAGATTCGGGCGGCCAGCTCGAACGCCTCGGCGCCGACCCAACCGTCGGGCAACAGCGCGGCGGGGAGGTCGGGGTCGCTCAACCGTGCCCGCCGCAGGTCGTGCACGATCATCGTGCGGAGTGCGTAGGCGTCGACCGGTTCGACGGTTGCCGGGTCGATGTCGTGGAAGCGGCGATAGCGGTCGATGAACGACTGGTAGGCCTTCTCCGTCTCCGCCAGATCGAACGACGAACGGAACAGGCCACCCTTCACCAGCTCGTCGAGCCGATCGAATCGAGCTTGGGCGACGGGAGGACGAACGTCGAGATCGAGGCGGTCGAGCAGGACGTCGGTAGCTGCGGAATCCGAATCCGGGGTGGCCCACACGCCACGGGCGATCTCCACGAAGCCGTGCCATCGCAGGTGCCGGGCCAGCCGTTGCTCGTCGTCACCGTCGCCCGACAGAAGCGTGTCGGTGAAGACCAGCGACCAGACCTCGTTCCACGCCGGCGGATTCTGCTGATAGATCCGGCGGTCGGCATCGGCCGTCTCCAGGGCGGCGTAGGAGGTGAGTCGATAACGGCTGCGTCGACCGACCCGTTCGTTGACCACCCAGTCCTCGTTGACCAGGCGGTACATCGAGGTTCGGACCAGGCGCTGGTTGAATCCGAAGGGTTGGGTCAGGACGAAAAGGTCGCTCAACCAGACCTCGCCCCCCAGAGGAGCGACGCTGTCGCCCAGGATCGTGACGAGGACCGATCGAGCCGACGTATCGGCTAGACCGCCCCACTTCTTGGCTTCGACCGAAATGTTGGTCATGAGGAATCGGAGCTCGTATCATCCGACGCGCCGCCGGCACCGGAGCCGCACGTGCCCAAGCGTAGTCGACCGATCAGCCGACCGAGATGGTCTCGGGCGGTCGGCCCGAAACGTCGTCGGGAGTGTCATCGGAGCCGGCCGCCCCCTCCGGATGATCCAGGTCGTCGTGGCCATGTGCCGGTCCTTCGACGTTGATCGACGGCAGGATCCGGTCGAGCCATCGGGGTAGCCACCAATTCTTCGCTCCCAGCAGTTCCATGGTGGCCGGCACCAGCAGCATACGAACCAGGGTTGCGTCGAGAAGCACGGCGGTGGCGAGCCCGACACCGAAGATCTTGATGACCCGCATGTCTTCCAGTAGGAACGCCCCGAACACGACGACCATGATCGCTGCGGCGGCCGAGATGACCCGGGCGGTGGCGGCCAGGCCGTCGGCGACCGAGTTCACCGGGTCGCCGCTGGCGTCGTACTCCTCCTTCACCCGGGACAGCAGGAAGACCTCGTAGTCCATCGACAGGCCGAACACGATTGCGAACAACATCATCGGGATGAACGGCTCGATCGGAGCAGGCTCGATGCCGAGAAGTCCACCACCCCATCCCCACTGGAAGGTCGCGACGACGATGCCGTATGCCGCCGCGATCGACAGCATGTTCATCAGCACCGCCTTGAGCGGGACCAGCAGCGATCGGAAGACCATCATCAGCAGCAGGAAGCTGAGGCCGAGCACGGCGCCGAAGAAGATCACGATCCGTTGAGCCAGGTAGTCGGTGAAATCGATGTTGGCGGGAACGCCACCGGTGATGTTGACGGTGAGACCTTCGGTATCGACCGCCGGGATGACCTCGGTCCGGAGCCGCTCGACGAGGTCTTCGGTGGCCGCATCCTGTGGTGATGTGGTGGGGATGATCTGGATGATCGCGGCTTCCGGCGGGCTCGACGGATCGGCGAAGTTGTTGGGGATCGGGCCGGCCACGGTCTGCACGCCGGGGTCGGCGCCGATGGCCTGAGCCAGACCCGCGACCTTGGCGATGGCCGACGGGTCAGCCGGATCGTCGATCTCGATGGCGGCCATGAACGGACCGTTGAACCCGGGGCCGAATCCCTCGGCCAGGAGATCGTAGGCCTGGCGGGTTGTCGTCTCCTCAGGGAAGTTGCCCTCGTCGCTGAAGCCGAGCCGAAGATCGAGCATGGGATAGGCCATGGCCAGGAGGAGTATCGTGCCGCCGATGGCGAACAGCCAGGGCCGGGCCTGGATGAGTCGGCTCCACCGGTACCAGATCGAGTTGCGGATCGGCTTCGGTTGACGCTCCGGCAGGAAACGGTTCAGCGGCGGTACGAAGAAGGAGACGGCGAAGACGACGAGTGAGGCCAGGGCCACGGCACCGACCACCGAAGCGCCGGCCAGGCCGAGACCGGCGATCAGCAGCGTGAGCGACAAGAGACCGGCCGCGATGAGCTGACCGAGTCGTGTCCGCTCGATCCTCTCGCCGGCGAAGCCGAGGAATGCCGGAAGCAGGGTGATGGAGGCGATCATCGTGATCAGCACGGTGACCGAGGCGCCGATGCCGAGGCCGGCGATGAACGGCAAACCCATGAGCAGCATGCCGAGTAGGGAGATCACCACGGTGATTCCGGCGAACAGCACGGCCCGGCCGGCGGTGTCGATGGCTTCGGACGCGGCGACGAGCGGTGGATTGTCGCGATGGAGGCTTTCCCGATAGCGGGTGACGATGAACAGGGCGTAGTCGATGCCGACACCCAGGCCGATCATGGCGCCGAGCTGGATGGAGAAGTCGGGCATGTCGATCAGCCGGCTGAGGAGGGTGATCGTGCCGATGCCGATGCCAACGCCGAAGACGGCGGTTCCGATCGGAAGACCCATGGCCATCACCGAACCGAAGGAGATGATCAGGATGACGACGGCGAACGACAGGCCGATGAGCTCCGATTCCGGCGGCTCGAACTCGGCCAGCATCGCTCCGCCGATCTCGATCTGGGTGCCGGCCAGATCCTCGGGCAGAACGGCTTCGATCTCCTGACCGATCTCAACGGCCCGGGTCTGGCTCACCGTCTCGGCCATACTGAGCTGGGCGAATGCGATGGTGCCGTCGGGCGAGACCTGGTTCTGTCCGGTCGGGCCGTAGGGACTCACGACTGTGACGTCCTCGATCTGCTGGACGGCGGCAAACACCTCCGACATGGCGGCTTGAACCTCGGGATCGTCGACGCCTCGTTCGGTTTTGAACACGATCGATCCGGGCGCGCCGGCGCCGAGACCGTCGAAGTACGTGTCAAGGGTTTCGAACCCGGCAGAGGTCTCCGACTCGGGGACCTCGAATGTGGCGTTGAACGCCGGTCCGAGACCTCCCGCAAGGCCGAGCACGCCGACGAACGCGGCGATCCATGCGGCCAGGGCGGCCTTCGGATGGCTGAACGACCACCTACCGATCGAGGCGAGCATGGGATTCTCCGTTCCTGTTCGGGTCGGCTACTCCATCGGCCCCAGTGCGTGGAGGTGGAGTGGGGCTGAAGGGCCAGTTACGCTACGATGAAGTAGCGTAACTAACTCTACTGGGTAAACCGTCGGAACGGCGGTGATTTCCTGCGACGTCCGACACAGCGAGGAACCGTCTGACAATGGCTCGACCGAGAAGCGCGGAGGCCCGCAGAAAGTCGCTTGAAGCCGCCGTGTTGATCCTGGCGGAGGACGGCGTGGCCGGCTTCACGGTCGAGGCCGTTGCCAGACGATCGGGAGTGGCGAAGACAACCATCTACCGCAACTGGTCCTCGGCCCACGAGTTGCTCTTCGATGCGCTCGAGCTGATGATCGTGCCCGAGCCCGAACCCGACACCGGATCGCTTCGAGGCGACCTGCTCGGTCTGGCCGATCACCTGGTGTCGATATCGGAAGCCGAGCGCCGGGCCCGCCGGCAGGTGTTCTCGGGTCTGTTCGCCGCCTCGATCGGCGACTGTCGCCTGACAGAGGTGTTCGAACGTATGGTCTCGAGCCGGTGTGTGCCGGTGGAGTCGATCGTTTCCAGGGCCAAAGCCCGCGGCGAGTTGAGCGGGGACCTCGACACCCGCCTCGTCACCGAACTCCTGATCGGGCCGGTCCTGTTCCGGCTGATGTTCCGCGACGAGACGTTCACCAGGCCGGAGCTGGAGAACCTCGTCGACTACGCACTCGAGGGTCTGCTCGGTGCCCAGGCATCGGGTGAATCGTGATCAGAGTTTCGTGATCACGTCGCCGACCGAGCAGGTACCGGGGGCGACGACCATGGCGTTGATCCCGCGGAGCCGGAGCTCGCCGTCGGAGTTGATCCATTTCGCGGCGTCGAGCCCGAACCGCTGGGCGAACTTTGCACACCCGGTGTGAGGCTTGGCCGAAACCTCGAGAACCGCCGTGCCGAGCGAGAGGCGGGTTCCGCTCGGCACGTTGCCTCGGCTCAGATCCATGTCGACCAGAATCTGATCGCCGGCCAGCGGCCAGCGCTCGCGATCGCCGGAGGCGATCAGATTCAATACGCGAGAGTTCATGATGGTGACCTGGGCCTCGGGGTCGGCTTTGCCGTCGTCGGTCCGGGGGTTACCCCGGGCCACGTGGTTGTCGCCGACGATTCCGGCGCCCACGACGAACTCGGCCCGATCGACCACGAGGCGCTCGTCGACCTCCGGACGAAGCACGAGCATCTCGATCAACCCGGCGTTGCTCGGTGAATCCTGGACGTGGTCGAGTCCGTCGGCTAGCTGTTCCTGAGTCAGGTTCCCCATCAGTCTTGAAGCTACTACAGCCGACCGGGGGCTGCGTCTCCAAAAAAGTGAAGACCGTCACAAAACGACGTATCCGGCCGGACACGATCGCGTCCGGCCGGATACGGCCCTCGGTCTGATTCGACCTAGTTGCCGATTGAGTTGCCGACTTCGCTGAAGTTGTCGGCGGCCTCGTTGCCCAGGAAGGTGATGGCACCGATGCAGACGACGGCGATGAGGGCGACCAGGAGGGCGTACTCGACGAGCGAGGCGCCTCGGTCGGTCTTCGCGTAGGCCTTGAGCCAGGCGGTGATGAATTCGAAGTGGATCATGTCGCTATTCCTTGTTTGAGTGTTGGTTGTTCGATCCCGTTCGGGCTCACACAAAGGCGATCGTCGAGTT
>JBFHEP010000297.1:0-5574 GCA_041584095.1 Acidimicrobiales bacterium | reverse complement strand
GGTGGTCACCACCGTCACCCCGGTCGGGAAATGACCCAGCACGTGGCGGAAGTCGCCCGGGTCGATCTCGGGGTCACGTTGGGTGTCGGTCATCGATGCTCTCTCCGGGGTTCGGCGCTGGGTGATCTCTCGCTGGACACGGGCCCCACCGATCGAGCGATCTCGGAGCCAGCCCAAGCCTAGCGGTGAGGGTCGATCCACATCGGTTCGACCGCCCGCCCGGGGGCGGCCTACTGTTTGGGTCATGGGGAACCCCGCCGGGGCCGGCGTCGACGTTACGCGACAGGAACCAGCACGCCGACCGCCGCTGCCCGATGGCCTCATCGCCGTGGTGAAGCGCGACTGCCCGACCTGTCAGCTGATCGTGCCGGTGCTCGAGCAGCTGGCCGAGACGGGCCCGCTCACCGTCTACACCCAGGACGACCCGGCCTTCCCCGAGTCGGTGTCCCCCACCGACGACACCCGCTTGGCATTCTCCTGGCACCACGACATCGAGACCGTGCCGACCCTGATCCTCGCCAAGGGCGGAAATGAGGAGGACCGTACCGTCGGCTGGTCGCGACCGCACTGGGAGATGCTGACCGGCGTCGATCAGCTCGGCGCCGGTCTGCCGGAGTTCCGGCCCGGCTGCGGGTCGCTGTCGGTGGATCCGTCGCTGAGCACCGAGCTGGCCGTCCGGTTCGGCGGCTCGGTGCTCCAATCACGGCGGGTGGAGCTGGCACGGCTCGAGGACCCTTTCGAGGCGGCCTTCGACCGGGGCTGGACGGACGGGCTGCCCGTCGTGCCACCGACCGAGGCCCGGGTCATGGCCATGCTCGAGGGCTCGTCGCGGTCCGCCGCCGACCTCGTGGCCGAGATTCCGCCCGACCTCCACCCGGCCACCGTCGAACAGATCGCGATCAACGCCGTGATGGCGGGCTGCAAGCCGGAGTATTTCCCGGTCGTGCTGGCTGCCGTCGAGGCCGCCTGCACCACCGAATTCAACATGCACGGCTTGCTGGCCACCACGTATTTCTCCGGTCCGGTGCTGGTTGTCAACGGACCGGTCACCAAACGGCTCGACATGAACTCCGGCAGCAATGCATTCGGTCAGGGCAATCGGGCCAACCTGACGATCGGACGGGCGTTGCAGCTCGTGGTCCGCAACCTCGGTGGGGGTCGGCCGGGCGAGGTCGACATGGCGATGCTCGGATCGCCCGGCAAGTTGTCGTTCTGCTTCGCCGAGCGGGAACACGACTCGCCGTTCTCCTCACTCGCCGTGGAGCGCGGTTTCGCGGCCGACGCGGACACCGTGACGGTGTTCGCCGGGTCCGGTCCAACCGCGATCGTCGATCAGATTTCGCGTACCCCTGAATCGCTGGTGCGGTCGTTCGCCGTCTGCCTCCGATCGACCGGACACCCCAAGCTGGCCAGGGCCTTCGATGCGATGCTCGTCGTCTCCCCCGAGCACGCACGCATCTTCGCCCAGGCCGGCTGGGACAAGGATCGACTGCGCGCTGAGCTCGATTCGCTGCTGACGATCCCCGGGGTCGAGATGGTGCGCGGGGTCGACGGGATCTCCGAGGGTCTGCCGGAGGTTCCCGCCGACGGTAAGGTCGCCAAGTTCCGACCGGGCGGCTTGCAGATCGTTCACGCCGGTGGGGAGGCCGGGCTGTTCTCGGCCATCCTCGACGGCTGGGTGGGCGGCGATATCGGCTCCGAACCCGTAACCGTGGAGATACAACCATGACAACATCGAATGCCACGTCAAGCACCCCATCGAGCGGCGGTGGGAACCCGCTCGTGGTCCTGGATCCGACCGCCGGCAAGTCGGCTGCCGACCTGCAGCCTGCGCCGCGGCCGGCGAGTCTCTCCGGCCTGACCGTCGGGCTCCTCGACATCTCGAAGCCTCGAGGCAGCGTGTTCCTCGATCAGATCGAGTCGCACCTCGACCGTCTCGGAGCGAAGGTCGTTCGGTACCGGAAGCCGACGTTCACCAAACCGGCCCCGGTCGACCTGCGTCACGAGATCGCGGTCAACTGCAACGCCGTCATCGAGGCGCTCGCCGATTGAGGCAGCTGCACGTCGTGCAGTGTGCACGACTCCGTAGACCTCGAACGACGTGGGATACCGACCGTTTTCGTGGCCAGCGACGTCTTCGTCGACGCCGCCGACGCGCAAGGTGACGCCTTGGGCTTCCAGCCGGAGCGGGTCTTCGTCCAACACCCCATCCAGGATCGAACCGACGACGAAATGGTTGCCCTGGCCGACCAGGCCGTCGACGCCCTCGTCCGCTCCATCTGCGGGTCGTAGATTCGAGGGGGCCGAGCCTTCAGGACGTCGGTTTCGGATGCCGTCGGACGAACATCACCAGCTCGACCAGTCCAAGTGTCGACAAGAGTGCGCCCATGGTAAGGAAGTACCAGCCGACCGCCGCATAGTCGGTCCCATCGGAGACGACTCCCGACCCGAACCCAAGGAGCGAAGACGTGATCGCCAGGGCAGCATGGCGACGTAGTCCCGAGCGTTCACCGGCGGCAAGGAAACCACCTGCGGACAGGAGGCCGGCCAGCAGCCCCGACCACCGGCGCCAGCCGTCGACCGCGCCGATGTCGCCGGTCAGCGCGATGGTCACGATGAAAACCACCACCGCACCGGCGACGAACATGGCAACCTCGACGAGTCCGGGCGCATCATCACCTGACCGCTCGGCAGGCCCGGGAACCCGGCCAATCCTCGGATAGATGACGATCTGCTGAACTCGCCGGAGGAGGGACGGCCCGAAGATGACGGCGAGCGCGGCGCCGATGGGGACGATCCCCGGGTTGGTGGCCCAGCCTGCGGCCAACACGAGGAACAGTACGCCGGTGGCGCACTCCAGGAGGCCATCGGTGGCCTCGCTCGCGGCGTCGGGCGGTGAGCCGAGATGATTGACTCGATCGCTCATGGTCCGCTCCTTCGGTCATCGAGGTATGGACGACGACTCTGCTTTCCCACTCTGGCCGGAACCTGCCCCGAGGAGAAGGGCCCAAAGACCCCTCCCGGACGGCGGTCGGGTTCGGGGACGGCCGTCAGGAAGGAAGCAGATAGCGGCCGTTTTCGTGGACGGCGAGACCATCGCCCACCAGCGTTGCGGCCACCCGTTCGGCGCGGGCGGCGTCGCCCGGCCAACCCATCACCTCGGCCAGGTCGGTGACGGTGATCGGCCCGCCGCGCAGCGCTCGAACCAGGCGGCCGCGGCCCTGGCGGTCCGAGCCCTCGAAGGTCGACTGACGGCCTGATACTCCGGCCGAGCCGTCGGCCGGATCAGGATCGGTACGCCCCCCGAGCTGCCAACGGCACACCGCGGCGAACGGACACCGAGCGCAGTCGGGACTCGGACGACAACATGTGGCTCCGACATCGAGAAGCGCCTGATTCCAGATCCAGGGATCGCGACCGATCACGCTCGCATCGGCCAGTCTCTGGACTTCGGATCGGGTCATCGTCCGGTTCGAGATGCGAGCCAGGATGCGGGCCACGTTGGTGTCGACGACAGCCTCGGTCTGCTCGAAGGCGAACACGGCCACCGCCCGAGCGGTGTAGGGGCCGACACCGGGTAGCGACAGCAACTCGTCGAGTGTCGCCGGCATCGCGCCACCGAACCGTTCGGTGAGCTCGACCGCGCACCGGTGGAGGTTGACGGCTCGTCCGTTGTAGCCGAGTCCCGACCACTCGTCGATCACCGCCGCCACCGAGGCCGCCGCGGCCGACTGCGGTGTCGGGAACCGATCGAGGAACCGATGCCAGCGATCGACGACCCGGCTCACCTGGGTCTGCTGCAACATGATCTCCGACACGAGGATCGGCCAGGGGTCCCGGGTGCGGCGCCACGGAAGATCCCGACCGTGATCGGCGAACCACTCTTCGAGGTCGACGGCATCCAACATGAGCGCACTCGATCCTACCGAACCCGATGTCTCCCCGAGTTGAGACCGCTCCTACTCTTGACACCATGCCGGAACCCGACCTCCAGAACGCCAACGCCGCCATCGATGCCGCGGCTTCGGTTGTCCGCAACGCCGTGAGAAAGCTGGCGGAAACCGGATCGGTCGATGCCGATCAGGTCCTGGCCTACGACGTGGCCCACGCTGCGGCCGCCGTCGAAACGGCCCGGGCGATGATCGACTACGGCGCCAAGGGCGAGATCGAGGCCAAGCTGACCTGCGTGTTCGTGGCCGACGTCGTGTCCGATCTGGCCGGCAGGCTCTGGGGTCGGGAGGACTTGTGGGGTTCGAGCATCGGAGCGCTCGAGCCGACCACCGGGTTCGTCTCGGAGTGGCGCGAGCCCGGTGTGCTGGCAGACCTGGCGTTCACCGACGGACCCCGACATCTCGACGACGACTTCGAACTGGTCCAGGACACGTTCCGGCGCTTTTCCGACGATCAGGTGGCACCCCAGGCCGAGCACATCCATCGCACCAACGCCGACATCCCCGAGTCGCTCATCGAAGGTCTCGCCGAAATGGGTCTGTTCGGCCTGTCGATCCCCGAGTCCTACGGCGGCTTCGCCTCCGGCGGCGAATCGGACTACTACGGCATGGTCATCGCCACCGAAGAACTGAGCCGGGGTTCCCTCGGGGCCGCCGGTTCGCTGATCACCCGACCCGAGATCCTGGCCCGCGCCCTGGAGGCCGGAGGCACCGAAGAGCAGAAGCAGACCTGGCTTCCGCGCCTGGCGTCGGGTGAGATCATGAACGCAGTGGCCGTAACCGAGCCCGATTACGGCTCGGACGTGGCCGGCATCAAGGTCACGGCCACCCCGACCGGCACCGGTTCCGATGCCGGCTGGCTGATCAATGGGGTCAAGACGTGGTGCACATTCGCCGCCCGGGCCGATGTGTTGATGGTACTGGCCCGAACCGATCCCGACCGTTCGCTCGGCCATCGAGGTCTCTCGATCCTCATCGTTCCGAAGGACCGGGGCGACGGCCACGGCTTCGAACTGGCCCAGCACTCGGACACGCCCGGCGGAGGCGGCAAGATGGAGGCCCGTCCCATCGACACCATCGGTTACCGGGGTATGCATTCCTACGAGGTGTCGTTCGACAACTGGTTCGTGCCGGCCGAGAACCTCATCGGTGGAGCCGACGGGGAAGGCCGGGGCTTCTACTATCAGATGGCGGGTTTCGAGAACGGGCGGCTCCAGACCGCGGCCAGAGCGATCGGGGTCATGCAGGCCGCCTACGAGGCGGCCAAGGACTACGCGGAGAACCGCGTCGTGTTCGGTCATCCGATCGCCGACTACCAGCTGACCCGAACTTACATCGAGCTGGTGCTGGAACTGCCCTGGAATCGCACGACGGAAGATCGGTTGGACCTGGACCACGCCCAGACGGTCTTGGACGAGGATCATTACGATCTGCGGGAGGTCAAGGAGCGGATCATCGAACACCTGGCGGTCATGAAGCTGAACCCCCACGCCAAGGCGCCGATCCTGTGCTTCGTCGGACCGCCCGGCGTCGGCAAGACGTCGCTCGGTCAATCGATCGCCAGGGCGCTGGGGCGGGAGTTCGAACGGATCGCCCTGGGCGGCATGCACGATGAGGCCGAAAT
>JBFHEP010000296.1:0-5590 GCA_041584095.1 Acidimicrobiales bacterium | reverse complement strand
CGGCCCGGCTACGGGCCGGCTCGACCGCTCGCATCGATCTGATCCTTCGCAAACGAGGACGGCGTCGAACGACGGTCATGTCGGCCCACGATCAGCTCCAGGACGGTAGTGGGGCGACCGTGCACGTCGCCCCCATCAGCACCGGCACCGAAGCCCGCCTCGCCTACCGGCTTCCGGCTCACCGCCGCGGTCGGTTCAGCGTCGGTCCGCTCGACCTGACGCTGTCCGATCCGCTCGGCCTGACCAAGGCTTCGGTTCGGGCCGCTCGTCAGACGGATCTCATGATCCACCCGAAACTGATCAACCTCCGTCCGCTCACCGCCATCGCCGGATTCGATCCGACCGCCGACCTGCAGCCACGGAGGGCGATCGCAAACTCGGGTGACGAGTTCTTCGCGCTCCGGCCCTACGTCGTCGGCGATGAGCTGAAGCGGGTCAACTGGCGGGCTTCGGCCCACTTCGACGACCTGATCGTGCGTCAAGACGAACGGCCCCGCACGGGTCGGGTCACCGTGCTCCTTGACCGACGATCGGAGGTCTACGACGATCCGGGCTTCGAGCGGGCCGTCTCCACGGCGCTCAGCGCCCTCTACGCCGGATTTCGTGGTGGCGATTCCCTCCGCTTCCTCACGACCGCCGGGGCCACGGTCACCGACATTCGCACCCGCTCCGAACTCGAGGCGGTCGACGAACAGCTTGCCTTGATCGACGTCTCCCCCAAGGCGTCTCTGCCCGGGAGCCTCGACCAACTCGGTCGAATGACGAGGGGCGGAACGTTGGTCGTCATCACCGGCTTCGTCTCGCCCGAGATCGAGCAGGCTCTCGGCCGAGCCCAGAGGAGTTTTTGCCTGCTGATCCCGATCTCCTGCCAGCGACCCCGCCACCAACCGGCACCTTGGCTGGTCGTCCACGACTCCGACGAAACGCTGGCCGAGAAGTGGTCCAACGCCCTGACCGAGCGTCGGACATCCGAAACAAGGGCCGCTGCCGTGGCCGGGTACGGCCGGCGAGCGTCGGAGGCCGCCCGGAACGACGACTCGGGCAGTGGAAACGGCTCCGGCGGCCACCGGCCGTCGTCGACGCAGGTCGGTCCTTTCGGAAACGGCGATCACCGGTCCGGCTCTGCCAATGGGGGTATCTCACCGGGCTCGGCCCCGGGAGGAACCCGATGAACCGCGACGCCAACCCGCCCATATGGCTCGAGGCGGCGGCCGCCCTCCTGGTCCCCGCTGCAGCGGTTGGATTCAGTCGGGTTTTCGAGCTCAGCGACACTGTCTTCCCCATCATCGGTGCAGCTCTCGTGTCGTCCGCGATCGCCATCATGTGCCGCCGCCTCAGGTTGCCCCTGCTTTTCACGGCTGTGATCTCGCTTGGGCTCCTTTCGCTGCTGGTCATGAACCGGTATGCACCGGGCACGGCCCAGTTCGGGGTCGTGCCGACCGCTGAAACCGTCACCGCGCTTCGGGCCGTGGTCGACGAGCTGGTCGTGAGCTTCCAGGAGATGAAGTCTCCCGTTCCCGCCGTGCCGGCGTTCGTCGCGGCCGCAATGGTCGGCGCCTGGATCATGGCCTTTCTCACCGACTGGGGTGCCATGAGGCTGCGACTGGCCTTCGAGCCGGTGTTTCCCAGCGGCCTGCTCTTCGTCTTCACCTCCATCCCACCGGTGTCCGCCGGGCAGAACCGGATCATCTCCACCTTCATCTACGCCGGCGCCATCGCCGTTTGGGCCGTGGCCCAGCGGGTCTACAAGCTGATGCAGGAGGACTTGTGGCTGCCGAATCACGAGCGGCGGGGCCCATTTGCCGTCGGGCGTCTCGGATCATCGCTCGCCGCAGTCGCCGTGATCGCCGGCACCATCGTCGGCGCCAACCTGCCTTGGGCCGATGCCGAACCGATCTACAGCTTCAGTCCCCAGCAGGATCCCACCCGCGTCGTGGTGAGCCCGTTCGTGAACATCCGGAACCGGCTTGTGGATCAGACCAACGTCGAGCTGTTCACCGTCACCGCCGAGGAGCCGAGCTACTGGCGGATCGCCGGTCTCGACACATTCGAGGACGACATCTGGAAGGTTGCGGGCAACTTCTCACCGCAGGACGGCGACCTGCCGGGCCAGGATCTCGGCGGCAACCGCACTGAACTGGTTCAATCGGTGAGCATCAAAGCGTTGGCCGCGATCTGGCTACCAGCCGCCTTTGCCCCGGCCAGCATTGGTGAAGCCAGCACTGAGGTGACCTGGAACAGCGAGACGAGTTCGCTGACCGTGGCCAATGACGTGCCCGACAGTGACGGGGTCACGTACACCGTCGTGTCGAAGGTGCCGGCGTTCTCGGCCGACGAGCTTCGAGCCGCCCCGAACGAGATCCCGGACGAGATCGCCGAGCGCTACCTCGACGTACCGGGCGACATCTCCCCCATGATGATCAATTTGGCCCAGAACCTGACCGTCGACTCCGCCAACCGCTACGACATGATGCGGGCGTTGCAGGATCACTTCCGCGGCTACCGCTACGAGGTCCAGCTCGGGCCTCGCGGTGACGACCCCATCGAGACGTTCCTGGCGGAACGAGAAGGATTCTGCCAGCAGTTTGCCGGTACGTTCGCCCTGATGGCGCGATCGCTCGGTGTGCCGAGTCGGGTGGCAACCGGCTTCACCTGGGGAGACCAGGGTGTCGACGAGGAGGGGCGAACTGTCTACACGGTCACCGGCCGTCACACCCACGCTTGGCCGGAGATCTACTTCCAGGGTCTCGGATGGGTGCCGTTCGAACCGACTCCGGGGCGCGGCCTTCCCGGTGCCTCCCCCTACTCGGGCCATACCCCGGCGCAGGACTCCAACACCCAGCCGACGCTCGACGAGCTGCCGACGTCACCGATCGACCCCGGTCTCGTCCAGCCGAACTCCGGACTTGATGAAAGCCTCAACGCTCCGGTCGGCGGTGGAGTCGGAGCCGAGCAGGCTCCGATCTGGCAGCGGATCGACCTGCGATACCTGCTGATCCCGGCTGCCATCGCCGCCTATGCGGTGCTGGTGCTGGGACTCCAGACGCTCCGCAGACGCCGGCGTCGAGCCCGATCGAATACGCCCGATCAGGAGGTGAGCACATCCTGGAGCGAAGCGGTCGAGACGATCGAGCTCGGCTTCGACGCCACACGCCGACCTTCGGAGACTCGCACCGAGTTTGCAGGACGCCTGTGCGATAGCGCTGTGCCCGGCGGCCCGATGATGCAGCAGCTTGCCGAGCTCTCGACCGTGGCCCGGTTCCATCCCTCGTCGGTTACCGCCAACCAGGCCCAGCAGGCCTCGGTACTTGCCGCAGAGGTCGAAACCGCGATGGGCGAGCACGTACCGTTGCACACGCAAATCCTGCGGCGCGTCGACCCCCGCCGCTGGCTGTCCTCGCTTGCTTCCCGGGCGACCGGATCAAACCGAACGATCACCACCGAGCGGATCAGCAGGCCCCACCCAACCGATCAACAGGATCTGATAGACGTGAGCTGATCGTCGTGGTTCGCCCGGTCCGCTAGTCGTGGTCGGGCTCGTCGGCCCGATCCGGATCCTCGTTGGGCTGAGTGGGATTTGCGGCGCGGAACGCCCTGGTGAACTGGTTGATACCGGCCTTGCCCATCAAGCGGAGATTTCGCTCGAATCCGACGGCCGCCGCCATCATCACCAGGAATCCGACAAAGGCCAGAAGATAGTGCACCGGCAAGGCCGCCACCATGGCCACCGTGCCGAGAACAAACCACAGGATCGACCATTTCAGCGAACCGAGCGCATGGCGATAGACCGTGGTTTCACTGACCTCCCGAGCGAGGCGAGGATCACTCTCATGCAGATTCCGCTCGATCTCGGCGAGTATCCTCTGCTCGTCTTCTGACAGTGGCATGTGGAGTTTCCTTCACCCTTCCGACCAAATGAAGGTTTGAGCAAGTGCTACCAGTCTCGCGCAAGTCTGACGGATGGACAACGCACGGGACCCCGTTCGATGAAAAATCTTTTCGGATTCCTTACACTGTTGGCTTTTCGTCACCACGTCGGCAGACCGTTCCTGTGCCCCGTCGGCGGCCCGGCCGGCTGCTGTGACCTGCCGATACAGGCTGTGCACAATTGGCGTTGCACCCTTCGTGCTTTCATCGTCGGCGGCGAGCGGCACTCCTAAAGAAAAATTCGGCTCAATCGCCCTCCAAGTCGCCCTCATCGGGACCCCACCGGCCCGAACCGCCGATCTTCGGTTCGAGTCCGGAGTCACCGAGGAGGCGGGCCGTACCGATGGCGGCCAGCCCGAACCGGTTCCGGATCGTGTCCACGACATCATCGGTGCCACGGGCTTCGGCGGCGTCTGAAGCGCCCGAAGGAGCGTGCTCGGTGAGAATCTCGTCGATGGTCAGCTGGTGCGCGACCTCCTCGGCGAGACCCGAGACCCCGACACCCAACAAGCGGATTCCCTCGTCGAGCACGGCTCGGTCGCTGGCGAGCACGGCGAACAGGTCGGTTACGGCGGTCCGGATCTGCCGCCTTGACGCGGTTGGCTCGGGCACGGTCTTCGACCTGGTCAACGTCTCGAAGTTGGACACCCGGACCTTGATGGTCATGGTTCGTCCGAACAGCCCGGCCTGTCGAAGCCGTGAGGCCACCGCATCGGCCATTCGGGCGATATGGCGTCTGACCTCGTCGGCGTCGGTCAGGTCGGCGGCGAACGTCTCCTCATGGCTGATCGATTTGGCCGGGCGGTTGGGCTCGACGGATCGATTGTCGATGCCGTTGGAGACGGCGTGGAGGTGACGGCCGTTGGCCTCACCGACGGCTCCGATCAGAACATCGACGGGGAGGTCTGCCAACTCCCCGACCGTGGTGATACCGAACCGTTGCAGCTTCTCACCGGTCTTCGGCCCGACGCCCCACATCGCTCGGACCGGCAGCGGCCGCAGGAAATCGGCTTCGGTACCAACCGGTACCTCCTTGACGCCGAGACCGGGGACGACCCTCCGGCCTTCGATCCTCGGCTTGGCCGCCTCCGACGCCAGCTTCGCCACCAACTTGGATCCGGCGACACCGATCGAACACGTCAGTCGTTCCTGATCCCACACGGCTTCCCGTAGCCGGTGGGCGATTTGGACCGGGTTCCCGAGAAGCTTGATGGCTCCCTCCACATCGAGGAAGGCCTCGTCGAGCGAGAGCGGCTCGACGAGCGGCGTGACGTCGGTGAAGATCGCCATGATCCGCCGGCTCACCTCGCCGTACAGACGGTGATCGCCGGGAAGGAAGATGGCGTCCGGGCACAGGGCCCGGGCTCTCGAGCTCGGCATGGCCGATCGTACCCCGTAGACCCGGGCCTCGTACGAGGCGGCCGCCACGACACCCCGGTTGCCGCCGCCACCGACCACCACCGGCTGGCCCCGAAGCTCCGGATTCTCACGAACCTCGACGGACACATAGAACGCGTCCATGTCGACGTGAAGGATCGTGGCCTGCCGTCGCTCAGCCATCGTGTAGCCGTAGTACGCGACGCTCTCCGGACGGACCGCCGGTAAGCCGGTAGCGGAAGCGGTGCCGGTCGACGGTCGTTCCGCTCAGGAACTCGATCAGCGG
>JBFHEP010000295.1:0-5596 GCA_041584095.1 Acidimicrobiales bacterium | reverse complement strand
TCGAGGGCCGGCGAGACGGCCAACGTCTGGAACACCGTTTCGATGCCGGCATGCCGGGCGTCGTTGGTGCTGCGGAAGTGCACCGGCTTCCCGTCGACCTCGACCGTGCCCGAGTCGGGAATGTGGGCGCCGGAGAAGCACTTGATGAGGGTCGACTTACCGGCGCCGTTGTCGCCGATGACCGCCAGCACCTCTCCCGGGAACAAGTCGAGATCGGCGTGATTGAGGCCGACCACGTGACCGAAGGTCTTGACCAGATTGCGGCCCTTCACGATCGGTTTGACGTCTACTGCGATTGCGGTATCACTCATGGCTCACCTTCGTTCCTTTCGATGCGCCGACGTTTCGCCCGGATGGGCGAAACTCGTGGTGAGTCGCTCCGCGACTCACGCCTTCACCTTTCGGATCCACTGGTCGAGGGAGACGGCGGCGATCACGAGCAGGCCGACGGCCAGCACCCGGGGGGCCTGGTCGTAGCCGGCGAGCGCCAGGCCGTTTTGGACGACGACAACGATCATGGCTCCCAGCAGGGTGCCGATCATGGTGCCGCGGCCGCCGAACAGCGAAGTGCCGCCGATCACCACGGCGGTGATCGTGTCGAGGTTGATGTCGGGGGCGACGTTGGGGCTGGCCGATCCGACACGGCCGATGGTGATCCAGGCGGCGATGCCCATGATGAGACCCGACACGGTGTAGACGCTGAACAGCACCCGGTCGGTGTTGATGCCGGAGAGTTCGGCGGCGTCGGGATCGTCGCCGACGGCGTAGATGTGGGTACCCCACGACGTGTTGCGGAGGATGTAGGCGAACAGGCCGTAGAGTCCGAGCATGGCCAGCACCCCGGTCATCACCTGGAAGCTGCCGATGCTGAACGGGGTGGTTCCCATGAACCGCATGAACTCCGGCAACTCCCCCCCTTGGATGGTGCGGGCCTTGAAGAAGATCAGGGTCAAAGCGGTGAAGACGCTCAACGTGCCCAGCGTCACGATGAACGGCGGCAGTTTGAGGCGCACGATCAGGAAGCCGTTGAATGCTCCGGCCAGCGTGGCGATGGCGATACCAATGAGGATGGCGACAACGGACGGGAGGCCGAAGTTGGCCGCGTTCGACGCTCCCTCGGCCGCCATGTTGGCCATCATCATCTGTCCGAAGACCATGATGGCGCCGATGCTCAGATCGATGCCGGCGGTGAGGATGATCAATGTCTGGGCGATGGCCAGCGTTCCGACGATCACCGCCTGCTGCGTCATGAGCGACAGGTTGGTGGCCAGAATGAACCGATCGTTGAGAATCGTGAAGATGATCATGGCCAGGATCAAGACGGCCAACGGGCTGAGATACGGATAGCGGTGCAGGATCCCCTGGATCTTGGCGATGATGCCCGACGGCTGGTCGAACTCGCCGCTCAGGTCCACGGCCCCCACATCCGGTGTGACGGTTGAGCTCACTTCTGATTCCCCTTCGAGTCTTTGCTGTAGTGACGAACGTACGTTACAGATTGCCCGGGAGGCAAACCCCTCCTCGTGCCCCGGTAGGCGAAAGGGTGGTGACCGAGCCGGCCACCACCCTCTCACTGCCTTCTTTTCGATGCCTGTTCGGCAGTTGTCAGTCGCTCGGTGCGGAGTGGATCAGCCCCAGGCGTTGTCGATGCAGAACTGCGAGTCCTCTTGATCGGCGACGGTGACGGTGTCCATCGGCTCGTCGGTGCAGAGGGTGACGCCGGTGTCGAAGAACGTGCCGTCGTCCGAGGTGTTCTCGGGCGGGGCACCGCCGGTGGCGATCCCGTAGATGGCTTCGACGCCGAGGCTGGCCATCCGCAGCGGGTACTGCTGCGAGGTCGCCTGGATCTGACCGTTCTGTACGGCCTGGACGCCGGCGAGTCCACCGTCGACCGACACGACGATGACGTCCTCACCGACGACCTTGCCCTGGGCCTCGAGGGCCGCAGCGGCACCGAAGGCGGTGGGCTCATTGATCGTGTAGACGACGTTGATGTCGGGGTTCTGCGACAGGCAGGTCTCCATGCCGGTGCGGCCGCCTTCTTCGTTGGCTCCGGTGGCCTCAACGCAGACGATCTCGTACTCGCCGCCGGCACCGGTGGTGTAGTTGCCGGTTTCGGGCTCGTCACCGATGACGGTCAGATCGCCGATGTCGATGCCCATACCCCGCAGGAAGCCGTTGTCACGGCAATAGTCGACCGACACGGTGCGGTCGTCGAAGATGATGAGACGGGCGATGACGGCCTTCTCGCCGTTGAGCTTGCCTGCGGCCCACTGGCCGATGGCGTCACCAGCCTTGCAGTTGTCGGTTGCGAAGGTGATGTCGACGACGTCCGGCGGATCGGTCGGCGTGTCGAGGGCGATCACGTAGAGGCCGGCGTCGCGGGCCTTCTGGATGGCGTCATTGACGTTGACCGACATCGGCGTGATCAGGATGCCGTCCTGTCCCTGGGCGATGGCGGCTTCGATCAGTTCGATCTGACCGGCGTCGTCACCCTCGGATTGACCCGAACCGATGCTGATGTCGATACCGAGCTCATCGGCCTTCTGCTGGGCGCCTTCCTGCATGGCGACGAAGAACGGGTTGGTGGAGTCCTTGGTGATCAGCGAGACGGACACATCGCCGCCGTCGCCTTCCTCCATCGCCCCCTCGTCTGCCGTGTCCTCCGTGGTGTCGGCGGCCGTGTCCTCCGTGGTTTCCGCGGTGGTCTCCTCGGTTGTTTCGTCGGTGCCGGCGTCGGTTCCGCTTTCGTCGTCGGATCCACAGGCGGCCGCGACCATGGCGAGCGCCAGAAGAAGGGCCAGCATTCGCCAGCCATGAGAACGTATTGACATTATGGGTCTCCCCCTTGTGCAACGGATGTTGATACAGCGACCTGATTCGATGATGAGGGTCGCGATCGTTGCGACCCTAGCCCACACCGCTCAGGACGTTGGACGTTTGCACTCTATTGCAGCTTGACAACGTTGTCAAACCGTCAAACTGTAACGTTGACAACGTTGTCATCGGATGGCAACATACGAGCCCACGGTTCATGACCTCGCAGTAACCGGTTGTTCATTCGATGCAAGGGGACCATTTTGTCGGGCATCCGGCGTCCAACGATGAGAGATGTCGCCGCCGAAGCGGGCGTCAGCTTCAAGACCGTCTCCCGCGTGGTCAACGCTGAAAGCGGGGTATCCCCGAATCTCGTCACGAAGGTCGAAGCCGCCGTGGCCCGGCTCGGGTACCGCCCCGATCAGCGGGCCCGCCTGCTCCGACGCTCGACCTCGGCGCCGGCGACAATCGGCTTCGTGATGGTGGACGTGGCCAACATCTTCTTCAGCAACCTTCTTCGGGGCATCGAGGAGGTGGCGATGAGCCGGCAGTGCCTGGTGCTGGCAGGAAGCACCGAAGGCGTCGCCGACCGGGAACAGCAGCTCATCGAGACGTTCGTCGAGCGGCGTGTCGCCGGCCTTATCGTCGTCTCGTGGGGGGCGGCGGCCGCAACGCTGCGATCGGAGATGAGGAGAGGCACCCCCGTGGTGTTCGTCGACGCCGAGCCCGAGATCCCCGATCTCGACATCGACCTGGTCCGCAGCGACCACCGGGCCGGCGCCACCGCCGCCACCCGGCACCTGCTGGCCCACGGGCACACCGACATCGCCTACTTCGGCGACGACGCCGCCATCTTCTCTTCCCGGCTCCGGCTCGACGGATTCAGACAGGCCCTGGCCGATGCCGGGGTCGTGGCCGCCGCCCACCGCGTAGTCACGGGATCCCACTCCCATCACGAGTGGACGGGGATCATCGACCGCTACCTCGCCGCCATGCCTCGGCCGACCGCCATCTTCACCGCCCAGAACTTCGTGACGCTGGGCGCGGTTCGAGCCCTCCATCATCGAGGCCTGCGTGATTCGGTGGCCCACGTCGGCCTCGACGACATCGACCTGGCCGACGCCGTGACCCCCGGCTTGTCCGTGGTGCCGCAGGATCCCCGCGATTTCGGGCGGCGGGCCGCACTGCAGCTGTTCAGAAGGCTCGACGGCGATTCGGGTCCGGGGGTGCGGCAGGTCATCGCCTCCGAGGTGATCGCCCGCGGCTCAGGCGAGATCCGCCCCGACGCAACCCGTTGACGCCACCGACCGGGGCAACGTCATCAGTCGACGAGTTCGGCGATCGACGCGACCCAGGCGTCTGCCCCGATCGCCGTGGGTGATGCGGGTTCGTCACCGCCGCCGGCGCAGATGCCGGCCACAACAGCGATGAATCGGCTGCCGGCCGCCTGGGCGGTCTCACGATCCTGTTCGGAATCGCCCACGTAGAGCAGCTCGGTCGGCTCCAGTCGCCACTCCCGGGCCAGGCCCCAAAGTACCTCCGGGTCGGGCTTGACCGGACCGCCGTCGTTGCCGCATCGCAGCGCCGAGATGTGGCGGGCGATGCCGAGCTGATCCAGTTCGGAGAGCGTATTGGCCCGGTTGTCGGAGGTGGCGACGCCGAGCACGTATTCGGCGGCCAATGCCTCGACCGTCTGGGCCACGGCGCCGAGCGGGGCCAATGGGCCGAACGTTGCCGCCTCGAGACCGGCACCCATCGAGGTGATGGCCTGCTCGGCCGTCCAGCCCCGCTCGAGCAGGTGATCGACGGCGATGGTCATCAGCTCGGACTCGGTTTTCACCGCCGCCGGACTGCCGGGCACGATGTGGTCAACCCCCACACCCAGGCGTTCGGCCAAGGTTTGCTCGGCTTCCGGGTCGCCTCCGTCGGCTGCGGTGGCGGCGATGATCGAGCGGAAGAACGCGACCCATCGGGAGTTGAGTTCGGTGAGGGTGCCATCCTTGTCGAAGACGATCGCCTCGACCGGCGCCAACAGCCGTCGGCGAAGGTCGGGGTTGAGTCGGGGTGCCGGCATCCGTTCAGTGTCGATTGGATCACTGTAGATGCCCAGCCCGCCTCTCGGCCGAAACGTTCAGTCAGTCGGCCGGTATCCGCCGTCCGCTGATCTCATCGGCCTCGATCCGCAGGAATCGGAACTTCGGCGTCGTCGTCCATGGCGTGATGCCGAGGGTTTCGGCGTGCATGATCTCTTCCAGTTTCTCGACCTCGCGGGCGACCCCGTGGATCACCACACTCCACCCCTGGCGGGACGTCTCGTCGAGGTCATCGACCTCGAAGGCAACCGCACGGCCGAGAACGGCCCCGGCCAGCTTCGTCCCGGGCACCGTGTGGATGTAGATCGCACGATCGTCGAGCTTGTAGTTCACAGGGAAGATGTCGGGCTTGTTGGCAATGGACACCACGACCCGACCGACGCCATGGCCGTCCACCAGGTCCCAGCACTCCGCCTCCTCGATGATCTCGAGACCGGTGCGTTGATCGATCATGGCGACCTTCCCTTTCATTCGCGTCCCTACATCCGAGCCTAGATCCATTGCACTGTAGGTCACTGGGGCCTTAGGTCCCGAACCTCCGCTCCCGACGCCCACCAGATCTGGTCGATTTCACGCGCGCACGGTGCGCGTGAGATCTGCCAATTCGGCGTTAGTACTGGCTCGGCACCGACGCCTGCGCCTTCCGGACGATCGCCGGGCCCGGTTATCGCAGGCGGTCACCGGTG
>JBFHEP010000294.1:0-5598 GCA_041584095.1 Acidimicrobiales bacterium | reverse complement strand
CCCACGTCGTCGGCGTGACCGGCGCGCCGGGCGCGGGCAAGTCGACCCTCACCGGCCAGCTCGTCCGCCTGCTCTGCGGGCGCGGTCGGCGACCGGCGGTGCTCGCCGTCGACCCGTCGTCGCCGCTCACCGGAGGTGCAATCCTCGGCGATCGGATCCGCATGGAGGGATCCCAGGACGCCGTGTCAACGCCGGTGGCCCTCGACGGTGACGCCGCAACCGTTCGCCACAAGCCGTTCATCCGATCCATGGCCACGCGGGGTCATTCGGGAGGGCTGGCGCTGGCCGTTCCGCTGGCGGTACGGCTGTTCGATGCGCTGGGGTTCGACCCGGTGCTGATCGAGACGGTCGGCGTTGGCCAGGTCGAGGTCGACGTGGTCGGAGCTGCCGACACCGCCGTGGTGGTGGCGACGCCGGGTATGGGCGACGCCGTCCAGGCCAACAAGGCCGGCCTACTCGAGGTGGCCGACGTGTTCGTGGTCAACAAAGCCGACCGGCCGGGGGCCAACGACGTCCGCCGTGACCTGGAGCTGATGCTCGACCTGAGCAAGGTCACCGGTCAGGAGGCCGAGATCGGCTATCGGCCCCCCATCGTCATGGCCTCGGCGTTGGAGGGAACCGGCGCAACCGATGTGCTCGCCGCGATCGCCGACCACCTCGACTTCCTCGAATCGACGGGTCGACGAGACGATCGCCGACGGCATCGGGCCCGCACCGAGATCGAGGCCCGCCTCGGCCAGGCCCTCCACCGCCGGGTCACCGAGTTGTTGGCCTCACCGACCGGCGTGGCTCTGCTCACCGAGGTGGAGATGGGCGATCAGTCGCCGACGTCGGTCACCCGAAAGCTTCTCGACGAACTCCTGTCGTCGACACCGGAAATCTGACCGGGTCGATTCAGACCAGTAGGGCGTCGGTCATGATCTCGACCAGCGCAGGGCCGTCATGGGCCAACGCCTCGACGACGACCTCATCGAGCTCGGCGATGGTGGTCGCACGTAAGCCACGGCCACCGCAGAGCTCGGCGAATTGCGAGAAATCGGGATTGTGGAGAGCGGTCTGCCAGACCTCCCACTCGCCGGCTCGCTGCTCCTTCGAGATCTTGCCGAGCTCGCCGTTGTTCAACAGCACATGGGTGATGTTCATGCCGTACTTCACCGCCGTGGTGAACTCCATGGCGTACTGCCCAAAACCGCCATCACCCGAGATGCTCACAACCTGCCGTGAGCCACCGACCGCGGCCCACGCCCCCATGGCCGCCGGAAAGCCGAATCCGATGGACCCGAGATAGCCCGACATGAGAAGGTCCTGATCGCCGGAGGCTTCGAAGTACCGACCGAAGGAATAGGTGTTGTTGCCGACGTCGACGCTGATCACGGCATCGGAGGCGATGCGTCGACTGAGCACGTCCATGACCACCGCAGCGTTGAGGCCGTTGCCCCGATCGTCGGCCCGACGGGACGCCTTCTCCTCGTTCCAGATGGCCCAGCGCTCGGCCAGATCGGCCCGGAGATCCGACGGCGGCCGACCCGCCGCCGATGCGTGATCGGCCAGCAGGCGTGCGGTGACGGCGATGTCCCCCAATACGGGGGCATCGACGGCGTGGAATCGGCCGATCGCCATCGGATCCCGGTCGACCTGGATCAGAGGTTTGTACGTGGCGATACCAGTGTGGTTGGCGAAGCTCGCCCCAATGACGATCAGAAGGTCGCTCTCGTTCATCATCCACGACGCCACCGGAGTGCCGGAGCGGCCGAGAACGCCGCAGGCCAGCTCGTGATCGTCGCCGATCAAGCCTTTGGCCTTGAAGGTCGTGGCCACCGGGGCGCCCAGGGCCTCGGCCAGATTCACCACCTCGGCCCGATGGGGACGAGCGCCGTTCCCGGCGATGATGAGGGGGCGCTGGGACTGCTCGATCAGTTTGTCGGCCGCTTCGAGCTGACTGTCGGCCGGCTGGTGGGCGAAGCCGCCCGTCCGACCGGCCGGGGAACCGGCGGCTCGGTCGTCCGCCACGGGTCGGTGCTGGAGCTCGTCGGGAAAGATCAGGTTGGTCACGTTACGTTCGACGATGGCCGTCTTCATCGCCAACGACGCGAGCTCCGCCACGTCGGAGTCGGCGTGCAAGGTCTGGCTGTACGCCGACACGTCGGCGAAAGCCCCCTCGAGATTCGTGTCCTGGAACGCCCCTCGACCCCTCACATTGGACGGCACCTGACCGCACAACGCCACAACCGGCGCCCGGTCCTCTTTGGCGTCGTAGAGACCGGTCAGGAGGTTCGTCGATCCCGGTCCGGCGATGCCGAAACACGCGGCCGGCCGACCGGTGAGCTTCCCGAACGCCGAGGCCGCAAAGGATGCGGCACCCTCGTGACGGATTCCGATGAATGTCAGCTCACCTCGTTCCTCGGCCTTTCGCATGGCGTCGGCCAGGCCGAGATTGGAGTGACCGACCATACCGAAGACATGGCTGAGCCCCCAGGCCACCAGGGTTTCGACGACCACATCGGACATGGTTCGGGCGTCGGCCGTGGGTCGCGGCAGACCGACCCACACGTCGCCGTTGCGCACCTCGGTGGGGAAACATTCGACGGCATCGGAGAATCCTCCCGGCGGTCGGCCGTCGATGGGGGAGTAGTCGTAGCCGTGCCACGGGCAGCGTAGCCACCCGTTCTCGATCGAGCCCTCACCGAGTGGGCCACCCTGGTGGGGACAGGCATTGTCGAGGCAGCCGTACTCGCCGCCGACGCGGCTCACGGCGAACGACCGGCGTCCGACGGTGACGGTGGTGACCCGGCCGTCATCCAACTCGTCGGTGGCCAGGATCCGGTGCCATTCGAGATCGGATTCGGTGGATTCGGACATGATCTGTCCTTTCGCTGAGGTGCGTTGACCGCTAGGCCATGGCGGCGAGGATGGCGTCGATCTCGGCGCTGGTGGTTCGGGGGTTGATGAAACAGAACCGGAAGACCGGTCGGCCGTCGTGGCGACTCGGGACCACGAACCCGGTGCCGTCGGCCAGCATCTTCTCGGTGCAGACCTGATAGTCGCCCTCCTTCCAACCGATCCGCTCGAAGACCACGATCGACAGCCCGGGTTCCCAGGCGAGGCGCAGGTTGGGTGCCGCGTCGATCTTGGCCGCCGTCTCGGCCGCCAGATCGAGGGTTCGCTGCACCGCCTCTCCATAGGTCCGGGTCCCGTAGCAGGCCAGGGAGAACCAGAACGGCAACCCGCGTGGCCGTCTGGTCAGCTGGATGGCGAAATCGCTGGGATTCCAGTCGCCGTACACATCGAGGAAGTCGAGGTATTCGGCGTGCTGGGCGTGGACGGCCCGGGCCTGATCGGGATCCCGCCACAACAGTGCACAGCAGTCGAACGGGGCGAAGAGCCACTTGTGGGGATCGATGATCACCGAGTCGGCGAGCTCGATGCCGTCGAACAGATGCCGGACCTTGGGTGCGGCGAGCGCGGCACCTCCGTAGGCGGCGTCGACATGGAAGAACACGTTGCGCTGATTACAAACTTGCCCGATGGAAGCGAGGTCGTCGATGACCCCGAGGTTGGTCGACCCGGCGGTCGCCACGACTCCGGCGATCAGGTCGCCGTATTCGTCGAGGGCACGGGCCACGAGGTCGCCCGTCAATCGCCGATCTGGACCGGTCGGCACCGGTATGGCGTCGGCATCCATCACCATGGCGGCCGACGGCACCGACGAGTGGGCCGTGTCGGACACGAGGAAGGCCCATCGATTCGGCCGGTATCGTCCCTGGTCGCGCAGCTTGGCCTCGGCGGCACCGCGGGCCGCGACGAGCGCGGAGAGATTGCCGATGGTTCCGCCCTGGACGAAAACTCCACCCGACTGCGCGCCGAGGCCGGCGAGGTCGCACAGCCAGCGCAACGCCTCGTTTTCGGCGTAGGCGGCTCCGGCCCCCTCCAGCCAGGAGCCCCCGTAGATCGACTCGGCCCCGACGACGAGATCGAAGAGCACGGCGGCCTCGGTGGGTGCCGCCGGCACGAATGACAGGTACCGGGTGTTGTCGACCGACAGGCAGGCCGGTGCCAGGACGTCGGTGAAGGCCTTGAGCGCTCGATCGCTGCCGATTCCCTCGGCGGTGATGGTCGGACCGAGAGCGTCGAAGAGTTCCTTTGCGGAGGCGGGACGTCCCATCGGTGTCGGGTCGAGCGAGACGCGGTCCTTGGCGTAGGCCAGGATGTCATCGGCCAGCTCATCGATTTCCGGCGTGTAGTCGTGCATGGGTGCTCGATGGTCGGTCATGGCTCCACCAGCGCGGCGTAGCGCTCGTCCAATGCTTCCTCATCGGCCGAGTCGAGCCCGCCCCAAGTGAACAGGCGGTTTCTGGTGGCCTCGTCGGGGAACAGCACCGTGCTGGCCGCCAACTCGGCCGACGCTCCGCCCCGCCGCGTCAACTCGTCCTGGACGCCCATCACGGGGGAGATGTAGGAGACCCACTCGGTGATGCGGGCGGCGTTGACCGGATCATAGACGTAGTTCATGAAACGACCGGCGGCAGCGAGTGCCTCGGAGCCGCGGGGTATGACCATGGTGTCGAACCATTGAACGGCGCCCTCGTCGGGGATCACGAAGGTGATGTCGGGGCGACTGTTCTGGAGGAGTGCGACGTCGCCCGACCAGGCCATGGCCGCCACCAGCTCACCGGCGGCCAACAGATCGGCGAACTCGTTGAACGTGAACGCCCCGACCTGGCCGGAGGCGGCGGCCTCGGCGATGTCGTCCAGGGCGGCGTCGGCCGCAGTGCGCGTTGGGCGGGACGGATCGTCGCCGTTGGCCAGCATCATGAGACCGACCGCCTCCCGCATCTCGCCGATGAAGCCGACCCGCCCTGCGAAGGCCGGATCCAGCAGGTCCGACACCGATGTGATCGCCCGACCGGTCAGCGCCGGATCGTAGGCGATGCCGGTGATCCCGACCTGCCACGGCATCTGGAAGCGACAGCCCCGATCCCACGAGTTGGTGAGATAGGCCGGGTCGATGTTGACGTGATTGGGGATCACCTCGATCGGCAGTGGCTCGGCCCACCCGTTGGTGATCATCTCGGCGGCCCGCCAGTTGGTTGGCACGACGATGTCCCATTCCGGCACGTCGGGCGTGACCGCTTCGTCGATCACCTTCTGAAATCCGTCGATGTTGTCGACATAGCCCTCGACGTAGTCGACCTGGAGCCCCTCAGCCGCCAGCGCCGCCAGGGTCCCGCCGTCGTAGTAGGGATCGTCGTCGGTCGGACCGCCTGCGTCGATGTATTCGGCCCAGTTGAGCATCCGTAGACGCCGACCGTTTCCGAGGTCGAAGGTTCGGCCATCGGCGACCGTGGTGCATGCGCCGAGGCCCAGCGCTCCGAGCCCGGCGGCCCCCATGCCGGCCAGAAACCGGCGGCGGCTCAGGTGGCCGAGCGCTCGTCGGTCCCCGGTCATCGGTAGTCACCCAGTCGCTGCTGGAACCCGATGATCGCCAGAAGGGCGGCGAGCACCGCCAGCCCCAGTCCGATCCACGGCTGGCGCTCGACGGCCGACCGGGCCAGGGTCACCCCGTCGGTGAACTGGGTCCGGTTGTCGGACAGCACCGAT
>JBFHEP010000293.1:0-5643 GCA_041584095.1 Acidimicrobiales bacterium | reverse complement strand
CGGTCACGGGCGACTCGCTTGGTCTCGACTGCGATGCGACGACTTCGCACTGCGATCGCCGCTACCGCCGCTGCCGCAAGCGCTGTCAGCAAGGCTGCCATCATCGTCGGTTCCCCCGGCGGCGACTGCTGACGGCGTCGTGGCGGTGGAGGGCGCGGTCGACGTCTCGGCTCATCCACCGCCATCCCGCCTGGGAAAGCAGTAAGGCCACGGTCACGCACAGACCACCCGACGGTTCACGAAGGTAGAAGTGACCGACGTCGGCGTCGGCGAAGGCGACAACGAGCGCGAACAACGCCGGTGCCCCGGCCAGGAGCGCAGCCGACGCGCGGGCCTGTCCTGCTTGGGATTCGGCTCGAGACCGGGCCTCGACAGCGCCTGTCAGCGTCAACCGGAGCCGTTGCAGTGCCCCAACGGCGGGACCTCCCCGATCGACGAGTGCGGCCAGCGTTGCGGCGAACAGCTGGGCATCGTGCCAGGCCCGCCTTGACGCCTCGGCCTGCAGGGCCCCCACAGCCTCCCGCAGCGGACGTTGCCGCTCGAGCGCCTCGACCAACGGTCGGAGCATTTCGTCGACCTCGGAACCGACCGCCGCCGGTGTGGCACACACGACCCGTAGACCGGTGCCGGCTCGAAGCTGCTGAACCATGGCGTCGACCACGACCGGCAGGCCCGCCTGGCGTCGCCGATCACGAGCTCGCCGCTCACGATGCTCCAGCTCGACCACCAAAAACCCGACGGCCACCGGTGCGGCGAACACAAGCAACGGGACCCGAGTCGCCAGCCCCGCCACCACCGCCAACACGGCGACAACGACGGCCATCGGACGCAACGGCAGGTTGCGTTGCGGGCCGGCAGCCCGCCAGGCCACGGCCCCGACGGCACAGCCGACACCACCGCCGACAACCGGAACAAGAAGCGCTTCAGCCATCGTGCCTCCCGGGCGGATCGGATCCAGGTCCGGAACCCTCGATGGACCCCACGGGCCGGGGGGTCGGCGGCCGTCGCCACAACAACCTGACGCCGTCGCCGAGATCACCGCCGTGTTCACCACCCGCTCGATCGTGGTGACCGTCGGGGTCGACGGCCCAGACCGCCTCGACAATACGGCGGGCCGAAGGGCGGCCCGGAACGGTCCGGCGGGCCACGTGAACGACGACGTCGATGGCGTCGAACACGAATCGGCGCATGAGTTCGGGGTTCAGGTCGGCGTCGGCCAGGGACGCCAGCATCTGGAGGCGGCGAAGCCCCGCCGCGGCGTCGAGGGCGTGACAGGTGCAAAGCGAACCGGCGTGCCCGGCGGTCAGGGCCAGGAGCAGGTCGAAGGCTTCGGGACCGCGCACCTCCCCGATCACGAGCCGATCGGGCCGGAGGCGCAATGCGGTGGTGACGAGCTCCCGCATCGACACCCGGCCCACTCCCTCGCTGTTGGCCGGTCGGGCCTCCAGGCGCAGGACGTGGGAACCGGCGAGGCGGAGTTCGGCGGTGTCCTCGATGGTCACGATTCGCTCGCCGGCGGCGATTCGGGCGCTCAGCGAATTGAGCAGTGTGGTCTTGCCGGAGCTGGTGGCACCGACGATGAGCAGGGATCGACGGGCTCGTACGAGATCGGTCAGCAGATCGGCGACCTCGGGCGGGCCGAAGGCCGTGAGCGGCAGGATGTGATCGGTGAAGCGGCGCACGGAGAGCACGGGACCGTCCACCGCCAGCGGCGGGGCGACGATGTTGACCCGGGAGCCGTCCGGGAGTCGGGCGTCGACGATCGGGTTGAGCCGGTTCAGCTGCAGGCCCAGCGGAGCCAACATCCGCTCGATGATGAGATCGAGCTCTCCTTCCGCCACCGATTCGTCGACCAGCCCGAGCCGGCCGTTTCGTTCGACCCAGATCGATCCCGGTCCGTTGATCATGATCTCGTTGACGTCGGGTTCGGCCAGGAGGCGGTCGACCGCGCCGAGCCCTGTGAACCTCGATCGCTCGACCCGGGCCTGCCGCTGGGCCTCGGCTCCGGAGAGCAACGGATCACGGCGGCGGACCAGCTCGACCGAAGCCGGCTCGGACACCGGCTGGAACACCGGCTGGGACACCGGCTGGGTCCTGGCCCACTGGTCGGGCCTCGCCACCCGCTGACGATTTCGATCCCGGGACGACGAACCGATCACGGCCGCTGCGCTCCCGACGGGATCGGCTGGGTGGCGGCCGACGCAACCGAGCGCGTCTTCGGGGGCGGGTGTGCCGGCGGAATCCGGTGCAGCGCACGGGGCAACCGGCGGATCAACAGGCCGGAGTCGACGGCCCGGGCGACACTCGGATCCCACCGGACCGTGGCCACCGGCACCCGCAGGGCGGCCTCGACGTCGGCGGCCCGCAGCGCCCGGTCGGGTTCGACGACGACGATGACGTCATCGGGAACCGGCTGCTCCATGGCCCGAACCAGCGCCAGATAGCAGAGTCGGGTGACCAGCGTGGAACGCTCGGCTACACCGAGGACCGTCCGAAACGCCGGTGGATGCGACGAGCCCGACCTCCCTGCGTCGGCCGGACCCGGCAGCCCGAGATCGACCACGACCAACCGTTCGTCGGCCGCCAGCAGGTGGGCGAGCAGGTTGAATCGCTCATCGAGATCCGTCTCGTGGCCATCCGAACCTGCCGAACCATTCGGGCCGTTGTCCGATCCCCGAAACGGCAGTAGTGAAAGACGGCCGGCAACCGGCAGCTCGAGCCGAGCCAGCGAGTCCGGTGGCGGGTTCGGGTGGCGGAGCCAGCGGACCAGCCCGGGGCCCGTCGGCTCAACCCCGAGGATCCGCGCCTGATCGCCGCCGGCCAAATCGACCAGCAGCACCGGGTCGCGACGTGCGGTCAGCATGGCGGCCGCCGCGGCCGTCACCGAACAGCCGGAACCGCCCTTCGAGCCCCAGAAACACCACACCATCGGCCGCACCGCCTCGCTCGGGTTCGACAACCCGAGTCGACGTCGTCATGAGGTGGACGGATCCACGAGCGGCGAGAGTCAAGCGCCGTTGGATCACGTTAACCATCTTCGAGCGTAAACGACAACCAAGGAGAGAAGGAATCGACAGGAGATGACGGGTTGAGTAGGGTGGTCGGCGGTGCTGAGGTTGCTGTGGGAAGTCGGCAAACGAAGCTTTCGGCGGGCCACCACCTACCGGCTGGCGACCGCATCGGGGGCGTTCGTCAACACCGTGTTCGGCTACATCCGGGCCGCCGTGTTGATCTACGTGGCCTCCCGAAGCGGCGGCGCCGTCCGGGGGTTCACCGGCCAGGACCTGGCCACATTCGCCTTCATATCGCAGGGCTTCATCGCCATCGTCGGTGCGTTCCGGGGCCTCGAACTTCCCGAACGGATCCGATCCGGCGACATCGAGGTCGACCTGTACCGCCCGGCCGACCTGCAGCTGTGGGAGCTGGCCAACTGGCTCGGCGACTCGGCCCTCCAGATCATCGTCCGCGGCGTACCGCCCGTGGTACTCGGCGCCATCGTGTTCGACCTTCGCTGGCCCGATCCCGCGTGGCACTGGCTGGTGTTCGGGCTGAGTGTGATCGCCGCCGCCCTCGTTGGTTTCGCCGTCCGGTTCTGCTCCAACCTGCTGGCGTTCTGGCTTGTCGACATCCGCGGCATCGACCAGATGGTCACGATCGCCATCACCTTCTTCGCCGGTCTCAGCCTGCCCATCAACCTGTTCCCGGAATGGCTGGAACAGCTGGCCCGGGCGCTGCCGTTCGCTTCGATGATCCAGCTCCCGGTCGAGATCTACCTCGGCCGGTTCAGCGGCTGGAGGCTCGTCTGGACTCTGGCCCAGCAGGTTCTGTGGGCCCTGGCCCTACTGGCGGCGGGGCGGATGATGCTCGGTTCGGCCACCCGGCGACTTGTGGTGCAGGGGGGTTGACGCCAGTGACCGCCCTGCGCACGCCGGTGGCCGACGAATTCCGTCTCTACCGGCGCATCGTGGCGGCCCGGATCCGGTCCGACTGGCAGTACCGGACGTCGTTTCTCATGCTGCTGGCCTCCCAGAGCATCCTCATCGTGTTCGAACTGGTCGCCCTGTTGATCCTCGTCGACCTCGTGCCCCGCTTCGGTGGATGGGACCGGGCCCAGGTCGTGTTCCTCTACGCCCTGGCCACTCTGCCGTTCAGCATCGGCGACTTGTTCATCAGCGAGGTCGAGGTTCTGGCCAACCGTTACATCCGCACCGGCAATTTCGACACCGTGCTCCTTCGACCGACTTCCGCCCTGATCCAGATCCTCGCCCTGGAGTTCGAGTTGCGTCGGGCCGGCAAGATCCTGGCGCCGGGGATCGCTCTGATCTGGTCGGCATCCAATCTCGACGTCGACTGGACCGCCGGCCGCCTGGCCGCTCTCGCCGTCGCCCTCATCAGTGGGATTGCCATCTACAGCGGGTTCTGGGTCGTTGCCGGATCGATCACGTTCTGGGCCGTGGCGTCGCGGGAGGCCACCAACGCCTTGACCTACGGCAGCCAGTTCGCCAACCAGTACCCGCTCCACATCTATCCCGGCTGGATCCGGGCCGTCATGGGCTGGGCGTTGCCCCTGGCGTTCGTGGCCTACGTGCCCACCATCACGGTCGGCGGGGCCGCCAACCCGCTCGGTCTTCCGTCGTGGATGGCGTACACCCCACCGGTGGTGGCGGTTGTGGTCGGACTTGTTGCCCGGTGGGCGTGGCGCCGCGGCATCAACCACTACCAGAGCACGGGGAGTTGAGATGACCGATTCGCGAACCCCGGTGATCACCGTCGAAGGATTGAGCAAAACCTACGTCGTCCGCACTCGCGTCGTGGGCGGCCGCAATCCACTGCGGCGGGAGAAACGAATGGTCGACGCGGTGTCCGACGTGTCGTTCAGCATCGACCGGGGCGAGATGGTCGGCTACATCGGTCCCAACGGTGCAGGGAAGTCGACGACGATCAAGATGATCACCGGCATCCTCACTCCGTCCGCCGGGCGGGTCACGGTCCTCGGTCTGACGCCGACGGCGGAGCGACGACGTCTGGCTCGACAGATCGGTGTGGTGTTCGGGAATCGATCCCAGCTCTGGTACGACCTGCCGCTACGCGACTCGTTCGACCTGCTCCACCACCTCTACCGCACCGACCGGGACCGCCATGATCACAACGAGGCCGAGTTCGTCGAGCGGCTCGAGCTCGGTCCACTCCTCGACACCCCGGTGCGGCAACTGTCGCTCGGCCAGCGGATGCGAGGAGAGGTGACCGCCGCACTCCTGCACGACCCGGCGCTGGTGGTGCTCGACGAGCCCACGATCGGACTCGATGTGGTCTCCAAATATGAGGTGCGGGAGTTCCTGCGGGAGGTGAACCGGGAGCGGGGCACGACCGTGCTGTTGACCACCCACGACCTCGACGACATCGAACAACTCTGTCCCCGCATGATGATCATCGATCACGGCCGTGTCGTGCTCGACGGTCCGGTGGCCGACTTCAAGGCCGAATACGGGACGGAGCGCACCGTCGTCGTCGACCTGCTCGAGGCCCGGGATCCGCTGGAGGTGGCCGGCACCACCGTGGTTCGGGTGGAGGGGCCGCGGCAGTGGCTCCGGTTCGACCGGCGGCTGACGACGGCGGCCGATGTGATCGCCGCGGTGACCGCCG
>JBFHEP010000292.1:0-5656 GCA_041584095.1 Acidimicrobiales bacterium | reverse complement strand
TCAGACCGCCGGGCGACGGTGGCGACACCGATCCGACGCTGGCCCGGGTGACCTTTCTCGATCTCGAGATCACACCTCAAGCGGAAGCACCCCTGGGCGACGACGGCCGCCGCTGACGCCCGCCGCCGTCCAGTTTGCGGGTACCGGTTTTGCCACCCCGGGCGCAAGTATGTCGAAGCACCCGATCTATAAGGGTCTATGAAGAATCCCGCTCGGCTTGTTCGTCGGCGCGGGAAAGCGATACCCTGCCGCTGACAGGCGGAAGGTCGACCAGCGACACGGCGGTTGCTGGAGGGGCTTCCCCACAGGCGGAATACTTACTCGACGGCCCGGTCAGGACCGCTCGACCTCTTCGTCGCCCGGCGAGGTCAGGGATCCGACCCGGTCACGCTCGGGGCGTGGTCGATGCGCGGCGGCACGGCCACGCCCCTCACTTCTCTTCGCCGGTCGCGTGTCTGAGAACCGAGCGCAACACGTCGGCTCGCTGCGCTTTCAGATCCTCGTAGCCCCTGACGTCCATGGCGGCTCGGGCCACCATCGTGGCCCGATCGATCGACTCGGCCGACAAACCGGCGGCCAATCGCTCGAGTGTCGTACGGTATTCCCCCACCAGTGCCCGCTCCAGCCGCCGGAGCCGCGTGTGACCGAACGGATCCAGAGCGGTCCCGCGCAGGCGTTTCCCACGAGCCAGAACGGCCATCATCGGCCGCCCGACGCGCTGGTCGATCGAAATCTTCGAGTCCATCCCGAGAGCCCGCAGCAGCGGTGGGTGCAGCTTCCATGTCACCTTGGCTCCCGGTCCGCCGACCGATTCGGCGATGACCTTCGACTCGGGCGCGATCAACAACCGGGCCACCTCGTACTCGTCCTTGTACGCCATCAGCTTGTGCAGGCCTTCGGCCGTGGCCAGGGTGAACTCGCCGGCCGAATGCCGGACCCGGCGCTCCGCAGCCGCCATCGAGGCGACGAACTCGAGAAAGGCTCGAGCGTACGCTTCGTCCTGATAGCCGACGAGATCGGCGGCCAGGAACCCGATTCGATCGGCCAGCTCATCGGCGACATCGAGGCCGTTCAGCTGCGCCGCCAGGCTCGACGGCAGGGCGGGCACCGCGACCCGTCCGAGATCGACGGTCGTATCCTGTCCCCTCCCGGCGATCGCCTCGACCCGGGACCGATCGTGTGCCCAGCGTCTGCCCCACTCGAAGGCGGCCAGGTTGGCGTCGACCGCCACGCCGTTGAGGTCGATGGCCCGCTCGATCGACGCTCGATCGACGGGCAGCAGTCCCGCCTGCACGGCCACACCAAGGAGGAAGACGTTGGCCGTTGCCCCGTCGCCGAGGAGGGAGCGGGTCAGCGCACCGGCATCGACGTACCGGTTGAGTTCAGGCCGACTGAACCCGGCCACCCGCTCCTCCAGATCATCCTGCGCCGGGTACAAGACATCGGAGCGGCCGATCATCTCGCCGGTGGGTGTCGGGCTGGCCGAGGCGACGAAGACGGTTCGACCCTCTTCGGCGGCGGCCAGAGTACGATCGGATGCGGCGACGACGAGGTCGAATCCCACCACCAGATCCGCCTCTCCCTGACCGAGGAGGTTCGAGTCGGAGGCTCGGCGGCGATCCAGGCGGATGTCGCTGACCACCGGGCCCGCCTTCTGCGAGAGCCCGGTCTGATCGAGACCGCGAACGTTCCAGCCGTCGAGCATGGCGGCCGTGGCCAGAATCTGGGCCACGGTGACCACACCGGTCCCGCCGATGCCTGCCAATCTCACGTTGAAGGCATCACCGGTGTCGTGCACGGTGGACGGTTCGGGCAGATCCCAACCATCGTCGGAGGCCGAACGCCCCAGGCCGAGCCGCCGCTTCGGCGACATCGAGCGGCCCTTGGACTCGTCGACGGTCACGGTCATGAAGCTCGGGCAGTCGCCCTCCATGCAGGAGAAGTCGAAGTTGCACGTCGTCTGGTCGATCAGGGTCTTCGGACCGAGGTCGGTGTCGATCGAGTGCACCGACAGGCAGTTGCTGACCTCCCCGCAGTCACCGCACGCCTCGCAGAGCCGATGATTCACGGCCACCCGGAAGCCGGGTGTCGACACCAAACCCCGCTTGCGAAGGCGGCGGGTCTGGGCGGCACAAGCCTGGTCGTGGACCAGCAACGTCACGCCCGGAAGGGTGGCCAGGTAGCGCTGGGCCTCGACGATCCTCGTTCGATCCCAGACCCGTACCGCTTTGCCGTCCCGGCCGCTCGGCAGATCGACGCCGTCGTAGGCGCCGACATCGTCGGTGGTGATGATGGCATCGGTGACCCCGTGAGCCAGCGCGATCCGGACGATATCGGGTACCCCGACCTGGCCCTCGGGGTCCTGGCCGCCGGTCATGGCCACGGTGCCGTTGTAGAGGAGCTTGTAGGTCATGTGGGTCCCGGCAGCGATGGCGGCCTGCATGGCCAGCTGGCCGGAGTGGAAAAAGGTACCGTCGCCGAGGTTCTGGATGTAGTGATCGTCGTCGGTGAACGGCTCCATGCCGATCCACTGGGCCCCCTCGGCCCCCATGCATGTGATGCCGGTGATGGCCCCGACCGTGTCACCGTCCATGAGCAATGCCATGCCACTGCAGCCGATGCCGGCTCCGACCAGGGTGTCATCGGGAACCTTGGTTCCCCAGTTGTGGGGACAACCGGAGCAGAAGTACGGCGAGCGCTCCGTCGACAGCGGGATCAGAACCCTCTCCCTGGATTTGGGCGGCTCCGGAGCAAGCCGATCGCCGAGCCGGGTCTCCATGACCGAGCGAAGACCGCCGACCATCTGATCGGCGGTCAGGAATCCATGGCGGGGGAACAGCGGACGGCCGTCGCCGTCGGTCGTGGCCAGGGCTGGGCGGTCGACCATGTCGTACAGGACGTCCTTGATCATCCACTCGAGCGACGGGCCCTTCTCTTCGACCACCATGACGGTCTGCAAACCCCGGGCGAACTGTCGAATCGGCTCGGGTGCCAGCGGAAAGGGCATGTCGAGGCGAAGAACCCGTACACCGGCGTCGGCCAAGGCCTCCAGGCCGTCGAAGCCGAGCCGACGCAGTGCCTGCAACAGTTCCCGATACGTGTACCCGGTGGCCACCAGGCCCAGCCACGGCGACAGCGGTTCGTTCACGACCCGATTCAGGTTGTTGGCCCGGCTGTAGCGTTGGGCCAGAACCAGGCCTGCCTCGTTGATGTCTCGTTCCCGTTCGTTGGTGAACGGGGCGATGAGGTTGGCGCTGGGCTTGAACGATCGTTGGTTCCCGTCGATCGTGGCGTCCGGGATCACCGGGGATACCCGGTCGAGTGACAGGTCGACGGTTCCGGAACCGTCCGCCACCGCGGTCACGATCTTGAAGCCGGTCCACAGCCCGGTGAAGCGGGCGAGTGCCACGGCGTGACGGCCGAGGTCGAGGACGTCCTGGACGTCGCCGGGATAGAGCACCGGCATTTTCAGGTTCATCATCGTGAGATCAGACGACGACGGGAGCGTGGAACTCTTGCAGGCCGGGTCGTCGCCGACCAGTGCCACGGCACCACCCATCGGGTGGGATCCCGCATAGACGGCATGGCGGAGGGCGTCGCTGGCCCGATCGACGCCGGGAGCCTTGCCATACCAGTAGCCGATCACGCCGTCGTAGCGGCTGCCATCGAGGGTCGGCGCCACCTGACTGCCCATCACGGCCGTGGCCGCCAGCTCCTCGTTGACGCCGGGCTTGCAGACGATGTCCAGGTCGGGAACCCGCTTTCTGGCCCGGGCCATCTCCTGATCGAATCCACCGAGCGGCGACCCTTGATACCCGGAGATGAACACAGCGGTGTTGAGCCCCCGGGCGGCGTCGATGCGGAGCTGCTCCATCGGGGCCCGGGCCAGAGCCTGGATTCCGGTCAGGAACACCCGCCCCTGGTCGTTGGCGTAGCGATCGTCCAGCGAGTAGTTGTCGAGCGATGTCAAAACATTCTGCCTTGTCACACGTTGTGAGATATCCGACGATGCCGAGATCGATCCGTCGGTGGCGGCGAAGATCAAGCCCGGCCACTTCGAATCAACTCTAGGCGCTGTCCCGTACCTTCCAGTAAAACGGACCACGCCTCGTCGCCGCTGGTTTCGAACACGCGAGGCACCTCCCGATCGGCCCATAATGGGTGCGTCGACGACGGGGAGCATCCAGCGATGAGTGCAGGCACAAGTCCGGAAACGAGCGCGGCGGAGGCGCCGATCGCCGACCTCGACCCGAAGGCCCTCAAACGGTTCGCGTTCAGGGTGTGGAACTACAAGATGGGCGAGGTGGTCTCACTGATGATCCACCTCGGCGACCGCCTCGGCCTGTATCGGGCCTTGCACGGGGCTGGGCCGGTCACCGCCGGCGAACTGGCAGATCGAACCGGACTCGATCGCCGCCTCGTCGAGGAGTGGCTTCTCGGTCAGGCTGCGGCCGACCTCGTCACCCGCCACGACGACGGCCGGTTCGAGCTCGACGCCGTGGGGGCGGCGCTTCTGGCCGACGAGACCGGATCGGTCGACTTCGCCGCCGGCGCATTCGGCGCAGGGACCCACCCCGATGTCGTCGAGGCGCTCGTCCGCTCCTTCCAAATCGGTGAAGGGATCACGTACGAGGAACAGGGCGCCGTGGCCACCGCGGGCCTCGCCCGGATGAATGCCCCCCGATTCCGTCAAGCACTCGTCTCGGAGGTCCTGCCCGCCTTCGACGGGCTGTCCGAGCGTCTGACCGGTGGCACAACCGTGGTCGAGATCGGCTGCGGCGGAGGTGTGGCCCTCACCACCGTGGCCGCCGCCTTCCCGAACTCGACGTTCGTCGGCATCGACCCTTCCACCACCGCCCTCGAACTCGCTCGCGACCTGGCTGACGACGAGGGGCTGTCCAACGTCATCTTCGTCGAGGGATTCGCCGTCGACATCGCGGCAGCCGTCACCGACCGGACACCAGGCGTGGTGTTGGCCTTCGACTGCCTTCACGACATGCCGCGGCCCGATCAGGCGCTCACGGCGATACGTCACGTCCTCGCCGACGACGGGATCCTGCTGGTCAAGGAGATCCGCTGCACCGGCGACTTCGAACGGGATCGCCGCAATCCACTCCTCGCGCTCCTCTACGGGTACTCCGTCACCTCCTGCCTGCAGTCGGCCCTGTCGGAGGCCGATGGACTTGGTCTCGGTACGGTGGGGCTGCACGGCGATCGTCTCACCGAGCTGGCGACGGCCGCCGGCTTCGGTTCGGTCACCCAGCACGATCTCGGCGAACCCAACAACCTCTACTACGACATCAGACCGTGACACCAGACCGTGACCCAGGCCAGGACCCAAGCCGTGACAGAGGCCGTGACATCCGACATCGGTTTCCGACAATCGACGGCGCCGAATGAGTGCCACGTTCTTCAGCGTGGAAATCCGCAACGGCACCGAGGTGTTCGTGGGCAACGATGCAGCCCGCGGGCCATGGGATCCCGGCTCATGCCATGCGGGACCGCCGACCGCACTACTGGCCCGAGCCTGTGAGCAAGGCGTCGCCCGATTCGACGCCGAGCGGGGTGGAGGCGGACGGTTACTGGTCCGGCTCACCGTCGACCTGGCCAAACCCATTCCGATCGACGGTTTCACCGTGGCGGCGACCGTCGAACG
>JBFHEP010000291.1:0-5689 GCA_041584095.1 Acidimicrobiales bacterium | reverse complement strand
GGGGCGGCCTTGATCAGTCCACCGCCCTTGCCTTTCAACACCTGGCTCACTCGCATCGTTGCCTCCTGTTCGTCTTCCGGTCAGCCTGAAGAGACCTCCAAGGCGAACCGGACACAAGGTCAACGGGCCGATGTCACCTCGGCCTGTGGGCTACTCCAATGGTAGGTCCCGTTCGCCACGTGGCGCCAGCGGACTTTGGTCCACTGGAGGGATGCGGTGTTAGGGTCGGCCCATGAACGAACCGGCGCTCGATTCGACGGCCGTCCGCCGGACCGTCGCCGACGCGGTCGAGACTGCGGCCGGCCTCATCGGTTCGCTGGTGGTGGCGACCAGTTGGGACGAGCCAAGTCGCCTGGACGGCATGACGGTCGGCGCACTGAGCGCCCACCTCGTCCGAGCCGCCGGTTCGGTGCTGGCCTATCTCGATCGAACCGATCCGTCGGCGGCCCCGTCGGATGGCCTGCTCACCCCGGTCACCTACTTCCACGCCGCCATCGACTCGCCGATTCATGACCGCATCAAGGAGGTGTCGGCCTCGGAGGCATCGGTCGGACCGGCCGAGGTCCTCGACGAATGTCGGCGGGTGGCGAGTGAGATTCGTCGCCGCCTTCCCGCCGAGCCGTCGGATCGGTTGATCGGCGCGCTCGGCGGACGGATGCTGACGCTCGACGACTTCTGCCGCACCCGTTTCATCGAGGTCATGATCCACGTCGATGACCTTGCCGCCAGTGTCGGCATGCCGACACCCGAATTCGACCCCCGAGCAACGGGCGAGATCATCCACATTCTCGTCGACATCGCCCGCCGCCGCCACGGCGACTGGCCGGTCATCCATGCCCTGGCCCGGGCCGACCGGCCAGACGGGCGCCCGGTTTTCCCCGTCCTCTAGGAAGCCGCCTCCACGGAGACGTGCGACGGCAGACAGGTCGATCCCAACTTGCGCTCAGGCGTCGGCCGAACCGAGGATGCAGAACTCGTTTCCCTCGGGATCGGCGAGTACCTCCCAGCTGACATCGCCCTGTTCCACGTCGATCCGACGGGCGCCGAGGTTGAGAGCCCGTTCGACCTCCCGGCCGTGGTCGTCCGGTCGGAAATCCAGGTGGAGCCGGTTCTTGTCCTTCTTCGGCTGGGTCACCGGCACGAAGAGGAGCCCCGGCATCCTGTCGATCGCGGGACGGATCTCGAATTCCTCCGGATCATCGTTGACGACGACCCAATCGAGCACCTCCCGCCACCAACGGCCCAGGCCGGGTGGGTCGGTCGCTTCGACAATCACCTGTTCCCAGCTGAGGCTCACCCGATCAGTCTAGGCAGTGGTCGGGCCGGGTCTGCGATCACCCTGGGTCATGTCGTCGCCGAGGGCGGACGGATCAGGAGCGCCAGCACCAAACCCATCACGGACGCCGCCAGCCCGACCCCGAAGGTCAGCGCGAACCGTCCACTCGTGGCATTGTCGCCGGCCAGCACGTTCATGCCTTGGACACCGACCACGATGCCGATGAACATGATCTGCTGGGTCATGCCGTTGGCGATGCCGGTGTCGTCGTCGTCGACGTTGTCGACCACCATGGCCAGCACGGACGGCTGCGAGATGCCGGCCGCCCCGCCCGCCAGGATGAGTCCGGCCAGGATGAGCACGATGCCGAATCCGGAGTCGAAACCCGAGGCGACCACGAAGGCGGCGGTCGAGGCGATCATGGCGACCGCGCCGATCACGATCGGTGGCTTCTGGCCGATGCGCCCCGGGAGGTAGCCGCCAAGCGGCGAGGTGAGGCTGAACGTGGCGGGTCGGGGAGCGAGCAACACCGCGATGGCGCCGAGCGACCACAGGTATTGATCCTCGAGCAGCGCCGGAACGACCACGAACCCGCCCATATAGGCGAATTGCACGAGCGCAGACGACAGCATCGGGAGGGTGAAGTTCGGTTGGGAGAAGTACTCGAGCTTGAGCATCGGCTCGGGAGCGGTTCGTTCGGTGCGGACGAAGATCACGAGCCCGGCCGCCGCCCCAAGACTCAGCAGCCAGAAGAGCCCATCCGCTCCGGCGACGACGGCACCCTCGTCTCGCAGCAGAACCGTGACCCGGGTGATCGCCAGGAGCGCGGCCAGGACGGTGACGCCCAGTGTGATGCCGCCAAGGTAGTCGATGTTGTGGGATGCCCGAACCGGTGTCGGACGGAGCAGCCGAACAGAGGCCACCAGTGCCGCCGCCGTGATCACGGCGAAGGCGAAGAACAGGTTGCGCCAGCCGATCGTGTCGATCAGCGGACCACCGATCACGAGTCCGATCGTGGGTGCCCCGGTCATGGCGAACTGGAACCAGCCCATCGCCGTCGCCCGCCGCTCCGGACCGTAGGCGTGCATCATCAGCGACATCGAGTTCGGAACGACCAGGGCGCCGGACAGTCCGAACAGCGCCCGGAAGGCGATCAGAGACTCGGCGTCCCAGGCCAGCCCGCAGGCCACCGTGGTGACGGCGCAGCCGGCGAGCCCGACCAGGAACACCTTGCGGTGGCCCCTGACGTCGCCCAGCTTCCCGGCCAGCGGGGTGGCCACGGCCATCGCCAGCATGAGGCCGGTGACGGCCCACGTCAGCGTGGCCCGCGTCGAGTCGAGGTCGGCGGCCAAGCGACCCAGCGCCACCGTGACGATCGTCATCATCGATCCGAAGGCCATCACCGACGCCATCACCAGAAGCAACAAAACCCGCTGGTAGGCACGATCCTCGCCGGAAGTATGAACGGTTGGAGTTCGGACGTCGGTCATTGCTCTCCGGGGGTGAACGAGCGCTCGCCGCCACGGTACTCGATCCCATCGGTACTTCGACAATCAAACTATTAATCCGACTATTGGAGAAAACGTCGCCTACGACAACGTGTCACTTGTTCCCGATCAACGGATCACATACGGTTCGTGAGAGGATACAAATCGTCTTGCATCCGCAGAACTCATCGACAGAGGGGAATCACCATGGCGAACGACAGCACCGTCAAAGCGGCCATCGTGCAGACGGCCTGGACCGGCGACAAGGAGTCGATGATCGAACTCCACGAGAAGTACGTTGCCGAGGCCGCCGCCGAGGGCACCCAGGTCATCTGTTTCCAGGAGCTGTTCTACGGCCCGTACTTCTGTCAGGTCCAGGAGGCCGAGTACTACGGCTACGCCGAAGCGATTCCCGACGGTCCGACCACCAAGCGGTTCCAGGAGCTGGCGGCCAAGCACGGCATGGTGCTCGTGCTACCCATGTACGAGAAGGAGCAGGAGGGGGTGCTCTACAACACCGCCGCGGTCATCGACGCCGACGGCTCCTACCTCGGCAAATACCGCAAGATCCACATTCCCCAGGTCAAGGGCTTCTGGGAGAAGTTCTACTTCAAGCCCGGCAACCTCGGCTATCCGGTGTTCGACACCGCCGTCGGCAGGGTGGCGGTGAACATCTGCTACGACCGCCACTTCCCGGAGGGCTGGCGGATCTTCGGCCTCAACGGGGCCCAGATCGTGTTCAACCCGTCGGCCACCAGTCGCGGTCTCTCGGCCTACCTCTGGAAGTTGGAGCAGACGTCGTCCGCCGTCGCCAACATGTACTTCGTCGGCGCCATCAACCGGGTCGGCATCGAGCCACTGGGTGACAACGACTTCTACGGCACCAGCTACTTCTGCGACCCCCGGGGCCAGTTCGTGGGCGACCCGGCGTCGGATCAAGGGGCGGAGCTGGTCATCCGGGACCTCGATCTCGACGTGATCGAGGAGGTCCGCAACCAATGGGCGTTCTACCGGGACCGCCGGCCCGAGCTCTACGGCAGGATCTCCGAACTCTGAGCGGCGGGAACACCGATGACCACGACCGAGGAACTCCATCAGCGTTACCGGGCCGTGCTGCCCTCCTTCCTGTCTCCGTACTACGCCGAGCCGATTGCCATCGACCGCGGTGAGGGCTCCTACGTCGTCGATGTCGACGGCAACCGCTACCTCGACTTCTTCGGTGGTGTGCTGACCACCATGGTCGGCCACAACAACCCCGAGGTCACGGCCGCCGTGCAGGCCCAGGCGGCCAAGGTGTTGCACACCTCGACGCTGTACCTGTCGGAGCCGATGATCGAGTGTGCCGAGAAGATCGCCCGGCTGTCGGGCATCCCCGACGCTCGGGTTTTCCTCACCCCTTCGGGCACGGAGGCCAACGAGACCGCGCTGCTGCTCGCCACGTCCTATCGAAAATCGAATCAGATCCTGGCCATGCGCAACAGCTATCACGGCCGGTCGTTCGGGGCCCAGGCCATCACGTCGCACAGCTCGTGGTCGTCGACCAGCTTCACCGGACTGCAGGTCACGTTCGTGCAGGGGCCGTATCAGCTCCGCAGCCCGTTCGCCGACCTCGAAGGCGAGGCCTACACCGACGCCTGCGTCGAGGATCTCAACCAGCTGCTGGCCATGACCTCGGCCGGCGACGTCGCGGCGTTGATCGCCGAGCCGATCCAGGGTGTCGGCGGATTCGCCACACCGCCCGACGGGTTCTTCGGGTCGATGAAGAAGGAACTCGACAACAAGGGCATCCTGTTCATCTCCGACGAGGTGCAGACCGGATGGGGTCGAACCGGCGACCACTTCTGGGGGTACGAAGCCCACGACATCGTGCCCGACATGTTGACCTTCGCCAAGGGCGTCGGCAACGGCGCCGCCTTGGCCGGCATCGTGGCCCGAGCCGAGCTCATGGACACCATCGGTGTGCTCAACTTCTCGACCTTCGGCGGTGCACCGTTGGCCGCGGCGGCGGGTTCTGCCACCATCGACTACGTCGTGGCCAACAACCTGCAGGACAACGCAAAGGAGATGGGCCGGCGGTTCCGCGACGGGCTCGACGCCATGGCCGCCGACGCGCCGTGGATCGCGGAGGTCCGGGGTCGTGGTCTGATGCAGGCGTTCGAGACGGTGGAACCCGGTTCGCTCGAGCCGTCGCCCGCTCGAGCGACCGCGATGCTGGAGGCCGCCAAGTCGGCCGGTCTGCTGGTCGGGAAGGGCGGTCTCTACGGCAACGTGATCCGGATGGCGCCGATGCTGAACGTCACGGCCGCGGAAATCGACGAAGGTCTGACCGCCCTCGGCAAGGCGGCGGCCACTCTTACATGACGCAGGCACACGACGCAGGCGCATGACGCAGATCCCTGGATGGGAGGCCGGTCTTCGCACTAGGTTCTAGAGAAGAGAACGTAATCGATCAAAGAGGATTGGAGCCATGTCGACACTGTTCATCAAGAACGGCACCGTGATCAGCGCAACGGGTGCCGCCGCCATGGACGTGCTGGTCGACGGCGAGACGATCGCCGCCCTCTACGTCCCATCCTCCGACCTGGCCGCCACGGCCGAGGGTGGAGCCGATCGAGTCATCGACGCCGACGGGAAGTATGTGATCCCCGGCGGTGTGGATGTGCACACCCACATGGAGCTGCCCTTCGGCGGCACCTTCGCCTCCGACACCTTCGAAACCGGGACCCGGGCTGCCGCCTGGGGCGGTACCACGACCATCGTCGACTTCGCCGTACAGAGTCACGGTCGCCAGGTCCGCGAGTGCCTCGACGAGTGGATGGGCAAGGCCGACGGTGAGTGTGCGATCGATTACGGCTTCCACATGATCATCGGCGAGGTCAACGAGGCGTCGCTCAAGGAGATGACGATGCTGGTCGACGAGGGCATC
>JBFHEP010000290.1:0-5700 GCA_041584095.1 Acidimicrobiales bacterium | reverse complement strand
TCGGACCGTACCCTCGCCGTGCAGCAACTCATGGGCCCGGTGCTTGCACACGTTGTAGAAGGCCCGAAGCACGCCGTCGACGCCTCGAAGCACGACGATCGGCATCCCCGCCACCGTCTCGGCCACATACGAGCCGGAATCACGAAGCTTCTCGCCGTGGCATATCCACTGCCAGGTCCGCCCGATGATCTGCTCCTGGTCGACCGTGAACCAGGTGTCGTGGGTATAGGCGTCGGCATGCAGCGACTGCGATCGACCCGGGTCCGGGTGCCAGCCACGTGCGATCGCCAACTCGGTTGTCGTGGTCATGTCCTCACAGTAGACCCAATTTGGACGAATGTCCAAATCACTGCACAGGCCCGTGGGTTTGGTCGGCCCCACACCCGCCGGCAACGGGAGTTACCCGCGAAATCGCGCGCTTTTGCGCGCTTCCGCCCCTAACTTCGGCGCCGCCGGGGTGCCATCCCACCTGGGCTGCCGATTTCGGAAGCGGTATCGTAGTTGGGGTGATCGGTCGTGATCAGCCGGTGGTGCCGCCGTCCACGTCCTGGGAATTCCCGCCCGTCACCAGCCTGGTGCCCGGCGAGGACTTCATCGCCGTCGGCGCCGACCTCGAGCCCGGGACACTCCTCGGTGCGTATACCCGGGGCTACTTCCCGATGCCGGTCGACCGCAAGCACATCGGTTGGTTCAGCCCAGATCCCCGGGGCATTCTCCGACCGGCGGACCTCAGCGTCTCCCGCTCGCTTCGTCGATCGGTCCGCCGGTACTCGGTAACCGTCAACGAAGCATTCGACCAGGTGATCAATGCCTGTGCCGATCCGGCCCGGCCAATGGGTTGGATCGATCAGCGCATCCGTCGGGCCTACACCCGCCTCCATGAGCTGGGCTGGGTCCACTCGATCGAGGTATGGGACGATGAAGGTCTTGCGGGTGGGCTCTATGGCATCGGTATCGGTGGCTTGTTCGCCGGGGAGTCGATGTTCCACCGCCGCACCAACGCCTCCAAGGTCGCCCTGGTTCACCTGGTTGATCTTTTGGGAACCGGGTCTGCAACCATCGTCGATGTGCAGTGGTCGACCCCACATCTGGAGTCGCTGGGTGCCATCACGGTCACCCGGGCTCGCTACCAGCGGCTGATCGCAGATGCCCTTGATCAGGGAGGCCCGCTCCCGTGTTACCCACCGACGATTCGGGAGCGCCGAATTCCGTGAGCGCGGGCGACAGCGTCGACCGAGGCGCGGCCAGACCCCAGGATCGTCCGTGGATGATGCGAACCTATTCGGGGCACTCGACGGCCGCTGCTTCCAACGAGCTGTACCGGACCAACCTGGCCAAGGGCCAGACGGGCCTGTCTATCGCATTCGATCTGCCCACCCAGACCGGCTACAACCCCGACCACCGCCTCGCTCGGGGAGAGGTGGGCAAAGTTGGCGTTCCGGTCGTCCACCGGGGGCACATGGCAACGTTGCTCGACGGGATACCGGTCGAGCGGATGAACACGTCGATGACGATCAACGCCCCGGCGTCGTGGCTGCTCGCACTGTATGTCGTCAATGCGGCCGAGCAGGACGTGCCGTCGGTGGAATTGCGGGGGACGACGCAGAACGACATCGTCAAGGAGTATCTGAGCCGGGGCACGTACATCTTTCCGCCCGAGGCATCCCGGCGGCTCGTGGTCGACATGTTCGCCTACTGCTCGCGCCACCTGCCGAAGTGGAACCCGATGAACGTGTGCTCCTACCATCTTCAAGAGGCGGGGGCAACGCCCACCCAGGAGATCGCATTCGCGCTGGCCAACGCCATCGACGTGCTCGACGCCATCCGCTCGTCGGGACAGGTCGAGACCGATCGGTTCCCGGCGGTGGTGGCGTCGATGTCGTTCTTCGTCAACGCAGGCATCCGTTTCGTCGAGGAAACCTGCAAGATGCGCGCCTTCACGCAGATGTGGGACCGCATCTGCGCCGAGCGATACGGCGTCACCGATCCCAGAGCACGGCGATTCCGTTACGGGGTCCAGGTCAACTCACTGGGACTGACCGAGGCCCAACCGGAGAACAATCTCCAGCGAATCGTGCTCGAAGCGCTCGGCGTCACGCTCTCCCGAGACGCCCGGGCTCGGTCGATCCAGCTGCCGGCATGGAACGAGGCGCTCGGCCTGCCCCGGCCGTGGGATCAGCAGTGGTCGCTTCGAATCCAGCAGGTACTGGCTCACGAAACCGATCTGCTGGAGTACGACGACATCTTCAACGGCTCCCATGTCGTCGAGGCGAAGACGGCCGAACTGATCGACGCGGCGCAAGCCGAGCTCGACGACGTCATGGAGCTGGGAGGCGCCTTCGCCGCCATCGAGGAGCTGAAGACGAGGCTGGTGCGGTCGAACGCCGAACGGGTTCGCCGCATCGAGGCCGGCGACCAGATCGTCGTCGGGGTCAACGACTTCACCGAGACCGCTCCATCGGAACTGCACGATCCCAACGCCGGCGGCAGCGATTCGATTCTGCGGGTCGACCCTCGTGTTGGGGCCGAGATGGTGGCCGACCTGGAACGGTGGGTGGCCGAGCGTGACGCCGGGGCCGTGAATCGGGCACTCGACGACCTGGCCATGGTGGCGGCCAAGGGCGACATGTCGTGGGCGGCCAACATCATGACTCCGACGCTCGCGCTGGCCGAGGCCGGCGGTACGACCGGCGAGTGGGCGTCGTGCCTCCGTGAGGTGTTCGGCGAGTACCGGGGACCGACCGGCGTGCAAGGGGCGGTTGGAGCCGTGCGGGAGTCGGCGTCGTTGCGTTCGCTGTCGCGGCGCGTGCGGAGCGAGCCGGACGGCCCTCCCCGCCTGCTGGTGGCCAAACCGGGCCTCGACGGGCACTCCAACGGCGCCGAGCAGATCGCCGTGGCCGCCCGAGACGGCGGCATGGAGGTGATCTACGAGGGTATCCGGGTCACGCCGGCCCGGATCGCGGAGGTCGCCCGGGATGAGGACGTCGACATCGTCGGTCTCTCGATCCTGTCCGGCGGCCATCTGGAGCTCGTACCCGAGACGGTGCAGGCTCTGCGATCGGAGGGGGTGGATGCGCCGGTCGTGGTGGGCGGGATAATCCCTGTCGATGACCAGCAGATCCTGCTGGATGTCGGGGTCGCACGAATCTTCACCCCGAAGGACTACCAGCTGGCCGACATCGTGACCGCCATGGTCGATCTCGCACTGGCCCACCGGTCCACCGGATAGGATCGACCCACCCCCCGTCTACAACTTCAGTCGTGTCGTTTACGGCCGATGGATATTCAGAACCTTCCCGACCGCCACGCCGACAATAGCCAGCCGCTGCAAGGGGACCCGTCAGAGTTGCGAGATCAACCGTGAGCACCAAGACCGCCCTGCCGGGCATTGCCGCCGGCGTGCTGGGGCTGGCGGCCGGCATGATCGGCCTCGGCTTGGACGCGCCCAGTTTCGGGGCGGTCGCCGGTGTGCTGGCGCTTGCCGCCGGCGTGGCCGGGCTCCGTATTGCCCAACAGCTCGAGGAACAAGCCGCCGTCCAGTCGCTCGTCGAGGAGGAACTGCGGAGCGTCCGGCAGGAAGCGAAGGAAACCGAATCACGGCTGCGCGACGAGTTGGCCGCCGTATCGGCCGAGGCGGACGCCGATTTCGGTTCGGACACCGATGCCGGCGCCGATCCGCTCATCGATCAGTCGACCGGGCTGTTCAGCGAGGACTTCTTCCTCGTTGCGCTGGAGTCCCGCATCGCCGCCGCCCGCCGTCATCTGCGGCCGGTGGCCATCGTCGTCCTCCAGGTTGTCGAGGGACTACCGAGCAGCGATCCCGTTCCCACCAACGCCGACATCGTGACCGAGGCGATCAAGGCGACCCTGCGCGAGGCCGACACCGCCTGCCGGCTACGCAACGGCGACTTCGCCCTGCTGCTCGAGGACACGCCCGAGAACGGGGCGATCTGGACCGTTGAGCGGATACGTCGTTTCCTCGCCGACCGCACCGGCAGCCTCACGCTGTGGGCCGGCGTGGCCTGCTACCCGGCTCACGCCTTCGGTCCGGCCGAGGTGCTGGAAGCGGCCGACACGGCACTGGAGGCAGCCAGGGAGTGGCGTCAGGACCGCATCGAAGTGGCGATGGTGGCCCAGGACTGAGTCACCCGACGGCTAGTCGGGGTAGGTCCAGTCCGGACGTTTGAACCGATGACGTTCGGCGATCACGAATCGGCGGTCCACCAGATCGGTGATCGGGGCGATCAACAGTTCCCGGTGCTCGCCGACGACACCGTCGCGGACATCGGCGAGGAGGCTGCCGACCACCTGCTGTTCCTGGGTCGGGAGATAGCAGCGGGCCGCATCGTTGACGGTTCTCAGACGCGCCGACAGAACTCCGAGCTCGACCCGCCTCGTCTCCACCGCCTCATCGAGGAGCGACGTCACGTGCTCCGTACCCAGTTTGCAGGCCGGACACTGACCGCACGATTCAATCCACAGGAAGCGGGACACGGCGCGGGCGAGCTCGATCGGATCGGTTCGATCGTCGAACACCATGAAACCGCCTGTGCCCAGCCCGGCGCCAACGGCGGACAGGGCCTCGTGCGACGCGGGTGTGGCCAGCAGTTCACCCCGAAGCACCGGGTTGGACACACCCGACAGCAGGTACCGGGCGGATCGTCCGCCCGTCACACCATCGCCGATCGTGTCGACGATCTCGCCGATCGGCGTCCCCATCTCGAACTCCTCGACTCCGTGCCGGTTCGTGTCACCGGAGATGGTGCACAACACGGTGCCCGGCGACTCCCTCGTCCCGATCGAACGGAACCACTCCCCTCCCTGCGCCACGATCGCCGGGACGTTGGCGAGGGTCTCCACGTTGTTGACAAGCGTCGGGTTTGCCCCCTGTTCACGGTTTTCGAGGCTGCGACCGGCCGACCAACCCATCTGTGGGCTGGTGGTGAACAGACCGTACACGTAGGGCGGAAACAGACGGGGGAGGGGATCCTCACCCTCGATCACCTCGAGGAGCGCCTTCTCCTCACCGAACAGATATTCCTCGGGACCGCCGACGATCGACACCTCGACGTCGGACCACCATCCGGCTTCGGCGGTCTCGACCAGCGCCGCGGACAGCCGCTCGATCTCTGCCGTGAACGACGACTTGACGGCAACATAGGCTCGCCGCGCGCCGGTGACCCCGGCGGAGATGGCAAGACCTTCGAGCATCGAGTAGGGGTTGTTGCGGATGAGGAATCGATCTTTGAACGTTCCCGGCTCCCCCTCCGCACCGTTGGCGACGACGAACCGTTGCCCCGCTGCCGATCCGCCGGCAAGGATCGACCGCCATTTCAACCACGTCGGGAACCCGGCACCGCCGCGCCCGCGCAACCCGGACGCCTCCAGCTCTTCCAAGACCCGATCCGGCCCGTGGTCGGCGAGTGCCTTCAGCCCGGCCCCTCCTCCCGCCGCTTCATAGGCCTCGAGGCTCGTCAGTGGTTCGTCCGACAAAACGATCCTTCGGCGACCCATTCAATCAGCCTTCCACGTTCGACGACAGCGGCGTTTCCGACCATAGCTTGGAAGGACCAATGCCAACAGTCGACGCCGACGTAGACACGGGGAGTACGCCCATGAAGCCTTCCGACAAAGAGCGGCCGACCGACGACGAGATCACGTTGTACGGGTCCAACACCGAGCTGGCGGTCCGCAACTTCC
>JBFHEP010000289.1:0-5703 GCA_041584095.1 Acidimicrobiales bacterium | reverse complement strand
GGCGGCGTCGCGCTTCAGCTTCTGGAGCACGCGGGCGCTGATCTCCTGGGCGGTGTAGGTCTTCCCGTCGATCTCCGTGCTCCACTTCGTGCCCATGTGGCGCTTCACGGAACGGATGGTGCGATCGGGGTTCGTGATGGCCTGACGCTTGGCCACTTCGCCGACGAGGACCTCGCCGCCGTCCTTCGAGAAAGCCACGACGGACGGGGTGGTGCGGGATCCTTCGGCGTTGGGAATCACGACCGGGTCGCCGGCCTCCAGGACTGACACCACCGAGTTCGTGGTTCCGAGGTCAATTCCAACGGCTTTTGCCATGTTGTTTCAAGCTCCTGTTTGCTGTACGGAAGGGTTGAGGGGCGATGGGGGCGATCGCCCTCGTGGGGGCTCATTGAATCAGAGATTTGGCCTTCATGCTACAGACTTGAGTGCATGATTATCAACTTTTCTCCGCCAGATCTTTGAGAAATCTGCTCTTGGCGCTGCGACCAGGCCAGACGCCCCGTTTCCAGGCGCATGTCGCCCGCACGGCCGATGCCGTCCAACTCGATCCGTCCGGAACGGAGACGCTAGGCTTACCCCAACCGTGTCGAGCCACCGATCTGGGAGGGGCCAGGGGGCTGTAGCGGCCGGTGACATCCCAGGTGCGACAGGAGAAGCTGTGCCCGATCAAACCGAAACCCAACAGGGCTGGTTGACCGAGGAGGACATCGCCACGGTTCGCGGTCGGGTGCCCATCGTCTACGTCGAGGCCGTCCCCGTCCGGGTCGACGACCACGGTGAGGTGACCCGCATCGGTTTGTTGCTCCGGGCCATGGCCGACGGCACCATCAGCCGCAGCGTTGTCAGCGGCCGGGTGTTGTTCGGTGAACGCCTGCGGGACGCGCTGATCCGCAACATCGAGAAGGATCTGGGATCGCTGGCCCTGCCGAAGATCCCGGTCCACCCCACGCCGTGCACCGTCGTCGAGTACTTTCCCGACTCCGACGTCTCGGGCTACACCGATCCTCGCCAGCACGCGGTCAGCCTGGTCTATGTGGTGCCGGTCGAGGGCATCTGCGAACCCTCGCAGGTCACGCTCGACATAACCTGGTTGACGCCCGACGAAGCCGATAGCCCCGAGGTGCGGGCCGAGATGACCTCGGGCCAGGATCGCCTCCTCCGGGTCGCACTGGCCCACGCCGGCTGCCTTCCCTGAGGCTCGGCGCCCGGATTCGCCCCGGATGCAGCGCCTCGATACCGTCGGAATGATGGCGACGACGCCCGCTCAGACGGGCACGCTCCCGTCCTCGTTGATACTCGGATAACGGATCCCGCTCGCACAGGCGACTGCCGCGAGCGGGATCCAGGCCGTTCGGATAACCTGGGCCGCCTGTTGTCAGCAAACGAGCGCGAGGAGCAGGCATGAAGGTTGCGATATTGACCGGCGGCGGAGACGTCCCCGGCCTCAACCCCTGCATCAAAGCTGCAGTCAACCGGGTCGTCGACGCCGGGTCGGAAATAATCGGCGTTCGCCGGGGATGGGGAGGGCTTGTGGCCTGCAACCCCGCCGACCCCGACACCCTGGCCGCCAACACCATGCCGCTCGATACGGCCCGGGTCCGCACGGTCGACCGCAGCGGCGGCACGTTCCTCCACACGTCGCGGACCAACCCGGGGCGGGTGAAAGAAGACGAGGTTCCGGACTTTCTCGCAGAGCAGTTCGTCGGCGACGGCCCCCACGACCTGACCGAGCATGTCCTGTCGGTTCTCGATGCGTTGGGAGTCGACGCCCTGTTGCCGATAGGGGGCGACGACACCCTGTCGTACGGGCTTCGCATGCACAACGAGGGTGTGCCCGTCATCGCCATCCCGAAGACGATGGACAACGACGTCCACGGAACCGACTACTGCATCGGCTTCTCCACCGCCGTGACCCGGGGCGTCGAGTTCATCCACAATCTGCGTACCTCGACCGGCTCGCACGAACGGATCGCCGTCGTCGAGCTGTTCGGCCGGTATTCGGGCGAGACGTCACTGATCACCGCCTACCTGTCGGGCGTCGATCGGGCCCTCATCTCCGAGGTGCCGTTCGAGGTCGACCGGCTCGCCGAGATGGTGATGGCCGACAAAGCGGCCAACCCGTCGCACTACGCCATGATCACGGTGTCGGAAGGGGCGACCGTCAAGGGTGGCGAAGTCCATTTGTCCGGGGAGGCCGACGCCTACGGCCACCGCAAGCTCGGCGGCATCGGTCGAACCGTCGGCGAGTTGCTCAAGGATGCGACCGGCGAGGGCATCATTCTGCAGGAGCTGGCCTACCTGATGCGATCGGGCCGCCCCGACAGCCTCGATCTGATGGTGGCCACCAACTATGCGGTGATGGCTGCCGATCTGGCACTGGAGGGGTCATCGGGTCGGATGGTGGCGCTCCGTTCCGGAACATACACCAACGTGCCGATCAGCGTGACCGGCGAGGGTGTGAAGCGGGTCGACGTCGACGAACTCTACGACGCCGCCAACTACCGCCCCAAGGTACGCCACGTCGGCGGCAAGCCGATGTTCCTGTACTGACCCTGGGCCCCCGGCGCCGGGCGTCCCGCCCCAACCCGTCCTCGCCTTGCAAACCTTTCGGACCTGTCGACCCACTCGACGGAGCTTTTCAGATATTTCGACCCAGTTAGTGGGTCGACTACCCGGAAAAGTTCTGGGCTGAGGGGCACGGGCTTGATTGGCGTGGGTAGGATGCTGCACAGTCTCGGAGGTCTCCTCCCATCTGCCAACAAAGGCAGGGGAGGTTTCCTGTGGGTTCTGCCGACAACGCTCGAGCCGAGATCGAGCATTTTGCGCTCGAAAGCCAACACGGAGCGATAAGTCGGAAGCAGGCCTTGGATGCCGGAATGACGGCCGCCCAGATCGATCGGCGGCTTCGTCGCCAACAGTGGCTTCCGTCTGGCTCCCGCGGCTGGTATGTGCTCGCCGAGCAAGCTGCGGATCCTCTCGCTGCGCTCTCGGCCGCGACCCGTGCCATGGCCGGTCCGGCGTGGGTCGCCTCTGCGCTCGCCCTGTTCGAGCTGCGTCCCCATCCAACTGTTCCGATGGTGGCATCCGACCGGGACCATGCGGGCCCCAACGTCCAAAGGGTCCACGTCACCAGACTAGCGCAGCTCCCTCGAACCGTCGTCGACGCCATCGACACCGTCACTGCAGCCGTGGCCGTTGTGGCGGCAGGGCGCTGGCTCCGAACCGACGTGGAACTGCACCTTCTCATCGATTCGGCCATCCGCAACGGCGCGACGAGTTGGGCGGAGGTCGAACGGGTACTGCAATACTTTCCCCGTCGAGGTCGGGCGGGTTCAACCAGGATGCGTTTGGTCCTGGCCGACCACGGTGTCGATCCGGCCCTGCCCCTCTCCGACTGGGGTAGGCAATTCGTGGCCGGAATCATCGACGCCGCCCTGCCCCGTCCGCTGATGGAATACCGCGTGTTGGACCGGTCGGGCCGATTGGTCGCCCAGGTCGATGCCGGCTACCCGGATCATCGCTACGCCATCGAGTTGGATAGCCGGGCCCACCATCTCACGGTCGAAGCCTTTGAGCGTGACCGTCAACGCGACGGGGATCTGGCCCAGATCGGTTGGATGGTCCGTCGATTCACCTGGCGGCAGTGGCACGAGCGACGGCCGTGGGTGGTCGCCACCATCAAAGCGGACCTGGAGCACCGTGCCACCGCGCCTGGTGCCGCTCGTCCGACCCATCGTCAATCCACCCCCGGCTGAAGTTTTCCGACTTTTCGACCCGTCGACCGGGTCGGCAAGGCCGAAAAGGTGGTTCAGGTGGGTCGACGAGACCGAAAAGTTCAGCCGGGGTGGGGAAGAACTTCAGTACGAGGAACAGGTTCAGTCGAAGGTGATGAGACTCGGGTTGTAGTCGTCTGGGGCCTGGTAGCCGAGCAGGTTGAGAACCGTGGCCGCCACGTGGCTGAGGCCGGCCCCCTCGACGGGCGCCATGTGATACTCGCCGTCGTAACGGGGATCGTGGATGGCGAACGGGACCGGGCTGAGCGTGTGCGAGGTCACCGGCGACCGCACGCCGTCTTTCTCCGTGTACATGATGTCGGCGTTGCCGTGGTCGGCCGTGTAGATGAGAATGCCGTCGAGTTCGTCGATGACCCGCATCAAGCGCTCGACGCACTCCTCGACGACCTCCATGGCCTCGATCGTGGCGTCGAGGTCGCCGGTGTGTCCCACCATGTCGCCGTTCGGGAAGTTGATTCGTCCCCAGCGGTAGCGGCCGGTCTCGAGCAGCTTGATCGTCTCGGCCGTGATCTCCCGCACCTTCATGCCCGGCGTCTTGTTGAACTCGACGTTGTCGGACGGAATGTTGATATAGGTCTCGAGGTCGGCGTCGATATAGCCCGAGCGGTTGCCGTTCCAGAAGTAGGTGACGTGCCCGTACTTCTGGGTCTCGCTGATGGCGAAGCTGGGCAGGCCCTCGGCGCACAGGAACTGGCTCATCGTGCGGGAGATCGAAGGCGGAGCGACGAGGTAGTTCTTGGGCACATGGGTGTCGCCGTCGTATTCCAGCATCCCGGCGAAGAACACATCGGGGTGGCTGACCGCGCCGTTGGCGGTGCGGTCGAACGGCGTGAATTCCTCCTCCTCGTAGGCCCGCGAGATTTCGATCGCCCGGTCGCCCCGGAAGTTGAAGAGGAGAACGGCATCGCCGTCGGCCATGGTGCCGATCGGGTCGCCGTCGTCATCGACGACCACGAACTCCTCGAGGTACTGATCACCCCGATCGGTCTCGGCGTACATCGTCTCCACCGCATCAGTGGCCGACGGGAACGGGCGGCCGACGCCGTGGGTGTGGCAGTGGTAGCCCCGTTCGACCATGTCCCAGTCGGCCTCGTAGCGGTCCATGGTGATGTACATGCGACCACCGCCGGAGGCGATACGAAAGTCGACTGCGTCGGACTCGTCGACTGCGTCGGACTCATCGGCACCATCGTGGCTTTCGTTGATCTCCGCCAGCACCGCCTCCGTGGCACCTATGTAGTCGAGGGCGGACCGGGCGGGAACGTCTCGACCGTCATGGAGGATGTGGACCCGCGCGCGGCGTACACCATCGTCGGCGGCCCGGCGCAACATGGCGTACAGGTGATCGGTGTGGGAGTGGACGTTGCCGTCGGAGTGCAGGCCGAGGAAGTGCAGGGTGCCACCGTCGAGGGCCCTGCCGACCGCCGTTTGCCAGTGCTCGGATTCGAAGAGCGAGCCGTCGGCCAGCGCTTTGTTGACGAGCTTGGCTCCCTGATCGAAGATCCGACCGGCGCCGAGCGCGTTGTGGCCGACCTCGGAGTTCCCCATGTCGTCATCGGTCGGCAGACCGACGGCCTTGCCGTGGGCGGCAAGCTCGGTGTAGAGCGGCGACGCGGCCAGGGCGTCGAGTGTCGGAGTGTGCGCCCGGTGCACCGCGTTGGAGTCGACGGGTGGGGCCACCCCGACCCCGTCGGCCACGATGATCAGCAGTGGGCCGGGCCGACCGCTGAAATCCGAAAGTGGGCGGAGGGAGAAATCCGTGGACATGGTGTCGTGATCGGTGGCTGCCATTGTTCCAGGATAGATCAGTCGACAACAGACCCTCCATCCACGACAACGAGCGCGGGCCAGGTAGCCGCCGGCACATGGGCAACGCCGGCGGCTACACGGGGCCGGCCGAATGGGGGCC
>JBFHEP010000288.1:0-5712 GCA_041584095.1 Acidimicrobiales bacterium | reverse complement strand
GTGGCAGTGGTGCTGCACAGCGGACCCACCCGACCCGTCAGGAACTGACGTCGTTGCCTCGCACGTGCCAGCGGACCTGCTCGATGCTTTCACCCGCTCAACTGAAATCTGTCTAACGTTTGTTAGGTAACGGAACATGCGGTAGACTCGGACCGATGGCAGCCGTCTCCACTGCGACTCACCCTGAGAGTCTGTCAGGCCGCGAGCGAATTCTCGCAGCGGCCGCCCAACGGTTCCTGGCCGCGGGCTATGTCGAGACGTCGCTGCGGGACCTGGCGGCCGACGTCGGCATGAAAGCCGGTTCGATGTACTACCACTTCGAGTCGAAGGACGCGCTGCTGATCGCCGTGCTCGAGCGGGGCATGACTTACATGGTCGACGCGTTCGAGGAAGTCGAGGCAGACGTCGCCGCCGACGTCACGGCCGAGCAGCGGCTTGCGGCCCATATCGCCGCCCATCTGCGGGCGCTGCACGACAACCGGGCGTTCACCGCCGGCCACGTCATGCTCTTTCGTACCGCCCCACAAGCCGTTCGGTCCGCCGTGCTGCCCCTGCGAGACGACTATGAGTCGAGCTGGACGGCACTCCTCTCGGAGCTGCTACCCGACCGCTCACCGCACGATGTCACCATGTTGCGTCTCGGTCTGTTCGGTGCGATGAACGCATCCATTGAATGGCTTGACACCGGCCGTGGTACTGTCGATCGATTCGCCCGACTGGTCGCCGACCAGTTCTGGAACGGGGTGGGCTCGGGCGCTTCGGGGAAGGGGACGCAGTGAGACCGATCGAATCCGCCATCGACACCGGTACGGACCAGTTCAAGACCAACACCAAGGCCTACGGTCAGCTGCTGGCCACGCTCGACGAGCGCCTGCACTGGGCGATCGGTGGCGGACGCGGCCGCGACCGGAGTATTCAACGCCACCTTGATCGAGGCAAAGTCCTGGTCCGGGATCGGATCGACATGGTGACCGACACCAACACCCCGTTTCTCGAGTTCTCGACGCTGAGCGGTTGGGGTCAGTACGACAACGACGTACCCGGCGCCGGGATCGTCACCGGCGTGGGACTGGTTCATGGCGTGCCCTACGTATTCATTGCCAACGACGCCACCGTCAAGGGCGGCTCGTTGGTTCCCATGGCCATCAAGAAACACGTTCGGGCCCAGGACATCGCAGCCGAGAACGATCTCGGTGTGATCTACCTGGTCGACTCCGGCGGTGCGTTCCTCCCGCTCCAGGACGAGATCTTCCCCGACAAGGACCACTTCGGCGGCTCGTTCTACCGTCAGGCCCGCCTGTCGGCCCAGGGCCTGCCTCAGTTGTCGGTGGTGCTCGGTGGCTGCACCGCCGGTGGTGCCTACGTTCCGGCGCTGAGCGACGAGGTCATCATGGTCGAGGGGATCGGCGGCATCTACCTCGGCGGGCCGCCGATCGTGAAAGCGGCGCTTGGTGAGATCATCAGCCCCGACGACCTCGGCGGGGCCGAGGTCCACACCCGGATCTCGGGGGTCAGCGACTACATGGCGGCCACCGAGGCCGAGGCCTACGGGCGCTTGCGGGAGATCTGCGCCACCACCAACCAGCGTTCGATCGAAGATCGACAGGGCTGGATCGACTGGGTTGAACCCGAGCCCCCGGCCTACGACCCGGCCGAGCTGCATGGCATCGTGTCGGCCGACGACCGGATCCCGTTCGACGCCACCGAGATCGTCGCCCGCATCGTCGACGGCTCGCGCTTCTCCCCGTTCAAGCCGGAGTGGGGCTCGTCGATCATCTGCGGGTTCACCCGCATCTGGGGCCACCTGGTCGGCGTGATCGCCAACAATGGCATCATCTTCTCCGAGTCGGCGCTCAAGGCCACCCACTTCATCGAGCTGTGCGAGCAGCGCCGGATCCCGCTGGTGTTCCTCCAGAACACTTCCGGGTACATGGTGGGCTCGGACTCCGAGCGGGGCGGCATTGCCAAGAACGGGGCCAAGATGGTGTCGGCCGTGGCCAACGCCACGATGCCCAAGTACACGGTGCTGATCGGCGGCTCCTACGGTGCGGGCAACTACGGCATGTGCGGTCGGGGTTTCAACCCTCGCCTGCTGTTCGCGTGGCCCAACTCACGGATCGCCACGATGGCCGCCGACACCGCCGAAACGGTGTTGACCGACATTCGTCTGGGCGGGCTCAAGGGGGCGGAGACAACCGAGGAGGAGATAGCGGAGATCCGGGCTGGTATCCGCCACCAGTACGAGACGCAGTCCGATCCGTACCATGCCACGTCCCGCCTGTGGGACGACGGGCTGATCGATCCGGTCCAGACCCGCGACGTGCTCGGTCTGGCGCTGGCGCTGGCCGCCCGTCAGGACGAACCGGCCGCCGGCCCGGCGCTGGTCTACCGGATGTAGGGGAGCCTGTCGATGAGCAGCACCTCAATGAGCAGTGAGATGTCCGACCAGAAACTGCTGGTGGCCAATCGAGGCGAGATCGCCCGACGTGTCATGCGCACCGCCCGCCGTCTCGGCATGGCCACCGTGGCCGTCCACGCCGAACCCGATGCGACCGCCCCGTTCGTGGCCGAAGCCGACGAGGCGGTGCTGATCGGTCCGGCCGATCTGACCCAGTCGTACCTGTCGATCGAGCGAATTCTGGCCGCCGCCGCCGAGACCGGCGCCACCGCCGTCCACCCCGGCTACGGGTTTTTGTCGGAAAACGCCGGGTTCGCCCGGGCAGTGATCGACGCCGGCCTCGTCTGGGTCGGTCCGCATCCCGGTGCGCTCGAATCCATGGGCGGCAAGATCGAGGCCCGGCGTATCGCCGACACCGCGGGTGTGCCCATCATCCCGGGGTTTGATTCCTCGCAGGATCCCGACGATCTGGCCAAGGCCGCCGACGAGATCGGCTACCCCGTCCTGGTCAAGGCGGCAGCAGGGGGTGGTGGCAAGGGCATCCGGATTGTCAAGCAGCCCTCGGAATTCGGCGCCGGCCTGGCCGAGGCTCGATCGGAGGCCGAGCGGTCCTTCGGCAGCGGTGACATGATCGTCGAGCGCTACATCACCCGACCCCGCCACGTTGAGGTCCAGGTGGTGGGCGACAAACACGGTTCGGTGATCGACCTCGGTACCCGTGAGTGCTCGGTCCAGCGTCGCTATCAGAAGCTGTTCGAGGAGGCGCCGGCGCCAAACCTGCCGGACGCCACCCGTCAAGGACTGAGGGACCGGGGTCGGGCATTGGCCGAAGCCATCGACTACGACTCGGCCGGCACGGTCGAGTTCATCGTCGACGACGAGACCGGCGACTTCTACTTCCTGGAGATGAATACCCGCCTGCAGGTCGAACATCCGGTGACAGAGCTGGTCACCGGCCACGACCTCGTCGAGCTGCAGATTCGTTCGGCGTTGGGCCAACCCCTGCCGATCGCCCAGAGCGACGTGCGGATCCAGGGCCATGCCGTCGAGGCCAGGATCAACGCCGAGGACCCGGCCAACGGGTTCGCCCCCCAGATCGGGACCGTCACCAATCTTGTGGTTCCCGACGGGATCCGTTGGGATTCCGCCATCGAGGCCGGGAGTGCGATCAGCCCCCACTACGACTCGATGGTGGCCAAGCTCATCGTCGGTGGCGCCGACAGAACCGAGGCGCTGGCCCGCTTACGGACCGCGCTCGACGGTCTCGTCGTCGGCGGGTTGACCACCAACACCGGCTTCCATCGCTGGCTGATCGATCAATCGCCGCTGACCGCGGGCCGGATCACCACCCGCTTTCTCGACGAGACCGAGATCCCACCCGTCGGCGCCGAGCAACTGACCGCGGCGGCCCGGACCGCAGCGGTCGTCTGGCTGGCTCATCTCGAGACCGGGCGAAGCGCCGGACCGTGGGGGCGGCTCGGGCACTTCAGCCTGACTCCCCGAGCCTCGACCCAGACGATAGCCCTCCGCCATCACACCGGGGAGCTGGTCGAGGTTCCGGTTGCGGACCTCGACAATCCCTCAGACCGTCGTGCCCGGTCGGCCGTCGACCTCGACCCCGGTTCTCACGGTGCGCTGCGATCGCCGTCTATCGCCGTCAATCTGGCCGGCGCTACCCACACCTTCGAACCGGTCCCCAGATCGATGCGGTGGGCTCCCGACTCCGCCGCCGCCGGCAGCTCGGCCGGTGCCATCGTCGCCCCCTTCCCCGCCGTTGTGGCTGAAATCCGGGTCGGGGTTGGTGATCCGGTGGCCGGCGGCGATGTCGTCATCGTGATCGAAGCCATGAAGATGCTGCACTCGCTGGCCGCCTCGGGAGCGGGCACGGTCGACGAGATCCGTGTCGCCGTCGGCGATCAGGTCGAAACCAAGCAAACGCTCGTTACCTTCGCCGTCGACGAAGAGGTCGACCACGAGGTCGACCACGAGGTCGAAACACCAGTCTGATTCCCCGTTTCCCGACAGTCCCATTACCTGTCAGTCCCGCCTTCAAGGAGAACAACCAATGACCGCGACTGTGTCCTCGCTCCGGCATCGCAACGCCTACATGACCGATGAGCTTCAGGCCATCTACGACCAGACCGTCGACTTCGTGACCAAGGAGGTCATGCCCCACGGCGAGGTCTGGGAGGAGGAGGGCAAGGTCCCCCGTGACGTCCTGAAGAAGATGGGGGATCTGGGGATGTTGGCCCTGCGGGTCCCCGAGGAGCAGGGCGGGCTCGGCATGGGCATGCTGGCCTCTGCCGCCTTCTCCGAGGCGCTGGGTGCGTCGACCTTTGCCGGGTTCGAGGTGACGGTGCTGGTCCACACCGACATGGCCGGACCCCACCTCGTCAACTCGGGGACACCCGAGCAGCTCGAGCAGTGGATGCCCGGCGTGCTGTCGGGCGAGACGATCCTGTCGATCGGCGTCTCCGAGCCCGATGCCGGCTCCGACGTGGCCGGTATTCGCACCTCCGCAGTGAAAGACGGTGACGGTTGGCGGATCAACGGCACCAAGACGTTCATCACCAACGCCGTGTACGGCGACCTGACGATCGTTGCGGCCAAGACCGATCCCGACAACAAGTACGGCATCACCATGTTCCTCGTCCCCGCCGGGACCGAGGGGTTCTCGGTGGCCAAGAAGCTCGACAAGCACGGCTGGCGCTGCTCCGACACCGCGGAGCTGGTGCTCGACGATGTGTTCATTGCAGACGACCAGGTGCTGGGCACCGTGCACCGAGGCTTCTACGAGACCATGAAGAACTTCCAGAACGAACGTATGGTGCTGGTCGGCATGGGTGTCGGCGCAGCTCAGGCCGCCATCGACCTCACCAACGCCTACACCCAGGACCGCAAGGCCTTCGGCGCCACGCTCTACGATCTCGGGGGCATTCGGCAGCGGATGGCGATGAACCAGGCCAAGATCGACGCCGTCCGGGCGTCGATGTACCACGCGGCCTGGCTTGGTGATCAGGGCGTCGACAACGTCAAGGAGATGTCGGGGGTGAAGGCGTTCGGGGCCGCAGTGGTCAACCAGATCATGTACGACTGCGTACAGTTCCACGGCGGAATCGGCTATATGCGTGAATCGGCCATCGAGCGCATGTATCGCGACGCTCGGATCCTGCCGATCGGCGGCGGCGCGACCGAGGTCATGCTCGAAGAGGTCGCCAAGCGTTCGATGGCAGGCGGATGAGGACGATCGGCCGGCTCCGGTCGTTGTTGTTCGCGCCGGCCGTCCGGCCCGACTTCATCGCCAAGCTCGGCAC
>JBFHEP010000287.1:0-5714 GCA_041584095.1 Acidimicrobiales bacterium | reverse complement strand
CCCGACCGGTGATGTCGACGCATGGACCCGCGCCATCGCCGAGCTGGCCGACGGCCCCGATCTGGCGGCCGATCTCACCCGGCGAGGGCGCGAGCGGGCTGCGGCCTTCGAACCCGGCATGGCGTCGGGTCGATTGTGGGCCGTCTATCGTGAGCTGTTGAGCCTTGGATCGGTCGCCACCAGCTCACACGACCCGACCTGACCGACCCTGAATCCGCCGCCATGAAGCTTCTCCTGCTCTGCCCTCATTTCGAACCCGACCTGCACGCCGCCACCGGTGAGGTGATGACCAAGCTGGTACACGGGCTCGCCGAGCGCGACCATCGCATCACCGTCGTGACGTCGTTGCCCTGGTATCACGGCCACGAGGTCGCCCCCGACTGGCGTGGTAGACCGTGGCGAACGGAGAACACCTCGTGGGGCACGGTCGTTCGAACATGGCCCTTTCCGACCACCAAGTCCGATATCTGGGCTCGAGCACTGGGCTTTGCCGGTCAAACCGGTCTGGTCGCAGCCTTGGCTTTGACTACCGGAACCCATGACGTGGTCATGGGGATGTCGCCGCCGATCTTCCTCGGCGACGCCGCCTGGCTGCTCGCCAAACGGTCCCGGGCACCCTTCGTGTTCAACACCCAGGACATCTTCCCGGACATCGCCGTGGATCTCGGCGTCCTGACCAGCCCGAGGGTCGTCGCCGCCGCCCGCAGCTACGAGCGGTCGATCTATCGTCGAGCCGACGCCATCACGGTTCTGTCGACCGACCAGCGTCGAAACGTGACGGCCAAGCTCCCTCCGGACCGCAGCGACCGGGTTCGGATCATTCGCAACTTCGTCGACCTCGACCGAATTCGTCCGGTCGAAGGTGGTGAGCGGGCCCAGAACCCGTACCGCCACCGCTACGGCTTGGACGGCAAGATCGTGGTCATGTACTCGGGCAACGTCGGGCTCTCGCAGTCTTTCGACCTCATTCGGGACGCCGCAAAACACTGGGCCGACAACGACTCGGTCCAGTTCGTCATCAACGGCGAGGGAGCGGCTCACGATCACGTGGCCGCCTGGGCGGCGGAGCTCGACAACGTGACCATGATCCCATTCGGCCCTCGGGCCGAGGTGCCGCAGATCCTCGGGGCCGCCGACCTGCATCTCGTGCTGCTCAAGCGTGGGCTGGCTGCCAGCAGTACGCCGTCGAAACTGTACGGAATCCTGGCGGCCGGACGACCGGTTCTGGCTTCGATCGACGAGGGCAGCGAGGTCTGTATGGCCGTCCGGGAGGCCGAATGCGGCCTGTCCGTGCCACCCGACGATGCGCCGGCGTTCCTGGCCGCACTGGACAAGTTGTTGGCCGACCGCGACGAGCTGGAGGCCATGGGTCGGCGCGGCCGACAGCACGCCGAAACCTGCCTCACGCCCGACGCTCAGGCCCGAGCCTACGAGGAGCTGTTCGAGGAGCTCCACCAGCGACGCCGTTCGAACTCCGGTTAGACGCATCCGTGTGGTTGGCCGGATCCGGCGCTTTACTGGGACATCCGTTCCTTGACCCTCACCGCCTCGGCGTCGGGGGTCGATAGAGAGCGGGTTCGATCGCTCATCGTGTATGTGGAGGAACCGTGGAAAAACCTGCTGACGAAAGCACCGACAAGGCTCCGGTCGGGGTGGTGGTGAGTGGTTACTTCAGCCCGATTCACGTTGGCCACCTCGACATGATCGAAGCGGCGGCCGCGCTGGGTGACCGGTTGATCGTCATCGTCAACAACAACGACCAGCAGATCGCCAAGAAGGGCAAGCTGATCATCGACGAGCAGGACCGGCTGCGGGTGGTCAAGGCCTTGGCCGTTGTCGACGATGCCTTCATCGCCGTGGACAACGATCGGACCGTCAGCGAATCCATCCGACTCGCTGCCCGGAAGTACCCCGACCACCGCCTGATCTTCGCCAATGGAGGCGACCGCAAGCCGGAGTTTGTTCCCGAATCGGCGGTGTGCGACGAGCTCGGGGTCGAACTGCGGTTCGGCGTCGGCGGTGACGAGAAGGCCGACTCCAGCAGCCGCATCAACATGGAACTCGGCGTCGAAACGGAGGCCTCCGCTCCGCCGTCGACCACGAGCTGATCCCGAACCGTCGGTTCGGCAGCCGGCCTCATCTGGCAGATTCCGCGCCCGACGGGCGCGCGTGAAATCGACCAATTCGTCGGTCAGTCCTCGAGGCTGCGAATGCGCTGGAGGTCGATCACGGCGTTGCCCGCCTCGGCCGACGCATCGAAATCAACGGCGGCCTCGATTCGCCAGGCGTCGACTCCATCGGGATCGTGGATGATCTGCACGACCGACCCGGAATCGTGGTCATGGAGAAAGCGGTGCCGGTTCCGGGCCTCGGCGTCGATCAGGATCTCGTCGAACTCGGCCCAGTATGGTGCCATCGTCTCGATCATCTCGTCGACCTCGACCCCCGGGATCAGGTCGTAGCGGCGACGGGCCAGGGCCTGGACCCAACGGAACATCTCGTTGCGGACCATGACCGCGAACGCGCGGCGGTTCGAGGTGACGTCCTCGACATCGACCCCGAACCCGGCGATCTCGGTCGTCCGATCGGGCTCGGCACCCTCGGCTCGTGCTGTGAGCTGCTCCCACTCGTCGATGAGGCTGGAGTCGACCTGGCGGACCACGGCACCGACCCACTCGATGATGTCGTCCACCTCGTCGGTCTTCGAGTCGTCGGGCACATTCTGGATCAGCGCCTTGTAGGTGTCGCTCAGATAGCGGAGCACCACCCCCTCCGACCGTTTCAGGCCATAGTGGTTCACGAACTCACGGAACGTCATGGCCTGTTCCAGCATGTCCCGCACGATCGACTTGGGTTTGACGTTGTCGCCGCCGGTCCACGGATGGTGGACCCGGAACCGGTCGAAGCTCTCGTAAATGCGTTCGGCCTCCGGTTTGGGCGCCTCGACCTCGGCCAGGCGTTCCATCCGCTCCTCGTATTCGACCCCCGAAGCCTTCATCTCGGCCATCAGCTCCGACTTGGCGTGGTTGATCTGGGCGGCGATGATCACGCCCGGTGATTCGAGTACGGACTCGATGGTGGTGAGCACCGACAGGGCGTAGCCGGGTTCGTCGGGATCGAGCTCGTCGATGGCCTCCAGCGCCCACAACGAGAGGGGCTGGTGGAGGGCGAACTCGTCCTGGAGGTCGAGGTTGACCCGGATCGTGCGTCCCTCCGCGTCGGGTTCGTCGAGCAGATCGAGGAGGTCGGCGTCGAGCAGCGACCGGTAGATGGAGATGGCCCGCTTGATGTGACGGCGCCGGCGGGCCCGGGTTTCGTGGTTGGTCTGCAGCAGCCGCTTGACCGAGCCGCAGCCGTCGCCGGGCCGATCGAGCATGGTCAACATCATCTGGTGGTTGATCTGGAATGACGACGTCAGCGGCTCCGGATCACCCTCCACCAGCTTGGTGAACGTGTCGGAGGTCCAGTGGGCGTACCCCCGCTCCGGTGGCTTGCTCTTGACGACCTTCCTTTTGCGGCCGCCCTTGGCCCTCTCTGTCGCCTTCTCCTCGGCCCGCAGGTTCTCGACCACGTGGGCCGGAGCCTGGACCCACACATAACCGACGTCGTCGAAACCCTTGCGGCCGGCCCGACCGGCGATCTGCTTGAACTCCCGATTGGTGAGCGTTCTGGTCGAGTGGCCGTCGTATTTGCAGAGCTGGGTGAACAGCACCGATCGGATCGGGACGTTGACGCCGACGCCGAGGGTGTCGGTGCCGCAGATGATCTTGAGCAGACCGTCCTGAGCCAGTTTCTCGACCAGCAGCCGGTATTTGGGCAGGAGACCGGCATGGTGCACGCCGACGCCGCCCAGGATGTAGCGTCGCAGATCCTTGCCGACCGGCGAATCGAACCGGAATCCGCCGATGGCGTCCTTCACCGCCTCCTTCTCGGTCTTGCTCAGCGGGTCGAGCGACAAATAGCCCTGCGCCGCCTCGGTGGCCTCCCGCTGGGTGAAGTGCACGAGGTAGATCGGCGCCCGGTGGGCTTCGAGGAGATCCTGGATCGACTGGTGCAGCGTGGTTCGGCGGTACTCGAACTCGAGGGGAACGGGCCGGTCGTCGGAGGCGACCAGTGACGTCGGGCGACCTGTCCGGCTCGTCAGCTCCTTTTCGAAGAACGTGGTCGATCCGAGCGTGGCCGACATCAACAGGAACTGGACGTGGGGCAGTTCGAGGATCGGCACCTGCCAGGCCCAGCCCCGCTGGGGGTCGGCGTAGTAGTGGAACTCATCTGCGATGACCACGTCGACGTCGGCGTCAGCCCCGTCCCGCAGGGCCCGATTGGCCAGGATCTCGGCGGTGCAGCAGATGATCGGCGCGTCGGCGTTGATGCTGGCGTCGCCGGTTATCATGCCGACCCGTTCCGGGCCGAAGTCGTTGCGGAGGCTGAAGAACTTCTCCGACACCAGCGCCTTGATCGGTGCGGTGTAGATGCTGCGGCGGTCGGCGGCCAGCGCCACGTAGTGAGCGGCTGCCGCCACCAGCGACTTCCCGGATCCGGTCGGTGTGTTCAAGATCACGTTGTTGCCGGCCAGCAGCTCCAGGATGGCCTCCTCCTGCGCCGGATAGAGCTCGATGCCGAGTTCGGTCACGAAGTCGACGAACCCGTCGAGCAACGCATCCGGATCGGGAGCCGGGGGCAGATGGGCGACCAAGCCGGGCAGGGACGTCACCGGAACAGATCCTCGCTGGGGTGACGGACGATTTCAGCGACGACGGAACCTTCACCGAACCACTCGTCGGGTCCACCTCGGATGATGGCGACGGCGATACCGGTGGACTTGCCCCGAACCAGCTCGGCCGCTCCGGCCAGCTCGTCGACCAGGCAGACCTCGGTCACGGTGAGTTCCCGGCCGACGGCATCCTGGGTGCCGCGGAGGTCGAGGATCGGTTTGACGCCGGCCGAGCCCAGGGCGACGTCGGTCAGGCCCCGGCGCCACGGTCGGCCGAACGTGTCGGCCACGATCACCGCCACCCGGGTGTCGGCTCGCCCGAGGATGGCGTCCCGAATCCGGCGGGCCGACCGATCGGGATCCTCGGGCAGGAGGCAGGCGACGTCGGGTGCGACGTTGGAACGATCGATACCGGCGTTCGCACACACGAACCCGTGTTTGGTCTCACTGATGATCAGCTCGCCCCGCCGCCGGATCACCCGGGCCGACTCGGCCAGCACCAGCGGCTTGTGGGCCAGGGGATCGTCGGGATCGACCGTGACCAGTCGCCCCTCGGCCTTCGACACCACCTTCTGGCTGACCACGACCACATCGTCGGACTCCAGTCCCGGCCCGGCCAGGCAGGCGTCGATGATGAGCCCGGCCAGATCGACACCCGGCGTGATCTCGGGCAGCCCGGGCACGGGCAGGATCGACAATCCGTCGGGTGTGGAAGGGAGGGCCATCCGCATCCATTCAAGCGGACGATCGGCAGGTTCGGAGGCCCCAACCGCACACGGAGGCTGGAAGGCATCGACAGCTCAACGAGATTCACCACCTCGAGGAAGTCGCCACCGACCAGCGACGAGGTCAGTCGTCATCGGCCTCCGAGCCGATCACGGCGAAGCTGTCGTCGAGATTGACCTCCACCTGGCTTCCATCGGGAAGGCGGATCTCGACGCCGTAGGCGGCGCCGTCGTCACCGATCTCGGTTTCCAGCACCTCGCCACCCCCGGTATGT
>JBFHEP010000286.1:0-5724 GCA_041584095.1 Acidimicrobiales bacterium | reverse complement strand
CACGTCGAACCTCATCATCACATGGTGCACGAGCATCGCGATGTGCAGGGGGGCGCCGCCCGGGCCGCCGTTTTCGGTATCTCCGACGGTTTGGTCTCCAACGTTGCGCTGATCCTCGGCGTCGCCGCGGCCGGAACCGACGCCAGCACCGTGCTCATCGCCGGTGCCTCCGGTCTGCTGGCCGGAGCGGCCTCCATGGCGGCCGGCGAGTACGTCTCGATGAAGGCCCAGAACGAACTCGTCGAGCGGGAGTTGGAGATCGAGCGCCGCTCGCTCGAGACGAACCCTCAGCGGGAGATCAAGGAGCTCACCCACATCTACATGAGCCGCGGCATCCAAAAGGACGATGCGGCAGCGCTGGCCGAGGCCGTCATGGACGATCCCGATGTGGCGCTCGAGGTCCACGCCCGGGAGGAACTGGGCGTCGATCCCGACTCGGTGGGAAGGCCGGTGGCCGCAGCCGTCAGCTCCTTCATCGCCTTCGCAATCGGTGCCATCCTACCGCTGCTTCCGTGGCTGCTGAGCGAGGGCACGGCAGCTCGCAACGGTTCTATCGTCGTCGGCCTGGTGGCCGCCGCCGGGGTGGGGGCGCTGCTGGCGTGGTTCACCGAACACTCGATGCCACGGACCATTTTCCGCCAGGTCGGATGGGCCGTGGGGGCTTGCGGACTGACGTGGGCCATCGGGGCGTGGCTGGGCACGACGATTCTGTAAGACGATCTCCCGGGGAGGAGCGCGACATGGTGAGCAGCAAAGCCGAAACGGTCGACGAGTATTTCGCCGAACTACCCGATGATCGCCGCGACGCGATCGCCGAGGTCCGAGACGTGATCCTCGACAACTTGCCCGACGGCTACGTCGAAACCATGAATTGGGGGATGATCAGCTACGAGGTTCCCCTCGAGCGCCATCCCGACACATACAACGGCAAACCGTTGATGTACGCTGCGCTGGCCTCACAGAAGAACCACATGGCCGTTTACCTCACCTCCGTCTATGTCGACGGTGAGACCGAGAACTCGTTCCGAGCCGCCTACGAGGCGACCGGCAAGAAGCTCGATATGGGCAAGTCGTGCGTGCGGTTCAAGTCGATCGACCAGCTGCCGCTCGACCTCATCGGCCGGGTCATTGCCGGCACGACGGTCGACGAACTCATCGACATCTACGAGCGGAGTCGTGTGTGAGCGATCCGAGCGCGGCGCCTGTCGTCGACTCGGATGTCGACGCTGAGCTGATGCGCTTGGCCCTGGCCGAGGCCGAAAAAGCCGACGCCCACGGTGACGTGCCCGTCGGAGCCGTTGTCGTCGATGCCGACGGTCGGATCATCGCCCGCCGTCACAACGAACGGGAACTGCTCGGTGACCCGACAGCTCACGCTGAGATCCTGGCCCTGCGGGACGCCGCGGTCGCCGCCGGTTCGTGGCACCTCACCGACTGCACGCTGTATGTGACACTGGAGCCGTGCGTGATGTGTGGAGGGGCGCTCGTAAACGCCCGGCTGAAGCGGTTGGTCTACGGAGCCGCCGACCTGTCGGCCGGTGCCTGCCTCAGCCTCTACAACGTGTGCGATGACCCCCGGCTCAACCACCGGGTCGACCTCACGGTCGGCGTGCTGGCCGACGAATGCGGTCGGCAACTCACCGACTTCTTCGCCGCCCGCCGATAACGATCTTTGCATCGCCCCGTCAAACCGTGATGCCGCGCCATCGCGCCGTCGAGAAAGCCGTGGGAACGTTGGCGTTCGGACGCTAGTCTCGTCTACGGAAGGTTGCCAGAGCGGACGAATGGGGCGGCCTCGAAAGCCGTTGTGGCCTTAGGGTCACCAAGGGTTCGAATCCCTTACCTTCCGCGTCGGTCGTCCGGAGGACGACCTAACCGAGTTGTTCACTGTAAGTAGCCGCAGGCACGCACCAGCCGGGTCCCTTTGCCCGTCGTGGCGTTGTAGCGGCGAAACGAGTCGCCACTAGCATTGGTGGTTGTGGGTGTAGACACGGATGACGGTGTGAAGTTCGCCAGGCTTGCGCTGGTCGGCGCGGCTTCGGCCGCATTGGCCTACGGAGGAACCAAACTCATCGTCAGGCGTTGGCGGAGGAATCAGAATCCGCTGGCCGGTGAACCGTTGAGCTTCCCCGTGGGAACGGCGACATCGGTGAATATCGATGACGGGGCCCGTCTCACGATTCGCCGATCGGGCGCGGGGCCGCCGGTCGTGCTCGTCCACGGTCTCACCGGTAATCGCGACGACTGGGGCCCGGTGGCCCGTCGGCTCATCGCCGACGGGTTCGAAGCCATCGCCGTCGAGCTCCGGGGCCACGGCGACTCGTCACGCGGTCGCGATGGCTACGGTCCCCGTCGCCTGGCTGCCGACCTGGCCCAGGTTCTCAGCGCCCTCGATCTGCGCGATGTCATCCTCGTCGGGCACTCGATGGGCGGTATGGCCGCCATGACCCTGGTGCTCGAACACCCCGAGCTGGCGACCGAACGGGTGCGCAAGCTGGCCGCCGTGGCCAGCACGTCCACGCTCCAGCAACAGTGGACCCGGTTGGGTCTACGCTTCCTGTCGCTCGAGTTGCTCGACCGCTTCACCCGATTCGACGAACGGCTTCGGTTCGGCACCGGCCTCATCGCCTTCGGCCGCCATCCCAGCCTCGACCTGGTCGACCATCTCATCGAGTCAACTGCCCGCTGTCCCCACGACGTACGGCGCGAGGCAACTTCCGCTCTCGTCGACTACGACATCACCGACCAGCTCCACCGCATCGGTCACGACGCGCTGGTGATCGGTGGCACCAACGACTGGCTGACCCCGCTCCGCTACAGTCGCCAGATCGCAAACGGTATCCCTCGGGCCCGGCTCCAGATCATCAACGGAGGCGGGCACATGATCATGCTCGAAGCGGCGGACCGCATCGGCTTCCTGTTGGCCGAATTCGCCCGCCTCAGCGTGCGGGCCCCGACCCGCCGATAGACCACGGCGCGAGGAGGCGGTCGGGCTACAAACCGACGTCTTCGTCGATGAACTCATTGGTCACCAGTTCGTCGGCCGACAGCCCCACAGGACCTGCCATCGTCGGCATCTCCTCGCGGATGCGATCGATCAGCTCGTCGATCCGATCGAGGTCGAAGTTGCCGACGGTGGTGCCGCCTCCGTTGCCGACGATACCCAGCGCCCCCATCTGGATAACGGCTTCCCTCGCCCCCTCGTCATTCAGCGTCCAGGGGCCGTCGAGGGTGTCGGCGGCGTCGAGCACGACGTCGCTGGTGGCCGTAGGATCCTGCTGGAAGTCGACGATCGACTGCTGAACCAGCGGCACGAAGGCCGAAAGGCACCACCGTGCCGCCTGATCGAGGCGTTCATCGAGGATGGTAAGCGCCCCCTGATACAGCTCGAGGCCGGCGTCGTGTATGAGCAGATAGTCGACGGGCTTTCCCCACTCGCTGAACGTGTGCTCATAGAGGTAGGGCTCCTGGGTGGCGAACCCCTGCTGCAGGATGGCACCGCCGGTGGCTATGAAACGGTCGGGTGACCGGTCGTATGCCCCGTCGAGCTGATCGGCGGTAACGAGCCCGGTGGCGAGAAGGTACTCGGGATAGGAGGCGCCGGGAACGTGATTGAGTACCGCTCCGGTTGCCTTCACATCGCTCCACGTCTCGATGTCATGCGTGTCGGGATCCCACATGACCATCTGGGGGCTGATCTCGAGCGGCGCCACGACGGCAGTGGACGGGTGATCGAGGTAGCCGGCGACGGCCTCATCGGTGTTGACGAAGCCGAGGAAGATATCGGGGTCGTCAGCCATTACGTCGAGCGTCGACCGGTCCCCGACGAACGGCCCACCGGCCCGAACCTCGATGGTGAGTGACGGCTCGGCCGCCAACGGACCGGTGTACCGCCCGGCCTCCGGGACGAATCGACCACCCTCACCGATCAGGTTGTAGACGGCGCCGTGCTCGGGCGTCGGGTACCAGTCGGTCTGGATCACCAGCGGATCGGGGCATTGCGAAAGCTGCCGTTCGACCTCGCCCGAAGCGGCGGCCGCGGTCATGCCGCTGTTGCCGCAACCCCCGGCGGTGAGGGCCGGCAGTATGGCGAGAGCCAAGATCGGTTTCATATGGCGGCGCCGCATCGCCCTCCAATTGTTCACCCCGCGAAAAGGTGACTCCATTGTGGACCACTGAACCGACCGCTCCAAGTCGACCCTTGTCGACGCATCGCGATGGTCGACGACTTCGTCGGTCGACATCGGTGGGGATTTGGCACAATGATCGGATGGATTCGACCTCGAATGCAGCGACGGAACTGTTCTGGGACCTGGCCGCCGAGTTCCAGGCCGCCGACGAACGCGTCGTCGAGGGGACGATCATGGGTTCCCCGTGCCTGAGGGTGGGCACGGAATTCCTGGCCATGCCGCATCACAAGAAGGAGGGCTTGGTGGTGAAACTACCCGCCTCGCGGGTGGCTGCGGCCATCGAAGCGGAGCAGGGGGAGTCGTTCGCCCCGGCCGGCAAGGTGTTCAAGGAGTGGCTGGCCGTCATCGAAGTCGACGAGAATCGGTGGCGCGCACTCCTGGCCGAGGGCATCGACTTCGTCGGCTGAAGAGCGTGTCAGAAGCGGTTTCGGACCCACAAGGCCAGCGCGGATCCGACAAGGATCATCCCGACGACGATCGACCACATGGTCCCGTAGCCGTAGGCTTCGATCAGCCGGCCGGTCACGAGCGGGGCCAGAAACACGCCGACGTAGACGCCCATCTGTGTGACACCGGTTGCCGCCCCGGCAGTTTCGGCGTTGGTGCGGACAATGCCGTAGTTGGTGAAAACCGGCCATACCCAACCACCGGCGAAGGCGAGGAGTGTGGCGGCCATGTGTACGCCCGGAGAGCGTACCGTCAGCAGGCCCACTCCGACGGCACCGGCGAGTACCATCAGCCCGGCAATCAGGAACGGTCGGAGCGTCATCCGGTCGAGTCGTGTGCCGGCGAACACCCGGAGTGCGATCCCCGATGCCGCACCGAGGCTGAGCATGAGCCCGGCCGTGCCCTCGTCGAGTCCGGCATCGACCCCGGAGCTGACGATCCAGGCGTTCAGCGAGCCGGCGGCGAACGACAGGCACCCGCCGAGGACGGCGGCGATCAGCAGATCGCGGCGGCCCGAAACCGGCGTGAGCCTCACTCGGTGCTGCGCCGGAGGCAGTGGATCGATGTGGCGGATCACACCGACGATGGCGGCCACGGTGAGCGCGGCGCCCAACCCATAGGCCCACCGCCAGCCGACGGTCAAGGCGATGGCCGGCACCATCAGCCCGCTGATCATCGACGCCGTCGGCATGCCCGACTGTTTCAAGGCGATGGCCAGACCGAGGCGTGGGATGCGGGCCTGGGTGAGCGCCAGGTTCACGGCCGTCTGGTTGCTGGCGTTGACGAACCCGGCCACGGCCAAGGCGCCGACCACCTGCCACCATCCGCCGGCGAGCAGTGCGATGTAGAGATTCATGGCCAGGGTCACGACCAGCCCGGACAGGATCTGGCGGCGGGGGCCGATGTGTTGAACGAGGCGGCCGAACAGCGCCGATCCGGCCGTGGCGGCCAAAAAGAATCCGCCCAACCCCCAGCCGTAGACGCCCTCTTTCACCGAGAACTCGTCACTGACCTGCACGGTCAGCGCCCCGATCAGGAAACCGGGGTAGACCGTGGACACGGTGGCCAACATGATGGCCACCACGAT
>JBFHEP010000285.1:0-5781 GCA_041584095.1 Acidimicrobiales bacterium | reverse complement strand
GTGCTTCTCCGGCGCCCACATTCCCGACTCGGGCACGGTCGAGGTCGACGGGAAGCCGGTGCACTTCCGCAGCACCAACGACGCCCGGCATGCCGGCATCGAAACGGTGTTCCAGACGTTGGCCGTCTCGCCGGCCCTCGATATCGCCACCAACCTGTTCCTCGGTCGCGAGCTGCGCAAACAGGGTCCACTCGGACAGTTCTTCCGGATGATGGACAAGAAGCAGATGCGGGCCCGCGCGGCTCAACAACTGTCGGACCTCGGCATCTCCACCATGCAGGACATCACCCAGGCGGTCGAGACGCTGTCCGGCGGTCAGCGGCAGGCGGTCGCCGTGGCCCGGGCCGCCGCCTTCGGTTCGAAGGTGATCATCCTCGACGAGCCCACGGCTGCGCTCGGTGTGCGGGAGTCGGCTCGAGTCCTCCAGTTGGTCCACGACCTTCGGGAGCAGGGGATGCCGGTGATCCTGATCTCACACAACATGCCGCAGGTCTTCGAGATCGCCGATCGAATCCACGTGCAGCGACTGGGCCGGCGGGCAGCGGTCGTCACGCCGCAGACCCATACGCAGAACGATGCAGTGGCCATCATGACCGGTGCCATGCAGGTACCGGAGGATGAGCAGACGCTCGGCCCGGTCCGGTAACCTTCCGATCCCGTTCTGAGGTTCCCCGCCGCCGTCGGCGACGTCGGCGCACCTCAGAGCGCCCCGAGGTCGGTCGGGACCGATGGAATACCGAGCACGACGAACGGTTAGGTTGAGAGAGACCCTATGACCTCGACCGTGACCAAACTCTTCGACTTCGACAACACCCTGGCCGCTGCGCTGCCGGAGCTCGTGCTGGCCTGGCCGCCGGCCGAGGTTCCGAGCCCCGAACTCGTGGCGTTCAACACCGACGTGGCCGCAGCCGTGTCGGTCGATCCCGACGCGCTGGCCGATGAGGACGGCATTGCGGTTCTTGCCGGCAATGCGGTGCCGGACGGCACCGAAACCATGGCCATGGTCTACGCCGGCCACCAGTTCGGTTCGTACTCGCCCAGGCTCGGCGACGGCCGGGCGCTGCTGCTGGGCGAGGTGGTCGACAGCGGCGGCCATCGCGTCGACCTCCACCTCAAAGGCTCGGGCCGCACGCCGTTCGCCCGTGGTGGCGACGGCAAGGCCACCGTCGGGCCGATGCTGCGCGAGTACCTGATGGCCGAGGCGATGCACGCCCTCGGGATTCCCACCGGTCGGGCGCTGGCCGTCGTCACCACCGGCGAGCAGATCCTCCGACAGAAGCCGGAACCGGGCGCCGTGCTGACGAGGGTGGCGGCCAGCCATCTCCGGGTCGGCACCTTCGAATATGCGGTACGGCTGGAGGACCGGTCGGTGGTCAAGCGGCTGGCCGACTACGCCATCGAACGCCACTACCCGGGGCTGGTCGGCGAGCAGTCCCGCTACCTGGAACTGCTGCGATCGGTTGTCGAGGTGCAGGGGTCGTTGATCGCCCGCTGGATGCTGGTCGGCTTCATCCACGGCGTGATGAACACCGACAACATGGCCATCTCCGGCGAGACGATCGACTATGGACCGTGCGCGTTCATGGACCGCTACGACCAGCGCACCGTGTACTCGTCGATCGATCATCAGGGCCGATACGCGTTCGGGAATCAGCCGACGATCGCCCACTGGAATCTCACCCGTCTGGCCGAGACGCTCCTACCCGTGATCGCCGAGGACATCGGTGTCGAGCCCGAGTCACTCATTCCGGTGCTGAGCGACGTGCTCGACGAGTTCGGCGATTGCTTCCGCTCACACTGGGCCGACGGGATGCGGGCCAAGCTCGGCTTGACCGAGGTGGTCGACGGCGACGACGATCTGCTCCGCACGCTGATCGAGATGCTGCAGGAGCACCGACCCGACTACACGTCGTTCTTCCGAGCGTTGGCCCGGTCGCTCCGTGCCGAGGGCGGGATTCCGGAGGAGTCGGCGCCGTGGGCCGCCACGTGGCGGGCGCGGCTGGAGCGCGAAGGCCGTGATCTCACCGAGGTCGCCGCCGAGATGGACGCCGTCAACCCGATCTACATCCCCCGCAATCATCTGGTCGACGAAGCCCTCGTCGCCGCAGAGTCCCGCGATACGGGGCCGTTCGACACGCTCCTGTCGGTCCTGGCCGACCCGTTCACCGAGCGCAGCGGGCTGGATCGCTACGCCGAACCGGCACCGGAGGACTTCGACCGGACGTTCCGCACCTTCTGCGGCACCTAACACTCACTCGGCCCGACCCCACCTCACCCCCCAGCTTTTCCTGATGTGGTCGCGCATAATGCGCGACTACATCAGGAAGACGTGGAGGGGGATGGGGGCCGGCTGATCTTCCGTCTACCGGCTTGCCCGATTTCACGGGGGCGGATAGCGTCGCATGGACCGCCGATCCACCTGCAGGGGGCTTCATGTTGAATCGTGTCCGTGTTCGACTTCTCGCCGTGGCCACGTTGGCGGCCGGTCTGGCCGCCGTGCCGCTCAGCCCCGTCGCCGCCGATCACACCCCGACGCCCACCTCGGTCACCGTCGCCGGCAGCCTGCAGGAGGAGCTGGGATGCCCAGGCGACTGGCAGCCCGAGTGTGCCACCACCCACCTGACCTACGAAACCGACTCCGATGTCTGGTCCGGCACGTTCACCGTGCCCGCCGGAGCCTGGGAGTACAAAGCCCCGCTCAACGACGCCTGGGACGAGAATTACGGCCTCGGCGCCGAGCGGGACGGGCCAAACATTCCACTCGATCTGGCCACCGACACCGACGTCAACTTCTACTACTCGCACAACACCCACTGGATCACCGACGACGTCAACGACCGCATCGTCACCGCCCCCGGCAGCTTCCAGGCCGCCATCGGCTGCCCCGGTGACTGGCAGCCCGAATGCATGCGATCCTGGCTGGCCGACCCCGACGGCGACGACGTCTACACCTTCGCCACCACCGCCATCCCCGCCGGTTCGTACGAGGCCAAGGCGGCGATCAACCGAAGCTGGGACGAGAACTACGGCGCCGGTGGCGTGGCCGACGGTCCCAACATCTCGTTCACCGTGGCTGCCGGAGAGGCCGTCACGTTCTCGTTCGACTCGGCCACCAACGTTTTGACCATCGACACCGGGGAAAGCCCGTACTCCGACACGATCGAACCGGGCGACGAGGCGCTGGTCACCGCACCCGTGCGCCCCGAGTCCGACGAGTCGGTCTACTTCGTCATGACCGACCGCTTCGCCAACGGCGACACGGCCAACGACGAAGCAGGCGAACCGGGTGATCGTCTGGTCAACGGCTTCGACCCCACCGACAAGGGTTATCACCACGGCGGCGACATCGCCGGTCTCCAGGCCCAGCTCGACTACATCGAGGGCCTCGGCGTCAGCGCCATCTGGATCACCCCGCCGTTCAAGAACGACTACATCCAGGGCCCGGGCGCCGAGGTGTCGTCGTCGTACCACGGGTACTGGCAAACCGATTTCACCCAGATCGACCCGCACTACGGCACCAATGCCGAGATGCAGGCCTTCGTCACCGATGCCCACTCCCGCGGCATCAAGGTGCTGTTCGACGTGGTCCTCAACCACACCGGCGATCTCATCGATTACGTCGAGGGCTCGACCCCCCTGTACCGCAACAAGGCCGACTTCCCCTACGTCGATGCCGACGGCAACGAGTTCGACGATCGAGACTTCGAGGGCACCGGCACGTTCCCCGCCCTCGATCCGGCGACCAGCTTCCCCTACACCCCGGTCGTGACCGAGGCCACCAAGGCCCCCGACTGGCTCAACAACCCGATCTACTACCACAACCGGGGCGACTCCACCTTCTCCGGTGAGAACAGCCAGTACGGCGACTTCTTCGGCCTCGACGACCTGTTCCACGAACACCCGGTCGTGGTCGACGGCATGATCGACATCCACACCGCCATGATCGACACGTTCGACATCGATGGGTTCCGGGTCGACACCGTCAAGCACGTGTCCGACGGATTCTGGGAGGCCTGGGTTCCAGCCGTGCTCGATCACGCATCGGCCGCCGGCAAGACCGACTTCGTGATGTTCGGCGAGGTGTTCGGCGAGACCCACCAGTTCCGATCCCGCTACTCCACCGAACTCGAATTCCCCGGCACGCTCGACTTCGGTTTCAACGGCAACGCCTACCGCTTCGCCGCCAACTCGGCGCCCACCAACGAACTCACCGCCTTCTTCGCCACCGACGACTGGTACACCGACACCGACTCGAACGCCCATGACCTGGCCAAGTTCATGGGCAACCACGACATCGGCCGCCTCGCCCTCGAAGTGGTGAACCTCAACGGCGGCGCCTCCGATGGCGAACTCGTCGCTCGGCTCGAAATCGCCCAGGCCCTCAACTGGCTGACCCGCGGCATCCCGGTCGTCTACTACGGCGACGAGCAGGGCTTCATCGGCGACGGCGGCGACCAGGACGCCCGACAGGACATGATGCCCTCGCAGGTCGCCACCTACAACGACGACGACCTGATCGGCACCGACGCCACCACCGCCGACGCCAACTTCGATCCCACCCACCCGCTCTATGCCGCCATCGCCGACTTGGCTGCCGTGCGCGACGCCCACCCGGCGCTGCAGACCGGGGCCCAGATCGTGCGCTCCTCGTCGGGGTCGGCCGGCATCTTCGCCTTCAGTCGAATCCAGCCGGGCGGCACCGGCAACGAGGTCGTGGTGGCGATCAACAACGCCGAGACCGAGCAATCCGCCTCCTTCACCACCGACACCGCATCGTCGGGCTGGACGGCGGTCGCGCCGGCGTCGGCCGCGGCGCTCAACTCCGATGCGGACGGCAGCCTCACGGTGACCGTTCCGCCGTTGAGCTGGGTTGTCTACCAGGCCGACTCGCCGCTCACCAGCGGTGCCTCCCCGGACGGCGGCTCGGGGGCGAGCTTTGCGATCGCCATGACCGCACCGGCCGAGGGATCCGAGGTGGTCGGCCGGGCCGAGGTCGGCGCCGACCTGCTCGACGACCGCTATGCCGAGGTCACCTTCGCCGTCTCGGTCGACGGCGGCGCCTACGAGGTCATCGGCACCGACGACAGTGGATCGGCAGGCAACGGCTACAACGTCTACCACGATGTCAGCGGCTATGCCGTTGGTTCGACGGTCACGTTCAAGGCCATCGCCAGAGATGCCGGTGGCAACCTCGTGTCGAACACCGTCTCCGCCGTCGTCGGCGAAGAGATTGAACCGCCGCCGCCCGGTGGTGGTGACGCCGCCTACGCCATCATCCACTATCAGCGAGCCGATGGTGACTACGGCGATCATACGACTGGCGACTTCAACGACTTCTGGGGTCTGCACCTGTGGGGTGACGCCATTGACCCATCCGAGGTCACCGAGTGGACGGCGCCCAAGCCGTTCCTCGGCGAGGACGAGTACGGCCGCTTCGCCTGGATCAAACTCGCCGACGGGGCCAGCGCCACCGACGTCAACTTCATCGTTCACCGGGGCGACACCAAGGACGGCACTGACGACGATCGCTCGTTCGACGCCGGGGCGAACCCCGAGATCTGGCTCAAACAGGACGACGGCAGCACCTACACCACCCAGGCCGACGCCCAGGGCTTCGTCACTATCCACTACCAGCGCGCCGACGGTGTGTACGACGACTGGGGGCTGCACCTGTGGGGCGATGCGATCGATCCGGCGGAGGCGACGGAGTGGACGTCACCCAAACCGTTCGACGGCATCGACGACTACGGGGCGTTCTGGACCGTGGATATCGTCGACTCG
>JBFHEP010000284.1:0-5834 GCA_041584095.1 Acidimicrobiales bacterium | reverse complement strand
TGCGGGCGCCCGTCGGTGCGGACGGTGGCCAGGATCCACTGATGGCGGGGCCGGACGAAGTCCAGGAGCCCCTCGGCGTCGACGTTTTTCTTGGTTGCCACGGTGCGAGCCATGGCTCTCAGGCTAGTGATCACGCCCGTGCTCGCCGCGGGTTACGCGCGATTCCGGACGATGTCGTCGAGATTCGCGCGTAACTCGCGGAAGGGAGACGAGGGCCGATCTACAGTCTCGGCGCACCGTCGATCAGGCGGAGACCGATCCACAGGGGCGCCACCTGGGCCATGGCCAGACTCGCTCCGGCGAGGACGATGAACAGCCGCAGCATGGTCTGGTCGCGTCCGAGGTCCCCCTGGGACCGTGCGGCGACGAGCTGGGCCTCGGCCACATTGTCGCGGTACTGGTCGAGCAGCACCTTGCTGGCGAGGAGGTCGTCGTTGACCCGGCCGATCGTGCCGGCGAGACCGTCGACGTCGGTCTGCAGGTCGGTCAACGAGCCCTCGAACTCCTCGAGGCTTGCCGCTGTGGTCGTGAACTCCTCGTCGAGCGGCTCGATGTCGCCCGCCAACCGACCGAACGTGGCACCCAGGCCGCGGTCAGGGTCGAAATCGGGCGAGAACGGTACGTTCGACAGGGCCGACAGGAAGCCGTCGATCTGACCACCGACCGATTCAAGCTGACGGAGGGTCAAGGCGGCATTGTTGAGTGCCGGACCCGAGGTCTCGGTCAGTTGGCCGGTGTCGGCGATCACCGTTGCGCCGGATCGGAGTGCCTCCGACAGCGTGAGCAGCGTCGTCTCCAAATCGCTCAACGCCTCCGAGGTCGACGACACCGTCCCGTCGGCCACGTCGATCGTGTCCTCGACCGACCCCAACGCGTTCACCGTCACGTCGAGTGTGTCAGTGGTGGCCGTATTGACCGTGCCGACCATCTGCCAACCGACGACGGCACCCACGACGGCTACCAGCATCCCGACCACGGCAACGGCCACCAGCACGAACCCGACGTTGCGCTCGGACTCGGGTGCCGTGAACCGACTCGACCAACCGCCGGGTGTGGCCGCGTCCTCGGTCACAACGTCTCCTCGCATCTCTCTCCTCATATCTGCCCACAGGTGCCGGGTCTACTCCATTCGCAGTCGGCGGCGCATCAGGAGCCACGCGATGGCCCCGGCCACAACGGTGATCGCCGCCAGCCCCACCAGATCGATCACGGCCGGCTCAACGCCCCGCAACATCACGTCGCGGAAGATCCGGGTGCTGAACGTGACGGGCAGGATGAACGACAGGAGCCGGATGGGATAGCGGATGGCGTCGAGGTCGAGCAGGAACCCGCCGAAGAACAGCCCGGCGAGCAGGGCCAGCATCGCGAACTGGACGGCCTGCGTGTCGCTGCGAGCCAGCAGCGACAGCACGGTGCCCCAGGCGATCGAAGCCGTCACCAGCAGAAGCAACCCGCCGGCCACCCACGGCAGTTCCCCTCGGAACGGCACACCGATGATCATGGACACCGATGCCAGCAATGCGGCGCCGACGGCGGCGGCCAGGATCAGATAGGCGAGCGACTTGCCGACGAGAATCGAGGAGGCGCCGACCGGTCCGACCCGGAACAGCTCGAACAGCCCGAGACCGCGATCACGGACGAGACCGAGGGCGGCGAAGGTCAACGCCATGTGCTGGAGCAGGAGGGCGATGGCGGCCGGGGCGAAGAAGTCGTTGGGTGTGACCGGATCCCGCAACAGGTTCTCGGTGTCGGACCGGAAGGGCCGGACGGCGACTGCGGGGTCGAGCTCGGTCACGGTCTCGCCCAGAACCTCGGCGTCGGCCGCGAGCTCCTCACCGTCGGAGACTCGGACACCCGCCAGATCATCGAGCTGACGGATGATCAGCGAAGTGTTGGTGATCCGCTCCTCGGCCGGCTCGACCTCGGCCTGCACATCGCCGACCACCTGTTCGAGAACCATCGAGTTCAGCTCCTGCACCGCAACCTGGGCCGAGACCTCGACGGCTGTCTGCTGAATCGGATCGAGTTTGTTGTGCAACACGGTGATGACCGCCTGCTCCCCGTTGAGTACCGTCTCGGCGGGTTCGGCCGGGAACACGACGATGAGGTCGATCTCGTCGTCGGCCAATCGCCGCTCGGCCTCGATGAGATCGGTGCTGTACCCGTCGATGACGACGTAGCGTTCGAGTTCTTCGGCGAAATCCGCTGTCGCCGACTCGTAGACGCTGTCCTCGGGGCCGATGAAAAGCGTTCGCAGCACGGTCGACTGCTGGTCATAGCCGGCGGCGAACAACAGGAGGAGGAGAAACGGTCCGACGACGAGCACCAGCAGCAGTCGGGGCTGGCGGACGACCGACACGATCTCCTTGCGCACGAAGGCGAAGATCTGGATGAGAGGTCGAAGGTGCCCGGCCCGGATGTCGTTGTTGTTCATCGCTGACCCCCCACGTCTGCGGCACCGGCGTTCGCTTCGGAACCGGTGGCGTTCGCCGAGTCGACCAGACGCACGAATACGTCGTCGTAGTCGCCGACCACTTCCTCGGAGTCGACAACCGTCAGGCCCGCCCGCTCGACGACGGCCAGGGCTTGCGGCATCGCGGCGCCGCCGTCGTCGACAACCAGGCGGATTCGTCGCTGTCCGGCGGCGGTCGCCGACCGGGTGCAATCCAACGCCTCGAGCTCGCGCAGCACGTCGGGCGCAATGACCGTGTCGGTGGCGATCTCGAGCACGTCGCCGCCGTAGGCTCGGCGCCGCAGGCTCTCGGGGTCGCCGCTGGCCACCACTCCGCCGTTGGCCAGCAGGATGACGTGGTCGCAGTCGACGGCCTCGCCCACGTACTGGGTGGCGACGATCAACGTGCGACCGTCGTCGCGCAGGTTTCGAAAGTGGTCCCAGAAGCGACGCCTCAGGATCGGATCGATGCCGGCGGTCGGCTCATCGAGCACGAGAATCGGGGCCCGGTGGGTGAGGGTGGCCGCAAGCGCCAGCCGACGTTTCATCCCGCCCGACGCCTCCCGCACCAGTTTGCGCCGGTCGTCCTCGAGTTCGACGAGGCCGAGCAGATCCATGAGGCGCCTCCGCCGCTTGAATCGCACCCCGTTGAGCGAGGCCAGGAAGTTCAGGTTCTCCCACAGTGACAGGTCCTCGGACAGAACCGGCTCCTGCGGGAGGTAGCCGATGACCATCCGCTCGGGCCCGGTGAGGGTGTCAGGCGCCTTTCCGTACAGTGCGACCGAACCCTCGTCGGGATGGTACATGCCGGTGGCCATCCGGACCGTTGTCGTCTTCCCACAGCCGGACGGTCCGATCAGCCCGACGATCGAGCCTTCCGGGATGACGAGGTCCAGGCCTCGGACGGCCCAGATCTCGTCGAATCGTTTCCCGGCGTTGTCGAACGTCACCGACCCGGCTGGCGCCGAGGGCTGAGTCGTCACGGAACGAGCACGCTGTCGACGACGTGGATGACGCCGTCGGCGGCTTCGATGTCGGCGTTCACGACGGTGGCGTCTCCGACCATGACGGTGTCACCGTTGATCGTGATCGTCAGCGTGTTGCCGCTTCGCGTCTGGACCTCGGTCAATCCACTCAGAGCCGTGGAATCGATCTGCTCCGTCACCACGTGATTCTGGAGCACGGTGTTGAGTTCGGCCGGATTGCTCAGGAGGTCGGCCGTTTGATCGGCGCCGAGTTCGAGGAAAGCTTCGTCATTCGGGGCGAACAGGGTGAACTCGCCGTCACCCAAGAGCTCGTTTGCGTCGACCTGTTCAACCGCGGAGGCCAGGCTCTCGAGGTTGTTGTCCCGTAGGGCTTTGACGACGGCGGCCGAACGTTCATCGATCTCGTCGGCCGCATCCTCGACCGCTTCGTCAACCTCAGCGGCCACGTCCTCGACCAGTTCCTCGGCGTCCTCCTCCGCCGTGTCGGTCGCATCGTCCACGGCTGCGGCTGCGTCGTCGGTCGCCTCTGCCACCTGGTCGGTCGCATCTTCGACCGCGACCTCGGCATCGTCGGATGAGCAGCCCGCCAGGAGTGCGACGACAACGGCGGCAGCCGCCAGCCGCCGGAGAGCCGGACGGGCGCGGAAAATCAGCTCGTTTGAAATCATGGCTTGTCACCTCGAGTTCTCTCCCCACCACCGGATCGTGATGAGGTCTGCCGACCGCATTACCCCTAACATCGGCCGACTAAACCCGCGTCCAGGGCCGCTCCCCCGAGGTTTGCGCGGTTTTGCGTCGCTGCGACCCCTCATCGCGCAAACGTCTGGATCACCGCACCTCGACCCGGTAGGCCAACTCGAAGGTTCCGGTGCCGATCCGGTAGCGGTCGAGCACGTCGGGACCGCAACTGGCGGTGCCGAGCCCCCGATGGGCGACGTCGAGGTTGACGACGACCCTGTTGGACGGCGGCAGATCGGTGTCGGTCGCCGCGGAGAACAACTCGGCCGCGGTGTGTCGGCGAACGGAAAGGTGCATCGCCTGTGGCTTGAGCAGGTCGATGCGGATCACGCGGCCGCTGTCGTCGTCGAACAGTTCGAGCCACCGGCAGTCGGTGCGGAGACCATGTTCCTGTGGCACCAGGTACGGCGATTCGTCGGGCTCGGCGCTCCACACCCCGAGGTTGGCGCTGCGATTCCTGTCCGGATAGTTCTCGTGAGGACCCCGACCGAACCAGCGGAACCGGTTGTAGGAAGCGGGAAGCGTGAAGACGACGCCGATGCGGGGGAGGTCGGCAAGCTCGTCCGGGACGTCGATGCGGTGGCGGTAGACGGTACCGGAGTCGTCGTCGGCCACGCGTGCCCGGTGGCCGACCAGCTCCTCGGCGGGGCGGTCGGCGATCCCCTGTTCCCGCCATCGTGCCAACGCCTGGCCGCCGACACCGAGCCGGATGGAGAGATCGGGCCTCAGCTTGAACCCGTCGTTGTCGGTCGCGGCCCGCCACAGCTCCAGTTCCGGTTCGATCCCTCCGATTACCTCGCCCTGCGATCGCCGACGGTCTGCGCCTCGTCCGATTCCGGACCGGCGGGGACCACCACCGGGCACCTTCACCTGATCCCATGCCGTCAGATGGCCGGCCGGAGCAAACCAGGCATCGGCCTTCGTCGTCCACCTCACCGTCAGCCAGCGTGGCCCGTCGCCCGCAACCGACCTTCGAGGCCACGGCACCACGACCGCATTGCCCGGCGACACCTTGGGCACGGCGAGCCGGCCCTCCGCGATCACCCCCGACTCGTCGATGAGCTGCCACGCCGGCTGCAGATCACCGAGATCGCGGAAGGAACGGCGGTTCTCGATCCGGAGCCCGGCCCGCACCCGGCTCACCACCACCGGCCGGTGAACCCACGCCACCTCGGCCATGGCCGGGTGGGTTTCGAGGTCGGCCGACATGAGGCCGTCGGCCACGAAGTTGCAGTCGTTCGGTTCGTCGCCGAACTGGCCTCCGTAGGCGAGTCGGACGGTGCCGTCGGGGAGCCGCTGGCGCAGACCGTGATCCTTCCACTCCCACAGGAACCCGCCCTGCAGGCCGGGTGTCGAGGTGATGACGTCCCAGTAGTCGGCCAGTGAGCCGTTGCTGTTGCCCATGGCGTGGCTGTACTCGCACATGATGAGCGGGCGATCACCGGGCCCGTGTCCGTAGGCCTCGATGTCGGCGATCTCGGGATACATGGGACAGACGATGTCGGTGGCCGGTCTCCCGCCGTCGACCCATCCCTCGATCCTGATGGCGTCCTCGTAATGGAGCGGTCGCGACGGATCGGCATGCCGGATCCAACCGGCCAATGCGTCGTGGTTGTCGCCGTAGCCGCTCTCGTTGCCCAGGCTCCAGGCGATGATGC
>JBFHEP010000283.1:0-5859 GCA_041584095.1 Acidimicrobiales bacterium | reverse complement strand
CCGCGTCTGGTATCGGGAGTGGGGCCATTGACCGCAAGGAAGGTGGGCCGGTAGAGTTCCGTCGACATCAACGTTGATGAAGGAGCATGCCGATGACACGATTCGACGCGCGTACGGGGCGTCCGAGAGTGAGCGGGCTCGCAACGATCGCCTTGGGGGCGGCCATGCTGTTGCTGGCCTCTCTGGCCTCGCCTGTCGGAGCCGATCGTGACGGCTTCCTGACATCGAACGACGCCTACATAACGATCGCCGACGGTCTGCCCGCCGGGGCCTCGGCCGTGCCGATCATCTCGGTTGGCGACGAGATCGGCGATTTCCTGTTCGAGGGAATTCCCGACGGTGTCGGAATTCGACCCGGTCCCGACCAGCACTCGATCGACGTGTACGTCGCCCACGAGCAGACGATCATTCCGTTCAGGTCCGCCCGCGATTTCCAGTCCGCATCGGTGTCAAAACTCACCCTCAGCACCAAGCGTGGACCGGGATTCGGATCGATCTCGGCGGCGTCGGTGGCCATCGGGCCCGAAGAGGGCTTCCAGCGTTTCTGCTCGGCGTTCATGGGCGGTCCCGCTGACGGGTTGGACGACTACGTGTTCTTTGTCGGCGAGGAGACCAGCGAAACACTCGACGGTGTGCAGCTGGGCTTCAACGTCGTCCTGAACACCGAAACCGGCGACTTCGCCGCGGTGCCGGGGATGGGCCGGCTCAACCATGAGAACACCGTGATCGTCCCCGGCGGCTGGGATGAGCTGGCGATGTTGACGACCGACGACACCTTCACTGCCGCCACGTCGCAGCTGTACCTCTACACGGCGGCCGACCAGGACGCCATCTTCGCCGACGAGGGTTCACTGTCGGCGTTGCGGATCACGGGGGTCGACGGTACGCCGCTCCCCGATCCGTCCGATCCGTTCAACGGCGCCAACGACTACCTCGACCTCGATGTCGGTGAGAGCTTCCAGGGCGAGTTCATCCCCGTTCCCCGTGACATCGCTCTCGGCGATCAGACGGCATTGGAGGATTGGTCCAACGACAACAACGTGATGCAGTTCGTCCGGCTCGAGGACGTGGCCACCGACAAGAACGATCCGCTCACCGTCTACATCGCCGATACCGGAGGGTCTCGGGTCCAGCCCGATCCGGTCACCGGTCGGATGGGGCGTCCCAGAAACGGGATCAGCCTGGCCGACAACGGTCGAATCTTCAAGATGGTGATGAACGCCGACGATCCCCGCCTCGTCGACAGCTTGACCATCCTGGCCGACGGCGACGTCGACCCGGCCAGCCCGGTCTACGTTCCGATGACCAGCCCCGACAACCTCGACACCTCCAAGAAGAGCCTGATGGTCCAGGAGGACGCCGACAACGCCAAGATCTGGCAGCTGCGGCTCCGTCAAGGCGACTGGCGGGTCGTGGCCACCGTCAACGATCCCGACGGCGAGTCGAGTGGCATCGTCGACGCCTCCTCCTGGTTGGGCGGAGGGCGCTGGCTGCTGACCGTGCAGGCCCACAGCACGAATGTCGACGAGGAGATGGATGGCGATATCACCGTAAAGCGGGAGGACGGGCAACTACTTGCACTGACCGTGCCCGGATCCTGAATCTGATCGACCGCGACGCATCGGCTGCCGGGTGACCAATCCGGCTCGTTAACCTGGTAGTCGATGATGCCGCTGGAAGAAGCCCAGGCTCGCGTCAACCGCGACCTGGCCATGCTGCCGACAACCGATGTCGCGATTGCCGAGGCGCTCGGCATGGTGCTGGCCGAGACGGTCGTCGCCGACGAGGCCATCCCCCCGTTTGCCAACACGGCGATGGACGGCTTTGCGGTGCGAGCCGCCGACACCATCGGCGCGACCAAGGAATCGCCCGTATCGCTGCCGGTCGTCGGCACGATCGCCGCCGGTTCGGTGGCGGCTCGTCCCCTCGAGGCCGGTGAGGCGATGCGGATCATGACCGGCGCTCCGGTTCCGCCGGGCGCCGACGCCATCATCATGGTCGAACTGACCCGGCCGAATGGTTTCGACGTCGACCTGCTGGCCGAGGTGCCCATGGGCAACCACGTCCGGCCGGCCGGCGACGACATCCAGAAGGGTACCGAGATCCTCCATCCCGGAACGGTCATAGGTCCGGGTCATCTCGGTGTGCTGGCCAGTCTCGGTCGCCAGACAATCACCGTGTACCGACGACCCCGGGTCGGAGTGATGTCAACCGGTGATGAGCTCGTCGAGGGCGACCAGCCGCTCGAACCGGGCCAGATCCGTGACTCCAACCGGGTGATGCTGTTGGCCCTCGTGGCCGAAGCCGGCCTGACGCCCGTCGACCTCGGTATTGTCCGCGACAACGAGGACGCCATCGAGGCCGGACTCCGGTCGGGAGCCGCCACCTGCGACGCGGTGCTGACCTCGGGAGGGGTCAGCATGGGCGACTTCGACTATGTGAAGGCGGTGCTGACGCGGCTGGGCGACTTCTCGTGGATGCAGGTGGCGATCAAGCCGGCCAAGCCACTGGTGTTCGGCCTGCTCGACGGGGTACCGGTGTTCGGACTACCGGGCAACCCGGTGTCGTCGCTGGTCAGCTTCGAGCTGTTCGCCCGGGCCGGACTGCGACGGATGATGGGCCGGCTCGACGCCGAACGTCCACGGGTCACGGCCATTGCCGATGAGCCACTGCTTCGGCACCGCGACGGCAAGACGCACTTCACAAGGGTCAACGTGCAGCGCAACGACGAAGGGCTGTGGCGGGCCCGTTCGAGCGGTGGTCAGGGCTCGCATCAGCTGATGGCGATGGCAACGGCCAACGGTTTGGCCGTCGTACCCAACGGGAGCGGCATCGAGGCCGGCGACGAGGTCGAGGTCATCCTCCTCGGCTAGCGCGGCCCAAGATGCCGATCTTGCCGCGATGACGCGGTTGGTTCAAGTATTGTTCAAGGTCGTTCGGTACGCTTGGAACCATGGCCGAGCTGGTTGACCGATTCGGGCGCATCCACACCGATCTGCGAATCTCGGTCACCGACCGATGCAACTTCCGGTGCCAGTACTGCATGCCCTCGGAAGGCATGGTCTGGCTCGATCGTTCCGATGTGTTGACGTTCGAGGAAATCGAACGCGTGGCCCGTCTCCTGGTCGAACGGGCGGGCGTCGAATCGATTCGCCTCACCGGTGGTGAGCCGACGGTGAGAGCCAGTCTTCCCGTGTTGATCGAGAAGCTGGCGGCGCTCGATGTGGACCTGTCCATGACCACCAACGGCGCCACACTGAGCCGACACGCCGCCGATTACCGGGCCGCCGGGCTGCGACGGCTCAACATCAGCCTCGACACCCTCGATCCCGACCGGTTCGTGCAGCTGACCAGGCGCAACGAGCTCGAACGGGTGCTGGCCGGGGTCGACGCCGCCGTGGCGGTGGGGTTCGATCCGGTGAAGGTCAACGCGGTACTCATGCGCGGCATCAACGACGACGAGATCATTCGATTCCTGGAGATGGGCCGGTCGAAAGGCGTGATCGTGCGATTCATCGAGTTCATGCCGCTCGACGCTCAGGGGGAGTGGTCGTCCGACCGGGTCGTGTCCTACGAAGAGATCCTGACGACGGTCAACCGGCACTTCGACTTCGAACCGATCTCCCGTGGTTCGAGCCCGGCCGAACGATTCCGCTACGCCGACGGTAGTGGCGAATTCGGTGTCATCGCATCGGTCACCGAGCCATTCTGTGAGAGCTGCGATCGCATTCGGCTGACCGCCGAGGGACAGATCCGAAACTGCCTCTTCGCGCTCGATCACGTCGACCTGCGCGTGTTGCTCCGTGGAGGTGCTTCCGACGAAGAGATTCTGGCCGCCGTCGCAGGCGAGGTCGATCGAAAATGGGCCGGCCATGCCATCGGTCAGGTCCATTTCCTGCGGCCGTCGAAGTCGATGAGCCAGCTGGGTGGGTGATCGCCGGTCGGCGCCCGAGCTCGAAGACTGTTCAAAGATCCGCCCCTAGATCCCCATCGAGAGCCGTCCAGGTACTAGTTTTGCTGGTGTGTCTGAGCGAGAACTGACCCATCTGGATCCACTCGGCCGAGCCCGCATGGTGGATGTCACCCCCAAGGACCCGACCTACCGCCGCGCGGTGGCCCGGGGGCGGGTGTACATGGAGCCCGAAACGACCGCATTGGTGGCCAGGGGGGCCATCACCAAGGGAGACGTGCTGGCCGTGGCCCGGGTGGCTGCGATTCAGGCCGCGAAGCGGGCCGCCGACCTGCTGCCGCTGTGCCATTCGGTCATGATCGGCGCGATCATCGTCAACTTCGACATCCAGGACGACTTCGTCGAGGTCGAGGCATCTGTGGACACGGTCGACCGCACCGGCGTCGAGATGGAGGCCCTGACCGCGTGCTCGGTCGCCGCGCTCACCATCTACGACATGTGCAAGTCGGCTGACAAGCAAATGGTGATCGGTGACGTCGCCCTGTGGGAGAAAACCGGGGGTCGGTCCGGTCATTATCGTCGAGAGCCCGATGCCGCCGACAGCGGCGATCGGAGCCGCTTGATGTGACCTTGTCGACGTGGCAGTTGATCGTGGTCGCCGGATTGGCTGCGATCTGGGCCGTGGTTCTGGGAGTTCCCCTACTGGCCGACCTGCTGCGATGGTTGCGAAACCGTCCGCCGACCCCCCGACTGGATCGTCGTCCGACTCGACGGAAACTGGTCGAGTCGCTCCAGCGCGCCTGGTGGAACCGCCCGCGCCCGATCCGCTCCTGGCGGTCCCAGGATGTCGTCCGAAAGCGGTTGCAGTCGATTCTGGCCTGCGCAATGGCCACCACTGTCGCCATGTTTCTGGCCATCGCCCTGCGCGGCCTGTATGTGCAGCTCCTACTGGTCATGGTGGCGGTCTCGCTGTTCACCCTCGCCGTTGGTGCCATCGTGGGTGCGGCCGAAGACGAGAACCTGGTCGACCAACTGCGGGCGCGCCGTCGAGATCGCGGTGACCACGCCGCCGATGGCGACGAGGTGTGGGGCGATCTGGTGTTGCCGGGGCTGCTCGGTGCGGCTCCCTTGACCGAGCCCGACGAGGTGCCGACCGCCAACCCGTTCGCCGAACCCGACGGAGAGATCTCGATCCCGTCTCTGGCCGATATCACCGAGGCGTTCCGAAGCCCCGACCGTTCCGGATTCATATTCGAGCCGTTGAACCTCGATGAGGTCTGCGACGAGATCGTCGTCCCGGAGGCGGTGGCGGAGGAACTGTCCGGTGTCGGGCCGATCGACGTGCCGGTCGACCCGAAGTTGGCAGCCGAACTCGGCCTACGGGTGGAAGACGAAATCCCGCCGCAGACACCGCCGTCCGAAGAGGCGGGCACCGGCGCCGAGCGTCGCGCCGATGTCATTTTCAGCGCCGCCCTTGAAGCCGGCTCCCGCCAGGCATCGGCGCGGGCGAGGCGGGCAAAGCGGTCGAAAGCTCGCCCGATCTACATCGAGTCGGTGCTCGACGAGGGCGACGGCCCCGGCAAGGCAATGAACGACTGACCGGCGCCTGGCGGGCATTTCACGCTGCCGGCACCGGCCCGGTTGGGGATGGAATGTGGCCGGGGGTCGTGTTCGATCCGCTATCCTGTGGTTTCCCATTCGGGGCTGTAGCTCAGCTGGCTAGAGCGCCTCGGTCGCATCGAGGAGGCCAGGGGTTCGACTCCCCTCAGCTCCACGCCGCACCTGCGGAGCAGGTGCTTACCGAGTTTTGGCTATGCGGCCAAAACTCGTGGCTGTAGGGGTTCACCTGGAGATCGATCGGTGCGGGCATTGGCGCCGCACCTGCGGAGCAGGTGCTTACCGAGTTTTGGCTATGCGGCCAAAACTCGTGGCTGTAGGGGTTCACCTGG
>JBFHEP010000282.1:0-5867 GCA_041584095.1 Acidimicrobiales bacterium | reverse complement strand
GTTCGAGTTCGACGGTCCGAAGGACGGGCACCTCGACCTCGGCTTCGATACGGCACTCGGCGCCGTCAACCCTCTGCCATTCGACGCACGCCGCCTCGACGAGTTGACCCTTCGGGCGCCTGCATCGACGGCGGCGCCGGGCGACGTCGTGCCCGTCGGCCGTGCGCTCCCCGCCCCCGCCGATCCCTACTTCGAACTCCACCGCTGTGCGGTCACCGACTCGGTAACGCTGCCGACGACGTTCGGTGTTCTGCTCGTCACCGACGGTTCGGGCACGATGTGTTGGGCCGCCGCCGATGGCGCTGAGGCGGCGGTTCACCGGGGGCAGGCATATGTCGTACCCCACCGGGCCGGACCGGTCACACTGTCGGGAGAACTGACCGCCTACTTCGCCACACCACCTCGTCCGGGCACCGGCGACCCGGTCGAGTTCGACGCCTGACCACCCACTGATCACGCTGCACTGCCGTGCCGCCCGGCCATGGGATCGATGGGGGCGCCCGCTACTGTGGGCCGATGCATTTGGTCACGGCAGTCATCAAACCTCACAAACTGGACGATGTGAAGAACGAGTTGGCCAAGGTCGGCATTCAGGGAATGACGTCCTCGGAGGTCAAAGGGTTCGGGCGCCAGGGAGGTCACACTGAGACCTATCGGGGAGCCGAGTATCGCGTCGAGTTCGTTCCCAAGGTGAAGCTCGAGATCGTGGTGGAGCCGAGTCAGGTCGACGAGGCCGTCGACGCAATCATCGCCGGTGCCAAGTCGGGCAAGATCGGCGACGGCAAGATCTGGGTGACCGAGCTGTCGACCATCGTGCGGATCCGCACCGGCGAGCGCAACGTCGACGCGATCTAGCGGTCTTGATCGGAGGTTGCGCGGTTTGCGTGCTGACGGCCCGTGATCGCGCTATCCCATCACACCTCGGTCGTCGGCGCCGGGCGACCGAACATGGCGAAGTAGTCGGCCGCGGTCAACGCGTCGACCGCCGGCTCGAGGAGATCCCCGAACCGGTTGACGGTGGCGTCGTCGAAGCCCCTCCACATCTGCGCCGCCAACTCGTTGGTGCGGGTTTCGAGCGCCCGACGGCGTGCCTTGCCCTCGTCGGTCATGGCGTCCTCGGCGCTGATCCAGCCGTCATCGACGAGACGATCGACGGCGGCCGACCACTCGTCGTCGGCCCAGCCACGCGACGCCTTCAGGAAACTTCGACCCCTGGAGAGGGCGTACGAGATCACCGTGCATTCGGCGCCGCTCAGCGACTCCGTGGTGAGGAGCGCGATATGGCCGTCGCCCCGCCACTCCCGGAGCACCGCCACCAGCTGCCAGAGGCGTACGAGATCGTCGTCGGGGCACCGATCGACAATCGCGGCGTGACCGGCGGCCAGCGGGCGGCCGGGCCAGGTGAGTCCATCGACCGCCCGCGCCGCGATGTCGATGGACTCGGCGATCGCATCGGCCGACAGCACCGGTCGCACGTGGGTGTCCAGAACCCGACCGACGGCACGCCAGCGGGCGGCCGACGCCTCAGCCGGCGTGACCGATTCCCACCGGCCTTGCATCCAGCGCTCCACGAGACCGTGGGGGAAGTTGTAGAAGGTTGCCGTGATGACCTCGGGCGGCACCGGGCCCATCGGGGCGGCGCGGGAGGCGAAGTAGCCGCTGCGACCCTCCAGACCGACGTTGTCGAACTCCTCGGTCGCCTCCGGCGCGGCGTAGATGAAGACATGGAACCAGGTGGTGATTCCGTGCACGCGAGCCACGGTTTGGAGGGAGACGTCGGACATGCGGGTCAACCTAGCTCAGGCGGCCGGATATGACCTGATCAGTCGAGAGCCAGCTCCGCCATCAGTTCGAGCTGATCCGCGGTCGGTTCCGGGCCGAGCTTGGAGCGGAAGTTGTCCGACTCCGCCTGCCAGTAGGCAAAGCTTTCGGCGAAGTCACCGGCACCGGTGCGGAAGTCCGATGCTGCCGAGCCGGGCCACCACGGTTCGCCCTCGATACCCCGGGCGCTCTGCCAGGCCCGCCGGTCGGAGCCGTCGTTCAACGTGACGTCGACGGCGTGACCGAGCTCATGCGCGACGATATGGACCAGCAGCTCATCGGTCTGATCGTCGCGCAGGTAGATCTCGATGCGTTTGTCGTCGACGAGGGTGAGGCCGAACAGACCCTCGCGTCCTCCTTCGAACTCGACGGTCCACCCCGGCAGCTTCGCCTGCCAGGGATAGCTGATCTGGTCCAGTGCCCATCGACCTCGCTCCGACACCGAGGGGTCCGAGGGCACCGTTGAGGAGACCACCGACGACGAAGCAGCGGCTCCGGCTTGCGACTCGGTGGTCATGGTCGGGTCGGCACCGGTCGCCGGTGGCGGATCGTCGGCCGCCGTCGTCGGCGACCGCTCCCCGTCGACGATTGTCGGTCCGCCCGAGCTGATCAGCGCCATCGACGAGTCCCGCTCCATGTACGCCGTTGCCACCAGCATGCCGACCGCGGCGAACACCACGGCGAGGAACGCCGTCATCGCCGTGACGGTGCACGCCCGCCAGGCGATGCCGTGGTGGCTCCCCCCGAAAACAGATCGTCGGGAAGGCTCCGCCTCCACTCGTTCCGCCACGAGATCCACCCGACCGACCGTACCGGTGGACCCGCATCCTTAATAGAGTCAAAGCGCCGCCGGGACCGGGCCGTTCGGCCCAGCGGCGGCGGCTCCAAGGGTGCCGGTAGAGTCGGGTGATGGCCACCGACATCCAGATCACGTTCGACGCCCACGATCCGCCCGCCCTGGCCGCCTTCTGGCAACTGGCCATGGGTTACGTCGCCGAGCCGCCACCACCGGGCTTTGCCACCTGGGAGGAATTCGCGGCGGCCAACGACATCCCCGCCGAGCAGGTCGGCAATTACGGGTCAGCCATCGACCCGTCGGGTGAAGGACCGAGGATGCTGTTCCTCAAGGTACCGGAAGGCAAGACGGCCAAGAACCGTATGCACCTCGACCTCATCGTGCCCGATCCGGAGGCCCACGTGGACCGTCTTGTCGAGGCTGGAGCAACCAAGGTGGAGAACCGCAGCGAAATGGGCACCACCTGGACCGTGATGCTCGATCCGGAAGAGAACGAGTTCTGCGTGACCAGGTCCCGCGCGTAGGAGTTGAACCGTGGCTTCTATTTTCACCCGGATCATCGACGGTGACATCCCGGGTCGGATCATCTGGGCCGACGACGTCTGCGTGGCCATGCTCGACATCCGGCCCCTCCATCCCGGGCACTGCCTGGTCATCCCGCGAGCCGAGGTCGACGAGTGGACCGACCTCGACACCGCCACGGCGCAACATCTGATGGCGGTGGCCCACCGCATCGGTGCCGCCCAGAAGAAGACGGTCGACTGTACGCGGATCGGATTGATGATCGCCGGGTTCGAGGTACCCCACGCCCATGTTCATGTGGTGCCGATCTCGTCGATGGCCCACCTCGACTTCCGCAACGCCGACACCGACGCCCAAGCCGACGCTCTCGATGCCATGGCCGACCGGCTTCGGCAATCACTGCGGGCCGCCGGTCACCGCGCCGTCGCCGGCTGAGCCGAACGACCCCCCGGGTAGGAGTTCCCGGGGCGTTTGTGTGTCCAGGCCCATCCAGAATTCCGGCTGGATCGACGATCACCTCTGTGCAAGCCCATCACGGGATCGAACAAACAGCACAGATCAAGGAACGTCACATGATCCACTACGAATTCATCACCGCCTGGCTCAAGGCCCACACCAAGAGCGAACGAGGCGCCTCACTCGTCGAGTACGCCCTGCTCGTCGCCCTCATCGCCGTCGTCTGCATCGGTGCCATCACCTTCCTGGGCAACGAGGCCGCTGACAACTTCAGCGAGGTCGGCAACTCCATCAACTAGGGCTTTCGGCTTCGGCCGACCAAACCAAACACCCATACAACACCACTGATCCTGGTGGCCAAGGGGCGGGGCTTCGGTCCCGCCCTTTGGCGCGTCCTGGCTCGAGACGGTATTTTCACTGACGTGCCGTATACCGACGCCATCATCATCGGGGCCGGGCTTTCAGGCATCGGCGCCGGCTACCACTTCCAGAAGTTCTGCCCCGATCGGTCGTACGTGATTCTCGAAGGCCGGCCCAGGCTCGGTGGCACATGGGACAAGTTCCGCTACCCGGGCATCCGCTCCGACAGCGACATGCACACCATGGGCTACAGCTTCAAGCCGTGGAACGCCCCGAGCTCGATCTCGGACGGACCGAGCATTCTGGCCTACCTCAAGGAAACGGCGGACGAATGCGGGATCACGGACAGGATCCGTTTCAACCGCCGCATGACAGAAGCTCGCTGGTCGACCGAAACGGCATCGTGGACGGTCACCGTCGAGGTCACCGACGGCGAGAGCGATGACCCCGACACCAGCACCGTGATCGGAACCGAGCAGCACACTGCCAACTTCCTGCTCATGTGCTCGGGCTACTACAGCTACAAGACCGGCTATCAACCGACCTTCGAGGGCCAGGACGACTTCACCGGCCCGATCATCCATCCCCAGGACTGGCCCGAGGACCTTGACTACAAGGGCAAGCGGGTGACCATCATCGGCTCGGGCGCCACCGCCGTGACGCTCCTGCCCGCCATGGCCGGCGACGCCGCCCATGTCACCATGATTCAGCGCTCACCGAGCTATCTCCTGTCGCTGCCCTCGATCGATCCCATCGCCCGGCAGCTCAAACGGTTCCTGCCCGACTCGTGGGCCCACCGGATTGTGCGACGCAAGAACATCCGGCTCGGGTCGTTGCTCTACAACCGGACTCGAACCGAACCCGACAAGGTGCGGGCGTTCCTGATCAACGGTGTCCGGAAGGGGCTCAATCCCGAGATCGACGTCGACAAACACTTCACGCCGCGCTATAACCCGTGGGACCAGCGGCTCTGCTTGATCCCCGACGGCGATCTTTTCGACGCTCTCAACTCTCAGAAGGCGTCGGTGGTCACCGATCACATCGACCGGTTCGTGCCGGAAGGGGTTCGGATGGCGTCCGGCGATGTGGTCGAGGCCGACATCATCGTGACCGCCACCGGCCTCCAGCTGGTGACCCTGGGCGAGGCCGACTTCTTCGTCGACGACGACAGGGTCGACTTCTCCAAGACCTGGACCTACAAAGGCCTGGCCTACTCCGACATACCGAACATGGTCTCGGTCTTCGGATACATCAACCAGTCCTGGACCCTGCGCTCCGACATGATCTCCCGCTACGTGTGCCGTCTGTTGAACCACATGCGCGACACCGCCACCGACATCGTCGTGCCGCGGTTGCGACCGTCCGACCACGATATGACCCCACGCCCGTGGATCGACGACTTCTCGTCGGGATACATGCAGCGCATGATGCCTCTGCTCCCCCGTCAGGGCGATCGGGAGCCGTGGCTGAACACGCAGCGGTACCACCGTGACGTCGATCTGATCGCCAAGGCGCCCGTGGCCGACGACGTGCTGGTGTTCATGTGTTCGGAGCGGGTCACGGCCGGATCCGGGTCGATCTGAGTCGAACGACATAGGCCGATCGGCCTGTTTTCGTTCCTTTGGTCCATATTCCCGTCATTTCTACTCAAGATGCCTATCCAGTTCGGGTGGAATGTGTCGATGTAGCTCTCTGTAAGCCCGTCTCGGGACCAACCACAGAGAACACAGGACACGTCCATGATCCACTACGAATTCATCACCGCCTGGCTCAAAGCCCACACCAAGACCGAACGAGGCGCCTCGCTCGTCGAGTACGCCCTCCTGGTCGCCCTCATCGCCGTCGTCTGCATCGGTGCCATCACCTTCCTGGGCAACGAGGCCGCCGACAACTTCAGCGAAGTCGGCAACTC
>JBFHEP010000281.1:0-5881 GCA_041584095.1 Acidimicrobiales bacterium | reverse complement strand
CCTGTTCTTCGTCGGGCCGGCTGGTGGATTCTGGCCTCGGCCGCCGGCTGGATGGCCATCGGTCCCGCTTTCGCCGCCATCGTTCGGTTCTCCGTGCCGTCGTCGTACGTCGTGTCGGCCGTGGCGGTGGAAACCGTCTTGCGATCCATGCGGAATCCAGCGATCATCATGGCTTCGTTCGGGATCGGGCTCCTGTCGGTCAGCTACCTTGCTCCCGCCATCGCCCGCCGTCGCGGGGCGCTCCTCGTGGAGCGGGCCCGCCGTCGATTGGGTGATACCGGCCGCCGTGGCGGTCACCCGAGTGTCGAACCGGTCGGGTCGTCCGGCGGCGCCGCCGTCGGAATGCCGGCCATCGGCCCTTTGCCTGCGGCGGGCTCGACGTCTACTCCAGCCAGGGAACACGCCGTCAAGGGAAGCCTTTCGGCGGCCTGGAAGGAGGGCCACGGCTACCTCGACGACGCCCGGGTCGCGCCGTTCTTCCCCGGACCCACCACCGAATCCTGAGCAGGCCGGAGATCAGGACGAGGCGAGGATGGCGAGCTGTTCGTACAGCCAATCTCGGATCTCGCCCATCACCTCGAATCGCTCGGGCTCGTTCAGACACTCGTGGCGAAGGCCCGGCCAGCTTCGGTACGTGACGGTCGGGAGATCGCGCAACGGCAGCGACGCCGTCTGCGGAACCAGGGTGTCGTCCTCCCCATGGAGGACATATGTCGGAATCCGTATTCGATCGATACGACCCGACGTGGCCTCCATCGTGTCGAAGACCGCCTTGCCAAGTCCTGCCGTGGCCCCGAGAATGACCAGCGGATCCTCGTGGTAGGCCTTCTCGACCGCCTCGTCTCGTGACAGCAAGCCGCTCATCTGCGTTCCCTTGATGAACAACGAGGGCGCAACCCGGCCGAGAATTGGAGCAGCGATGCGCTGCCAGCGGGGGACCTCGGCGGCCAGCGCCGGCGAGCTGAGCACGCCCAGATCCGGTTGAGGTCGATCCGACACGAGATACGCCGTGGCCATCAACCCGCCGAGCGAGTGGCCCATGAGGACGACCGGAACCCCGAGCTCCCGCCGATACGCCAGATGATCCTCGATATCGTCGAGGAACGTCTGAAAGTCGTCGATGTGTGCCCTCCGGCCGCCGCTCTGGCCGAATCCTCGGTTGTCGTAGGCCACGACATCGAACCCGGCCGAGGCCAGGTACTCACCAACATGCAGGTAGCGGCCGGAGTGCTCGCCGATGCCGTGCAAGATCAGAAGCGCCGCCCGGGGCTCGGACACCGCCCACCGGCGGACCAGTTGGGTCTCGCCGTCGCGCGTCGATTCGAACTCGACAGTCATTGCTGTTGCAGCCACATTCTCCAGGTTACCGGTTGGTCACGAGTGAGATGGGACATGTCACTGGGGTGTCGTGGCAATGGATCGGCCCGCATGTCACACTGGGCGGCGATGTTGCCCCTCCCAACCCTCTCGGCCGTGGCATTGGGCGGCGCCGCCGGTTCCCTCGTTCGGTGGGGTGTGCTCGAACTCGCCACCAGCGGTCCGGATCCGTTGCCCGGTACGACCACACCAGGAATGTCGCTGGCCCTGCTTGTCATCAATGTGCTGGGTTCACTACTGCTCGGGGTGTTGCTCGCCCGGCAAGATCTCATGAGACAGAACCAGTTCCTGGCCATGGGAGCGGGTTTCACCGGCGGCCTGACGACGTTTTCGACCTTTGCCGTGGATGTGGCCGAGATGCTCGACAGCGGCAGGATCGCCGAGGCCGCAACCAACGGTCTCGGGACCGCCCTCGGCGCCCTTGTCGCCGCCGGGCTCGGCTACCGGCTCGGAGTGGTCAGCCGATGACGGTCGTTGCGCTGACGGCGGCCATGTTGGCCGCTGCCGGTGTCGGCACGATCGTGCGCTATCTGATCGACCTGCTACTCAACAACGACTTCCCTGTCGGCACCCTGGCAGTCAATCTGCTGGCGTCCACGCTGCTGGGCCTTCTCGTGGGCGCCGATATCGGTGATTCGATGTCCTTCATCGTCGGCACCGGCGCACTCGGTGCGATGTCGACCTGGTCGGCGTCGGCCAACGAGGCGGCCATCATGGCTCGGCGCGGTGAGGGATATCTTGCGATCGCCTATCTTGCCCTGACGGTCCTGAGCGGCGTCACCTTCGCCTGGTTCGGGCTCCAGCTCGGTCAAGCACTGTAGATCGAACACTGGAGATCGGGCACTGGAGATCGGGCACTGAGGCCTTATCCGTCGGCCCGGACCTCGGAGCAATCGACGCTGACCTCGGTGAGCACCCGATCGGTCTCCGGATCGACCGCCTCCACATAGCCCTCACCGAGCGATGGATCATCGATGCACTGCTGACGGGCCAATTCCTCCATCTGCGAGGTCGGTCCGATCAGGTGGGTGACGTCCGGCGGCTCGGCTTCGACAACCGGCGGGTTGGACGGGTCGATCGGGACGGCCGCCTCACCGGAGCATCCGGCCAGAACGATTACGCCGAGCGCAATACCCGCAGCCACGACGCGCATCGGGCCTGACGTCTGATGCGCGTTCGGGCTCGACGCCATTCGTATCGCAGGGATCGCGGGGACCACCGGCACAACGGTAGCGATCGATCACACCCAACCGGTTCGAAGCTTCAGCTCAGGGCGGCTGCAGCCGACCTGTAGAGCGTGCTCTCACCACGTCGTGTCACCTTCGACTACACGTCCGTGCGGTCGCCGGTCTGGACCCCGGCTCGGCCGGAGTTCTCCTGCGCCGCCAACAGTGTGTCGCTGATGATGCCGATCATCGAGCCGTACTTCGTTCGCTCCGCACGGCGAGTTCTGCCGCTGCTACCGCCGGATCTGGCGACGACCGCTCGTGCCTACCTGGAGCAGGAAGCCGAGCACCTTCGTCAGCACCGACTCTTCAACCGGATGTTGACCGATCGCTACCCGGCTCTACATGGAACCGAGCGGGTCATGAGAGCGATCTACCGTTGGCTGGAACGGACCGGTTCGCTGGAATTCAGTTGTGCGTTCGCAGCGTCGTCGGAGACCATGGCCTACTCGGCCGCCCGCTGGGCCGCCGAGCGGCGGACGGAACTCTTCGGCGACGCCGATGAGACGGCGGCAACGCTGTTCCTGTGGCATCTGGCCGAAGAGGTCGAGCACAAATCTGTCGCGTTCGAGATCCATCGCCATCTCGTCGAATCCGAGAACCGAACACGGCGCGCCAGGCTTCGATTGGTCGCCGCCATGGCTTGTGCCCTGGCGCTCGTCGTGGTGTTTGTGATGTGGGGGACGACGGTGATGTTGGCCGGCGAACGTCGGCTCCACCAACCGATCGCCTGGTTCCGGCTCCTTCGCTGGAGTGTGATCTTTGCATTCGAACTGCTTGGAAACCTCGCCGTCAGCCTGCTTCCCGGCTTCCACCCCCAGGATTTCGTCGATCCATTGTTCTACGAAGTCTGGTTGCGGGAATTCGACGCCGCCACCGGCACCGTTCCGATGTGGGCCGACGTCGGTTCCGGCATCGACTGATTCCGTCACCGAGTGTTGTGGCTCGGTGGCTTTCATTGGGTACTACCGCCCATCGGGCTTCAGCGGGCCGCCTGTTCGGCCGACTTGTACTGTGTGGAAGCCGACTACGCCGAATCGCTGCTACCCAACCTGGACCATTTCGAGCAGCAGGTCATCCAAGCCGATCTCGACCGTGACCCCTTTGCCATCGCCCTGTTCGAGATCCAGCCGGTCGGAAGCGACTATTCGGATCTGATGCCTCGCCTGGCCCGTTGCCTACTCGATTTCGCGAGCCCCTCAACGCACGTGGCATACCTCGGCAACGGCCGACTGGCGATTCTGGCCCGTACCGACGACACCACCCATCGCTGGGTCGCCCCGGTTGGCACGGCGCTGCAGGCCCTGGTGGACGGATGGTTCGCCACCGACGATCACGGCCGCCTCAGGCCAGCCGGCGACGTCCACTCCGACGGACGGCAGATCACCGATCTCGTCGATCCGGCCGTTGCGGATCTCGTGGACCGGCCTCGCCTGATCTCCGGCGCAGCGCGAGGCCTGACCCAGCAGGTCTGGCTCAATGCCGAGGCGGCCCTGGCCAGGGCCCACAAACGTCGACTCTCCTTCGTGGAGCACAGTGGCCCGGGCGTCGCCTCGCTGTCCATCGCCGATCGCCGGACCATCGCCGCCCCGGCGGATCGTAGAGCCGAGATGGACGGGTCGAACGGTTTGATCGATGCGGATGACGACGACCGTCTCGTCGTCATGTGCCACCGAATCGAGCCGGTCGCCCGCCCGGAGCCGGAGTGGTTGTGGCTGCGGCTCGAGCCCGGACTTCAGCCACGCGCCGAAAGCGTCGTGCAGCCCATCGATCTCGACAACCTAAACTCCTCGGAGCGGGCGATGCTGGAGGTTTGGCTGGCCGGGCAGATCAGTACTCTTTTCACCGACATCAGCGCCCAGCTCCGCGTGACACTTCCCATCACTGCGGAGGCGACACGCGCTCGTTCCTTCGCCCAACGCATCTTTCCCGTCCTGGAGCAACACCGGATCCCGCCGAGCCGACTCGTACTGGAGATCGACGTAGCGGCGCTGGTGGCCGAACCCGGCAACGACGACGAGACAAACAACGGATCGCAGCCGTCGGTTCGCCGTTTCATCGACGACGCAGCGATGATGGACGTTGCGGTTGTCGTCACCAACTTCGACGGCGGATGGGGCTCGTGGCGGGCCATCCACGGTCTGCCGATCAGCTACGTCGCCCCGCCGGCTGACCTGTTCCGTCATGCCGGCGCCGGTGAGGACGACGCCATCCGATCACTCGGCTTCGTCGGAGCCGACGCCGACCACCGCGGGATCGAACTGATCGTGCCCGACGTTGAGACGAAGCTCTCTCCGCAGTTTCTGGCCGGCCTGGGGTTCTCCTACCAGGAGGGTCCCATCTCGACGGTGACCAAGGCTCTGGCCCCACATGGTCCTGAGGTTGCACCGCAGCAGTAGGCGCCTTCCAAGTCCGTGGTTCCGACTCAGGGACCGAGCCTGACGCCACCTCTCCGCGTCGGCGAGACGCTCGGCTTGCACGGTCTCGATGAGTGCAGGATCTGTCAACCACATATCAGCTCCAATCGCTGTTTGTTGGGCTATCTCGTTGGGGATCGGACCACGACGGCAGCGGTGCCACAGGAGGGGGGCCACAAGCCGTCAGGTGGTCGAGCTGTCGGCGGCCATGGATGGATCGCATCGCCGCCGACGCTCTACTTGACCTCACAGAGCCGGGTCACGGCCGAGCCGGCCAGGCCGAAGCCGGCGGCCACACCAACGAGCAGGCCGGCGGCGATCCATGCGGATGGTGCGTCCGGGACCGGGTCGGGTAGCTGATACAGGCGCTTGGCCGCTCCCGTGAGCAACCAGTCCCGCAGTCCGGGCCTTCGAAGGAAGACGGGGAGGACCCCCTCAACCGCCATGATCCACACGAGCGCACCAGTGACGGCTGCGATCTGATTCCGAACGGTGGCGCCGAGGCCGGCGCCAATCGCACCGTAGAGGGCGGCCACGAACATGACACCGGCGAGTACAGCGAGGGCATCGCCGATCGGGGCGGAGCCGAGGTCGACGCCGAGCGAATTCCTGTACAGGCCGCCGGCCACGCTGCTCGTCACCGCCGTGGCGAGACCCAGCAGGGCGCCTGCTCCGCCGAGGACGACGAGCTTGGCACTGACGAATCGGCCACGACTCGGAGCGGCAAGAAGGGAGCCGATGATGGTTCCGTGCCTGTACTCGCCGGCTGTAGCCAGGATGCCGAGCCACAATGCCGCAACCGCCGTGATGTCGGCGCCCATGCGCATCAACGACAGGATCGTTTCCGGGGCAGCGTCTGGG
>JBFHEP010000280.1:0-5890 GCA_041584095.1 Acidimicrobiales bacterium | reverse complement strand
GTTCCGGATTTGGAGGGGGCCCATCCGGATTTGGAGGGGGGCCATCCGGATTTGGAGGGCACGACCCCGGTTTGGAGGGCTCAGTAGTAGTGCTGCAGGACCCGGAGCGAGCCGGTGGCAGAACGCTGCTGGAATCGACCCGAGGCCAGCGCCGGCAAATAGATGTTCTCATACGGCGGACGGCCACCGTCGACCGGGTTGGGAAACACATCGTGGATGACGAGCAGGCCGCCCGGTGGAACGTGGGGCACCCACCACTCGTAGTCGTTCGATGCGGGCTCGACGCCGTGCCCACCGTCGATGAAGAGCAGGCTGAGTGGGGTGGTCCAGTGTCGGGCCACCGTCACCGACTCGCCGACGATCGGTATCACGACCGACTCCAACCCGGCGTCGTGGATCGTGCGGCGAAAATCGGGGAGCGTGTCGATCAGCCCGACCTCGGGATCGACGAGATCCGGATCGTGCCACTCCCACCCGGGCTGGTTCTCCTCCGAGCCTCGATGATGATCGAGGCTGAACAACACCGTGTCACCCCGGGCGGCGACGGGACCCAGATAGCAGGCCGACTTGCCGCAGTAGCCGCCGATCTCGAGCATCGGGCCGAGCGTGAAGTCGGCCAGCTCGGCGGCTGCGGCGAGAGCCAGACCCTCGTCGGGGGGCATGAATCCACGGGCCGCCTCGGCGGCGGACCGCTCCTCGGCGGTCAGCGAGGTTTCGAACGATCTCGGCGTCAGTGGAGACAGCACGCCGCTACACGCTCTTGCCGACGAGGGAGTCGTCGGGCTGTTCGCGGGTCGACTTCCGGTCGCGGCCGAAGAGCAGGTCGAGGAGAAGAAACTTCGCCACCCACACCACGAAGTAGCCGATGAGGCTACCGGCCGAGATCATCAGGCGATTGTCGAAGAGTCGATCGGCGGCCTCCGCGGTCAGGCTCGACACGATGAGCCCGACGAGGGCGATCGCCCAGAACGGAAGGACCTCGGCCCGCAAGCTGGACCGACCCCTGACCTCCCAAACCCAGTATCGGCTCATAAAGTAGGCAGGGATCGCGGCGACACTGGCGGCGAACGCATTGGCCCAACCTCCGCTCCAACTCCACAGCTGGAGGGCCAGTTGGAGGACGAGCTGATGGTTCGCCACATTGACCGCCGACACCAACACGTAGCGACCGGCGCGGCCGATGTTGCGACGAGCATCGGGACGGGTCGTATCGGAGCCGAATTGCATCACGAGTCTCAAGGCTATCCCTTCGTCGCCAATCCTCGATTGGTGAACGTTTCGTTCGTGTTCCTGCTTTGCGTCGGTTGTTTTTCGATGTTGGCTGGTTGTGTCGCCGACGACGCGCAGGACAGTGCGGACGGCGTCATCACGGCCCAGCCGGCCGCTGCGGACCGGGGCCCGACGGCCACCACCGATACCGGTACCGGGTTCGTCCTGCAGCGTGTTGCCGAGACCGATCGCGGCCTCGCCATGGCGGTCCGAGCCGGCGACGACGACTTCTGGCTCGCCGAGCGCGACGGCCGGATTCGGCTGATAGAGGGCCCGATTCCGCTCGACGGAGGCGACGCCGACAATCCGAGAATGGTTGTGCTCGACATCACCGACAAGGTCGGTACCGCCGGTGAAGGCGGCCTGCTCGGCCTCGACTTCTCCCCCGGCGGCGATCACCTCTATGTCAGCTACACCGACACCAACGGCGACAGCGTGATCGCCGAGTACGAAATGGACGGGTCCGCTCCGGTCGTGAACTCCGAGCGCATCCTCCTTCAGGTCGAACAGCCCTTCTCCAACCACAACGGGGGCCAAGTCACGTTCGGCCCCGACGGATTCCTCTACATAGCGCTCGGCGACGGCGGCAGCGGCGGCGACCCGTTGGGGAGCGGGCAGGACACCTCGACGCTGCTCGGTTCGATCCTCCGGATCGATCCGAGCGGGGCAACCGCCGACGCCCCCTATGCCGTACCGGCCGACAATCCGTTCGTCGAGCAGGCGAATGGTCGGGAGGAGATCTGGCTCTACGGTGTCCGCAACCCGTGGCGGTTCTCCTTCGACGCCGCAACCGGTGATCTCTGGATCGGCGACGTCGGCCAGGGCGAGATCGAGGAGATCGATTTTCTGCCGGCGGCCGCCGACGAACCGGCCGGACGAGGAGCCAACCTCGGCTGGAACATCCTGGAGGGGGAGCAGCCGTTCTCCGGCGAGAACCCGCCACCCGATCTGATCGGTCCGATCGCCTGGTACGGCCACGACAACGGCCGCTGTTCGGTCACCGGCGGTTATGTATATCGGGGCGAGCGGATTCCTGCGCTGGAGGGGGTGTATGTCTTCGGCGACTATTGCACCGGCGAGTTGTTCGGCATCAGGCGCTCCGGCGACGGTCGAACGACCCAGGCGCCCCTCACCGTCGAGGGTGCCATCGACCAGATCGTGTCGTTCGGGCAGGGGCCCGACGGCGAGCTCTACGTGTTCGAGTCGACCGGCACACTGTGGCGGCTTCAGAACCCCGAAACCGCCACTGATCAGTAGGCAGAATCGCCCCCCTCGGGGAGAGCAAGATGTCCTAGCTCAGGGGCCCGCTCAACTATTTTCAAGTGGGGATTACGGTCTATACTTGGGCTTCCAACCAACACACCCCGCACCCCGTTCTCCCGATCGGGGTGCAGCCAGTGGCCTCTGACGCTCATAACCCGCCAGCGTCAGAGGCCACACCGTTTTTGCACCGCCCTACAGCTGGTAGCGGTAGACGTTGGTCTCCCGCTCCTTGAACCCCAGGCGCTGGTACAGGCGATTGGCCGCCTCCCGTGAGGGCCGTGAGGTGAGGTCGATGGTCGTCGCCCCGACCTCTCGGGCCAGGTCGATCGCAGCCTGATTCAGGCTTGCCCCGACGCCCCGGCCCCGGGCGTCGCCGTCGACCACCACATCCTCGATCCACGCCCGCACTCCGGTGGGGATCGGGAAGATGACCAGGGTGAGGCTGCCGAGGATCCGGGCGCCGTCGCGGGCCAGCAGGAGGTGGCACGCGTCGGAAGAGACGATGCGATCGAGCTGCTGTTTTGACGGCGGGGGGTTGGAGGACGACAGTTGGGGGATGAGTTGTCGGAAGGCGGCCACGACGTCGTCGGTCACCTCGGATACAACACTGATCTGCAGGTCACTGGTCACGGTGAACAGTATGGCCTGGTACAGGTCCCGATTTGCTGCGATCGGCCGGTGCGGCCGGAAGTTCACCACCGAGCGGGTGTAGTGTGGAGTCGATGGAGTTCGTCCAATGGAGCGCGGATCGTCCGAGCCTCGACAATCCGATCCTGATTCTGGCGTTCGAAGGATGGAACGACGCCGGCGACGCCGCATCCACCGCGGCACGCCACATCCGCGACCGGTTCGGTGGCGAGGTTTTCGCCACCATCGACCCGGAGCCGTTCTACGACTTCACGTCCAACCGTCCGATGCTGCGGCTGGAGGACGGGTCGCGGGTCATCGACTGGCCCGAGAACTCGTTCGCCGCGATCAGCCGGCCGGACCTCGTCCACGACCTGATCGTCATGGTGGGCCACGAACCGCAGTTGAAGTGGCGGACCTACACCGAGCAGATCATCTCGGTCGTCGAGGAGTACGACGTCGATTTGATCGTCAGCCTTGGCGCGTTGATCGCCGACGTCACCCACTCCCGCCCAACGCCGGTCTACGCGTCGGGCCACGACCCGAAGCTGATCGCCGATCTCGATCTCGAACCCTCGAGCTACGAAGGCCCAACGGGCATCGTCGGCGTGGTCCACCAGGCCTTGCGGTCGCAGGGCTACAGCTCGATCTCCCTGTGGGGGACCGTGCCCTCCTACGTTCCCCACGCCACATCGCCCAAGGCCACACTGGCGCTGGTCAACCGTCTCGCTCAGCTGCTGACCATGGCGGTGCCGACCACGGCACTCGAGATCGCGGCCGCAGCCTACGAACGGCAGATCAACGATCTCGTGGACGACGACGAGGAGACCAAGGCCTACATCACCCAGCTCGAGCAGCAGTACGACTCGTCGATGAACCCCGAGTCGGGCGAGGAGCTGATCAAAGAGCTCGAGCAGTTCCTCCGCGACAGCAACGACTGACCGTTTTTCAGGTGAGCCAGACACCGTCGCGGGGTGGATCGTAGAACACGTGGTCGGCTTTTCCCTCGATGCTGTCGTAGGTGTGCTCACCCCACAGATCGAAGTTGACGACGGGGTCGGGCAGGTCGTGGCGCTCGAACCAGCCGACGTCGAGGCATTCCAGCGGATGAGGTGACAACTCACCGCCGGTGGCTCGGCACAGGAACACGATGCTGTAGAGGGGCACCCGGCTGAACCCGGCCCGCAGTCCGTCGAAGATGGCGATCGGCCGTTGCACCTCACACCGGATCCCGGTCTCCTCCCGAACCTCCTTGACGGCCACCTCGGCCGCCGAGTAGCCCACATCGGCCCAGCCGGTCGGATACAACCAGAAGCCGGAGTCGGCCCTCTGGATCAGCAGGAGCCGACCGTCGCCGTCGGTCACTGCGGCCCCCACCGCGATCTTCGGCGTGACATAGCCACTGACCCGGGGGGTCACGGCCCGGACCCATCCCTCGACGTAATGGCTGGCGACCGGCTGGTCGTCGGTCCGCCCGCCGGCCGCCGAGCGGATGTCGGCCGAGATGGCCAGGATCTCCTGATATCGCTCACTCTCGAACGGATTCTCGGTGAACGCCAAGCCGGTCTGAGCGATGGCGGTCAGCGCTTCGGACCAGCGGTTCAGGTCGGCGCTGGGAACTCGTTCGGGCGTCGAGTCGGCCATGGGTTTCAAGTCTGGCCCACCACCTCACCCAGCGCCAGCTTGATCTCCGCCAAGACGAGCGGGTCGGTGATCTTGGCTCCGTCGATCCCGCTCAGGTAGAAGCTGTCGACCGCCTGAGGGCCGAAGGTCTGGATCTTGGCCCGCCTGATGTCGAGTTGCAGCTCCTGCATGGCCTGGGTCATGTGATACAGCAGCCCGATCTCGTCCGGGGCGTGGACCTCGACGACGGTCGCCCAATCCGACACGTCGTTGTCGATGATGACGGCCCGGCGGGGCGGGGCGGCCGACAGGCGGCGACGGTAGCGGGCGTTGTCGCGGGAGCGCCGCAGAATCCGGGCTCGCAGGGCGGTCGAGCCGTCGAGCGCCCGCTCGCACATGGTCAGGACCTCGTCCCAGTCGACGACACCGGCCTGCGGAGGCTGCAGGGTGAACTCCATGGCGGCCATCTTCCTGCCGTGCTCGAAGTTGTCGCCTCGTTCGGTGTGCTGCACGGCATCGAGAACCTCGAGCCCGCAGACCGCGAGCGCGCCGGCCACGGCGGCGAACAAGCCGATCCGGTCGACGCAGACCACGGTGAGGGTGGAGTCCTTGCCCGACAGGTGCCGCTCCCCCTCCGACATCAGGGCGAGGATCTCCGCCGACGGGAAGTCCTCGGAGACCACCTCCTCGAGCTCGCCGCCCTCCAGCACGTGGGCGGTCCGGTCGACCAGATCCCGCAGCAGTCCGGCCTTCCACGTCCCCCAGGCCGAGGGACCGGTGGCGATCGAGTCGGCCTCGGTCAGAGCGGCGAGGAGATGCAGGAATTCGACCGAGTCGACGGCGGCGGCAACCGCCCGGATCGTACCCGCATCGGCCAGGTCGCGCCGGGTGGCGATGTCGGGCAGGAGAAGGTGGTGGCGACACAGATCGACGAGCACCGCCACGTCGTTGTCGGGATATCCCATGCGGTGGCCGATCTCGGCGATGACCTTGATCCCGACTTCGGTGTGATCGCCGGGGTAGCCCTTGCCGATGTCGTGCAGCAACGCCCCGACCACCAGGAGATCGGGCCGGGTGACCTGATCCACGAGACTCGAGGCGTTGACCG
>JBFHEP010000279.1:0-5898 GCA_041584095.1 Acidimicrobiales bacterium | reverse complement strand
GGCCCGGCGGCCGCCGATCGGTTTCTCGACCACTACATGGAGCTGACCGACAACCGGGCCTATGGACCGTACAGTCGGTGGTGGGACGTCGACTCCCTGCTCGACAAGCTGCCGGGGCCGGGCGCAACCTCGGCCTGGCGGGCCGTCGGACGGGCCGATCTGACCACCGACCGAGTGGCCGCTGCGACCGACGCCTTCCTCCGACGGGTACTGCGCGGTGCGGAGCAGGAATCGTGAGGCTTGCATCGCTTCTGAGGTTCCCAGACCGCGGCAGCGGCGGTGGGGAACCTCAGATCGCCGACCTCGATCCCGGCGAGCGGACTCCCACTCCTCTCAGGCAAGGGTCGGCGATTCGACATCAGCGGTCAAAACGTCGGGCAGGTCCTCGGCGTGCACGATCACGAGCTGCTTCGTCGCCCGGGTGCAGGCCACGTACAACGAGCGGGCCGGCTGGGGTTCCTCGGCCCACATCGCGGCCGGCTCGACCACGAGGGCGACGTCGACCTCCAACCCCTTGACCAAGTTGACGGGCACGACCGTGATCTGATGCGCCAAGCCGTCGCGAGGTCCTCGCCCGACGGTGAGGCCGGCCTGCTCGAACGCCTCGATGATCGGCTGGTACAGCGATCGGGGGGCGATGACCGCAAGATTTCCCGTTCCGCTGTCGGCTGCCTCCCGGCCGGCGATCTCGACCACTGCGTCGAGAAGCGGGACGTTCGATCCGTTGGCGGAGTGGACCGGCACGAACTGAGGCTCATCGCCCTCCGAGCGGACCGAAATGGGAGGCCGAAGCTCCGGTGCCGCCACCTGGAGTATGCGGGCGGCGAGATCCATCGACGGTCCGGGAATCCGGTATCCGATGGTCAGCTCCGCACTGCGTGGCGGCTTGCGGTCCGGGAGATGTTCCAGGATCTCTTCCCAGTCGCCATGAGCCCACGCTCCGGTCGACTGGGCGATGTCGCCGACGATCGTCATCGAGCCGTTCAGCGACCGGCGGGTCAACATCCGCAGCTGCATCGGCGACAAATCCTGGGCTTCGTCGACGACGATGTGACCGTAGGTCCGCACGTCGTCGTCGAGCTTCCGCCTCGGCCGCGGTCCGAGCACCTCGAATGCCTCGTCGAGGATCGGGACGTCGTCGGTCGTCCACACCACCGACTCGGCGAGCTTGCCGTCGGCCCACGGACGGTGCAGGGCTGCCTGCTCCTCCTCGGTCAGGTTCGGTCCGGCCGAACGGATCAACGCCGGTGAGCCATAGAGATCATGCACCAGCTGGGCCGGGCTGAGCACGGGCCACATCCACAGCAGGGCCTCTCGAACCTCGACCGAGTCGGCGAGCTGCTCCTCGACGACATCGGCGGACACGGCGTCGGGATGGTAGGCGGCGAGCGCTTCGTAGAGTTCGGCGACCACGTAGCGGCGGGCCGCATTGTGGGTCCGGAATCGTCGGCGGGCCTCACGGACGATCGTCTCGGTGACCGCAGCCGGGACACGGATTCGTCGAGCCCCCATCGGCACGATCAGATCGGCCCGGAGCGGTCGCTGCCGGTCGCGCAGCGCCCGGCGTACCACCTTGGCCATGCGAAGATCGCCCTTGATACGGGCGGCGGCGCCGTTGTCGCGGCCCATGACCCGAACCCCGGGAACAAGGTCGGCCAGCACGGCGATCTCCACACCGGCCTCACCAAGGGAGGGCAGAACCTGTTCGATATAGCCGAGGAACAGCCGATTCGGGCCGACGACCAGCACGCCCTGACCCTCGAGCGGGAATCGATGGGCATAAAGCAGGTAGGCGGCCCGGTGGAGTGCCACCACGGTCTTGCCGGTACCGGGTCCACCCTGGACCACGAGCACGCCGCTGAGCGCCGACCGGATGATCTCGTCCTGTTCGGCCTGGATGGTGCCGACGATGTCGCTCAGGCGACCGGTGCGATTCTCCTCGAGGGCGTCGATCAACGCACCGGTTCCCCGCAGTTCCCGACCGTTGACCACCACTCGGGCAGCCGTGGCCGCGTCGCCGAAGAACTCGTCTTCCAGGTCGAGCAGCTTCCGGCCCCGGGAGCTGAAGTGACGGCGCCGGACCAGGCCCTGAGGGTCACGACCCGTGGCCCGGTAGAACGCCTCCGACACCGGAGCCCGCCAGTCGACGATCAGCGGTTCCCGGGAGGCACTCGAAACCGCCACCCGGCCGATGTGGTAGCTGCCGCCGCCGGCGTCCTCGGCCTGATCGATGCGGCCGAAGCACAGCGAACGCTCACCCAGATCGAGCTCTCGGAGACGGTTGGCGATGTTCTCGTAGAACACCTCCCGCTCCCAGCGCGCCTGGTTGGTGCCGCCTTGGCCCACCTCGATCGTGTCCTTCAGCCGAAGGGCCTCGTCACGAGCCTCCTCCAGCCGCCGGTAGGCGAGATCGATGTGTTCCTGCTCCGCTTGTAGCTCAGGATGTGTGTCAGTCACAGAACTCCGGCCGACGTATCCAACCGCTCGCCACCGGGCGAGCCCATCTCCTAACCCCACATTTTTGGGGGCTATGTATTCTACCGGACAACAGCACTCTTCGAACCCCGTCAACGGCCGCGCACGGCGGTAGCTTCAGAAGTGAATGTCTGCGTCAGAAGCTTCCTCGACAGCAGGGTCAACGACCCTTCCCCACCTCCTGCGCGCCGCCCGACAACACCCGGCGAGCGGCCCGGGCGACCGGGTTCCCGTCTGGTTTCAACGCCAAGCCGGCCGCTCCCTCCCCGAGTATCACGAGGTGAGGGGTGAGGGCACCATTCTCAACGCCATCCAGGAGCCTGATCGGGCCACGGAGATCACCCTTCAGCCGGTGCGCCGCTACGGGGTCGACGCCGCCATCCTGTTCTCCGACATCATCACACCGATCTGGGCCGTCGGATTCGGGATGGACATCACGCCCGGTGTCGGCCCGGAAGCCGAGAAACCGTTCCGGTCGGCCGACGACCTGAACCGTCTGCGCCCCCTCGACCCCGATGTCGACATGGCCTTCCAGGCGGAGACGATCAAGAACCTGGTGTCCGAGCTCGAGGTCCCGCTCATCGGTTTTGCCGGCGCACCGTTCACCCTGGCCGCCTACATGGTCGAGGGGCGACCGTCGAAGAACCACGGCAGGGTCAAGTCGCTCATGTTGAGCGAGCCGGCGCTGTGGGACGAGCTGTGCGATCGCCTGGCCGACATCGTGATCGCCACCCTGCGAGCTCAGGTCGACGCCGGCGCCGCCGCCGTTCAACTGTTCGACTCGTGGGCCGGGGTGCTGCATCCCGATCACTACCGCACGCACGTGGCGCCGCACAGCGCCAAGATCATGGCCGGCGTGGCGGATCTCGGAGTGCCCCGCTTCCACTTCGGCATCAACACCGCCGAGCTGCTCGATCAGATGGCCGGCGTCGGAGCCGAGGTGGTCGGTGTCGACTGGCGGACGCCGCTGTCGGTGGCGCGGGAACGAACCGGAGGTCGGGTCGCCCTCCAGGGCAATCTCGATCCGGCGGTATGTTTGAGCGGCTGGGATGTGGTCGCACCCGAGGTCCGCCGCATCCTCGCCGACAACGGCGGCCACCCCGGCCACATCTTCAATCTCGGGCACGGCGTGCTGCCCGACACCGATCCCGACATTCTCGCCCGCGTGGTCGACCTGGTGCATACCGAGGGCCGAGTGGACGGCGGCACCACCGATGGCTGAGAACGCCCGGCGGGCCGTCGTTGTCGGGGGCGGTATCGCCGGACTGAGCGCGGCCTACGAGTTCCACCGGGCCGGCTGGGCCGTCGACGTCTACGAGGCATCCGGCCGGTGGGGCGGCAAGATCCTCACCAGTCCCGTCGGCGACCAACCGGGCGCACCCCTGGTCGACGCCGGACCCGACGCCGTGCTGATGCGGGCCGAAGCCGGCCGTGAGCTCGTTGACCAGCTCGGGCTGACCGACGAGATGACGCACCCCATCGCCCCCAAGCCGGCCTACCTGTTCGTGGACGGCCGCCTCCACGTCCTCCCGGGCGGGACCGTGCTGGGCGTGCCCGTCGACCCGGTCGCCCTCGACCAGACGGATCTGATCAGCGACGCCGGACGTGAACGGGCGGCTCGGGAGCTGACGATGCCCCCCAGCGACCTGAACGAAGATGTCACGATCGGAGCGCTGTGCCGGGAACGGCTCGGCGACGAACTGACGGACCGGCTGATCGATCCGCTCGTCGGTGGCATCAACGCCTCGAACATCGACCGGCTCAGCCTGCAGGCCGCGGCCCCGCTCCTTGCCCAGGCGATGAGCGAGCACGGATCGCTGATTCGCGGCCTGGGCAAGATGTATCCGGAGATCGGTGCTGCTCTCGGCGGCGACCGGGGCGACAGCGACTCCCTCCGCAGCCATCACCGCAGTCGCCCGACGAAGCGTCAGCCGGTGTTCTTCAGTCTGGCCGGCGGGGTGGGCCGCATCATCGAGCGCCTGGTCGAGGAGCTGCCTCTCGCCGGCATGCATCTCGGTCACCCGGTCGATGCGTTGGCCGAGATCCCCGACTTGGCGACCGCCGATGCCGTCGTCGTCGCCACACCAGCACGGGCCGCCGCCCGCATCCTGATCGACGTGCCGACCGCCGTCGCCCACCTGACCGGATTTCCCTACGCCACCGTGTCCCAGGCCACGGTCGTCATTCCCGGTCAGCCGCCTCTCGACGCAGCCGGCATCCTGTTCCCGCGGGTCGGCGGCACGATGCTGACGGCCAGCACCTGGCTCAGTTCCAAGTGGCCCCACTATGCAACCGATGACGGGGCGTTGATTCGACTCACGTCGGGTCGCTACGGTGACGAGCGCACGGCCCGCATGGACGACGACACTCTCGCCGCCGCCCTGCTCGGCGAGCTGGATCGGGCCGTGCCCCTCGTCGCCGAGCCGTCGGCAGTGCGGATCCAGCGCTGGCCCGATGCACTCCCCCAGTACGAGCCCGGCCACCTCGACCGTGTCGCCGAGGTGCGCGCCGACCTCATCCGTCACCACCCAAGGGTCCGCCTGGCCGGCGCCGCGTACGACGGCATCGGAATTCCGGCGTGTATCGCCGGCGGTCAACAGGCGGCGCGAGAGCTTCTGGCATGACGACTGCCCCCTCTCCGACGCCCAAACTCCTCCCGAAACAGGCAGGCGAAACCATACGGGGTGTCACCTGGCGCGCGCAGAACGGGTTTTGGGCAATCGTCGCCGGGCTTTGCATCGCAGCCTCGGTGCCGCCCTGGGGCTGGTGGCCGCTGGCTTTCGTCGGCATCGCCATTGTCGACCAACTGATCGCTACGCCATCGTGGCGTCGGCGATTCGCCCGCATGTGGCTCGTGGCCGCCGCCTGGCTCTACCCCGCGATGCTGTGGATGTGGGATCTCACCGCCCCCGGCTACGTTGCGGCCGGAGCATTCTACGCCGCCTACTTCGGTGTTGCGGCCGCACTCAGCCCGCCGCGACTTCGGGCCTGGACGCTACCCGGGACCTTCGCCCTGGCCGAGTTCGTCCGGTGGAGCTGGCCCTTCGGGGGCGTTCCCCTGGCCAACGTCGCCCTCGGGCAGGTCGACTCGCCGTTCGTGTACCCGGCCCGCCTCGGCGGTCCGTTGCTGGTCGTGGTGACCGTGGTGATCGTCGGGCAGGCGTTGGCCCGACTGGTCCGCCACCTCGCCGTCGCCCGCCGGACGCAGGGCCCTGACTGGGCGGCCGTGAGCCGCAGCATCGGCCCCGCGGTGGCTCTGACCGCTCTGTTCGTGCTTGGTGGCATCCTCCACCCACGCTCGACCGTGGAACGGACGGCCGAGGTGGCGCTGGTTCAGGGCGGCGGTCCGCAGCGAACCCGAGCGTCGTCGTCCCAGGAGCCGGTCGTCCTCGGGCGCCACGTGGAGGCTTCCAACGCCATTGT
>JBFHEP010000278.1:0-5916 GCA_041584095.1 Acidimicrobiales bacterium | reverse complement strand
GCCTCGAGATCGAGCAGCGGCTGGCCGACACCCGGGGCACGATCGCCGAGTTGGAGGCCATTTTGGGTGATCAGGCCCGCCTCGATCGGGTCATCAAGGACGAGATGCGGGCGATTCGAGAGGAGTTCGCCACGCCCCGTCTGACCGAGCTGGTCGACGATCCGGGTGAGCTCGACATCGAGGATCTGATCGACGACGACGATCTGGTGGTCACACTGTCGTCGTCGGGCTATGTCAAATCGGTGCCGGCCGAGGAGTTCCGCACCCAGGGCCGTGGTGGCCGGGGGGTGACCGGGGCGAAGCTGAAGGACGGCGATGATGATCTCGTCACCCATCTGCTGCACACGACGGCGCACGCGTACCTGCTGTTCTTCTCGACCCGGGGCAAGGTGTATCGCATCAAAGCCCACGAGATTCCGGTGACGTCGCGCACGTCCCGGGGCACGGCGCTGGTCAACCTCCTGCCCTTGGAGGGTGAGGAGAAGGTGCAGGCCATCATCGACACGCGAGACTACGAGACGAACCGGTTCCTGTTCTTCGCAACCCGTCTCGGTCGGGTCAAGAAGACGCTGTTCACCGCCTACGATTCGTCGCTCAAGGCGGGGCTGATCGCCATCAAGTTGAACGACGGCGACGAACTGGTGCAGGTCGTGCCGACCAACGGCGACGATGACATCTTCCTCGCCTCCCGACGGGGTCAGGCGATCCGGTTCCACGAGGCTGATGTGCGGCCCATGGGTCGGACCGCGGCCGGGGTGGTGGGGATGAAGTTCCGGGGCGATGATCGTCTGGTGAGCTGCGATGTGCTGTCGGGCGACGTCGAATATCTGACGATCACATCGGAGGGCTACGGGAAGCGCACCGACCCGGAGGAGTACTCCCGCAAGAAGCGGGGCGGGTTGGGCGTCCGGGCAATGAAGGTGTCGGAGCGCAAGGGTCAGATCGTCGGGGCGATGTTCGTGCATCCGGAGGACGAGATCCTGCTCATCTCCGCAGGCGGTGTGGTGATCCGTACCTCGGTCGACGACATCTCCGTGCAGGGCCGTGACGCCGGCGGTGTCAGGGTGATGAACCTCGGCAACGGCGATGAGGTGTCGGCCGTGGCCCGGTTGCTCGACGCCGACGACGACGAAGTTGCCGAGGATACCGTCGGCGAGGTTGTCGACCTCGATGGCGAGGCTGCCGACTAGGGCGTCCTCAACAAAGCTCGACGGCTGTGGCCGTCCCCTGACAGCTCGACGGCTGTGGCCGTCCCCTGACACTGTCGGAACGAAGGCGATTGAGTGATGTCCGATGATGGTTCGGTGCTGCCGTTGGTGGCGCTGTGGTTGATGGCGTTGGCGGTGGTGGCGATGGGTCTGGGGGCCGGGGTCGATGTGGTGGCCGACCGAGCCCGGGCGCAGGCTGCGGCCGACGCCGGCGCGCTGGCCGGGGCAGCCGGTGGGCGGGTGGCCGCCGAGAGGGTAGTGGAACGAAACGGCGCAGTTCTGATAGGTTTTGAGGAGCGACCGGGTAATTCGCCGGAGTCGTTGACGGTGGTCGACGTCGTCGTTCAAGTCGACGGGGTGACGGCCGACGCGAGTGGGGAGCGATTTTTGGACACGATCCGGTTTCCGTAGGCTCTGCTGACAGCCGGGTTGGCAAATCGTGTCGTAGACTGAGAGGGTTATGGGCCCCAAAGACGAAACATCGGCGAAGGCCGCCGAGATAGGCGACGGGCTGATCGAGTCTCTTGGGTTCGAGCCGGCGGACGGTAAGAAGTTCGGGCGGAGCGCGGTTGCCGAGGTGTCGGATCAGCTGTCGGAGGCGGGTTTTTCGGTTGCCGACGTGTTCGATGGGTCCGCTGACAACTCGCCGTCGGCCGGTGGCGACGCCAAGGCCGGCTCGAAGAACGGTTCGGCGGCCGACAATGGTTCGAATTCCGGCTCGCTCCCGTCTGTCGCCGGTGAATCCTTCGAGTCCGACGTCGACCACATGTCGGATGACGATTTTGTGAACGCCGACAACGCCGATACCGCCGCTTCCGAGTCCGCATCCAATGGCTCGTCGACGAAGACTTCGTCCGGGTCCATGGTGTCGGCTGCGGCCTCGGCTGCCACTGCGGCCATTTCGGCGAAGGTCGGCCAGTCCGAAAGACGTGGCGGTGCCGGTGGTGACGGCGGTGCTGACGGCGACCTGCCCGACGTCGTTCCGCTCAGCCCCGATGCCAAAGTGCCCACGAGCCCGCCAACAGCCGAACAGATCCCGGCGGTGACCGGCGAGATTCCTCGGGTCGATACGCCGACCGAGTCCTCGCTTGCGGTGGTCGAGCAGCGGCCGGTGTTGGTCGACAGCCGTTCGATCGTCGAACGGCCGAGGTCGGTCTCGGACATGTTCAGTGGCGGGATCACGGGTCGCCGGCGGTTGCAGGCCCGCAAGGTTCGTCGGGTGATTCGCCACATCGACCCGTGGTCGGTGTTGACGTTTTCCGTGCTGTTCCACCTGTGCCTTTTCGCCGCGCTGCTCCTGGCCAGTGCGCTGGTGTTCAACGTGGCGGAGGAAGCGGGCACGATCGAGAACCTCGAGAGCTTCATCCGGGAACTGGGCGATTACGAGACCTTCGAGATCGACGGTCAGGCCATCTTCAAAGCCGCTGTTGCCATTGCCGGCATCATGACCGTGGCCGCCTCGGTTCTGGTGGTGCTGCTCACAGTGATGTTCAACTTGCTGTCGGATCTCCTCGGTGGTGTTCGCATCACGGTCATCGAGGAGGAGACGGTTCGGGTGAAGCCGAAGAAGTCCGACGAGGGTAGCGAGTAGCCATACGGGGGTGGCGGGTCGCTCGACCCGTCGGGCGCCGGCGGACCGTCCAGCTGGAGGCCCAGGCGGGAATGCTGGCAGCCGGCCTGCTGTGTTCAACGTTGTAGCGAATTCGCCCCGTTATCCGGTAGCGGGTCTTGCGGCCAGACGGTACCGTTGTGTGTTGCCTCGGGGCTATAGCTCAGTCGGTTAGAGCGCACCCCTGATAAGGGTGAGGTCACAAGTTCAACTCTTGTTAGCCCCACACACGAAACCCCGCTCCAGCAGCGGGGTTTTTGGTGGCCGGGTCCGGGTGGCCGGGCGCTCGGCCGGCTGCTGTGAGCCATTCTGTGAGCCATCTTGTGTGCTGTTCCGGTTCATGCTTGACAGGTCGGTTCCGGTTCGTTGGTGACACTTCGGGGACGCGTGTTCGGTAGGTGGGCGACACTTTGGGAGTCCAGAGGTTTGGCCCGACTCCCAACTCCCGTGGCGTCTTGGCGGTGAGCTTCGCACGCTCTGCGACGGGGGAGCTGCGTCGGCGAGTGCGAACGGTGTGGGGCAGCTCTGGGCTTCAATGGCCACATCGAGTCCGGACGATCGACTCGCTGATATGCGAGATTGTCCACTGCCTGCTGAGACAGGGTGCTATTCGTTGGCCAAACAACCTGACCACCTTGAAGGTCCTTGATACTTGGCAGGGACAGCGGGGCTGTCGGTATCTGACGCCGGAGCAGGGCTACAGGCGGGTCATTCGGCTGACCGATGGCTACGTCACCAGCGTCGGCCGGCGCGTAACGCGGCCAGGCTATGGAATCGGCACGGAGCGCCAGTTCGACTCTCATGTCGAGTCCGGTGTATGCACGCATGATGAGATACGTGGAGTACTTGCACAAGCGGTGTCCGACACAACGATTCGAGGTGAAGTACAGAGCTATCTTGCATGCACTCTGAGGACGCTCATCATCGACGAGATCTTTGATGCCAATCCGCTGGACCTAGCGGTAGTGGTTTTGGCCGATTAGGCCAAGGTTCCAATAACCCTCATCGGCGACCCTTGGCAAGCTCTCTAACGAGTTTCGAGGTGCTAGGCCTGATGTAGTCGATGGCTGGCGCGGCGACCTGGACTTCGATGATCTCGGGGCAATCGTCGATGCGCTGCCACCGAGAGCCCTTGCATGCTCGATCGGGCCTTGCCACGATGGGTGAACGCCGAAACAGCGGAGTCACAATGGCCGACGTGTTCATCAGCTACCGACGTGGAAAGGGCGCCGACCTGGCCCGCCTGATGCACCTGCGGCTCAAGGAGCGGGGGATCAACGCCTTCCTGGACGTCGATGATCTCCGAGCTGGGCAATTCGATGAAGCGTTGCTCGCAGAAATCGAGCGCGCCTCGTCGTTCCTTTTGATCCTCAGCGAAGGTGCGCTCGACCCATGCTCGTCAGAGGACGACTGGCTGCGGCGAGAGATCTCTCATGCTCTCCGCTCGAAGAAGACGATTGTGCCGCTGTTCATGTCCGGATTCGAGTTCCCACCCGAGAGCGACCTGCCACCGGAACTCCGTCCGATCGTGGTCCACCAAGGAGTGAGCTATTCACACGAGTTCCTCGACGCAGTCGTGGACAAGATCGTGAGTTACCTCCCCACACGATCATCAACGACGGCGAGAGCACGAAGCCGCAGTAAGACCGGCAGCTCACACCGCCGGTCGGCGGTCTCACGCTTTGAGGCCGGACAAGTTGTCAAGGCAGTCGTCCGTGAAACATCGATTGATATCGTGACGCTCGATCTCCCGGAGAATGAGACAGGCAGGATCTTCTCACCCCACTCACGACTACTGTTGTTCTTCATGCCCGCCAGGTGGTTGACCCGCAGCTACGAGGTAGGGGACCGGCTGATCGTCACGATCGAGAGACGGCTGACGTCCGGGAACTACTCCTGCCAGCTTCACCATGGCGCTGGCGACGAACCGTGCACACAGGCGAGACCGGACAGACATCGAGCGACCGGCGTTGACCAGTCGAGGTTCGCACGTTGGGCACTCGCGGTGGCGGACAGTGACGTTGGCGCAGTGGCCTTGACGGCGCTTGCGCTGGCGGTTGCTGTCGGGTTTGCGGTACCTGCTGTCGCCGATAGGAATTACTTGGCTGCAGCCCTCGCTTCCGTGGGTGCGGTGGGCGTCGCCGCTCTGTTCCTCGTCAACACCTACTACGCCGGTTGGGGGTCGGCGCGGAGAGCGATCGCGTTCCTCATCGCTGCCGCCCTCGGTGCGGGAGCCGGGCTCGCCATCGCTCAGCTGGAGTCTGCGACCGGTGCGACACTAGGCCTCCTTGTCTTGGGTAGCGCTGCGGCGCTGGTGCTGCTTGGGACCTACCTTTACTACGCAGGTTCGTGACCAATGACATCGGTTCAGACTATGCCAATGAGCGGCGGCGAGGCCGAGTAGATCGCGTGTGCCGCTCTCGGTCCGGGTGGCGGACGTCGGTTGGCCCTTACGACACATACTCAGATGGCCGCGGCTCAGGTGGGCTGGCCGCAGTTGGCACGAGTAGCCTGACGGAATGGCAACAGGTCGCCATCGGAGGCGGCAGCCGAAGACGGTTTGGGACTCATATCGGTGGCCGCCACATGTGGACCGCAGATCGCTACTCGACGGCCGCCCCCGGTTAACGCAGCGTCGTGTGAGCCATTCTGTGAGCCATCTGTGGCACAACCGCCCGAACGGCTCCGAACGAGATAGCTTCGTTAGCCCCACACAAACCGGCGCTTCGGGTCTGAGCGAGGTCTGATGTAGCCGGGATCCACCCAACGCGGGCCGGGACTCCAAGAATCGGTGATGATCAGTCTCATCGATTCGCTGGAGCCCCGTTGAGGATTGATCCTGTGCCCATGTGTGGGTTGATGACCGGATCGGCCGCTGTCGAGGTTGGTGATACCGATCACCCAGAACCGGGTGGTGGCTACGCCGGTTGCTTGACGTAGCGAAGGTAGGGCAGCGGCGCCTCCCAGCCCTCCGGGTACCGTTCGGCCGCTTCCTCGTTCGAGACGCTCGGAACGATGATCACGTTGTCGCCCTGGTTCCAGTTGGCGGGGGTCGCCACCTGCTTCTCGGCGGTCAACTGGCACGAATCGAGCAGGCGG
>JBFHEP010000277.1:0-5930 GCA_041584095.1 Acidimicrobiales bacterium | reverse complement strand
GCGAGTTCCTTTCAAGGAACTCGAGGCCGAACCGAAGGTGAGGCACATCATGGTCATGGACTTGGTTTCGACGTCAGCCATGGCAAGCCCCTCCCGGCGTGAGTTCCCGAAGGGAACTCGAGGCCGAACCGAAGGTGAGGCACGTCATGGACCTGGTCTCGGTCTCACCCACGCTAGAACCCCAGTTCCTGTCGTTGCTCGATGAGGTGGGGTGGCATCTCGGCGTAGACATGGCGGAACATCTCCGCCGGTGACGGTTTCGGTCCGGAATTCAGCGTGCCCAGCTTCTCGGCCTTCTCGACGGCCTCGGTCACGGTGGCGGCCGCCTCGCTGTGAATTCGGTCGATGTCGGCCTTGCCGGCGGCGCCGGTGGCGAACAGATGGTGGGTGAGTCGTTCGACGGGGTCGCCCAGCGGCCACGCCTCGGCCGCGTCCTTGGGCCGGTAGCGGCTGGGGTCGTCAGACGTGGAATGGGAGGCGGCCCGGTACGTGACCCATTCGATCATCGTCGGCCCGTGAGCGGCGCGGGCCCGGGCCGTGGCCCACTGGGTGGCGGCGTAACCGGCGAGGAAATCGTTGCCGTCGACCCGGAGGGTGGCGATACCGTAGCCGATCCCTCGCTGGGCGAACGGGGCGTTGGCTCCTCCGGCGATGCCCTGGAAGCTGGAGATGGCCCACTGGTTGTTGACCACGTTGAGGATGACCGCCGGCTGATAGACCGACGCGAAGACCAGGGCCGAGTGGAAGTCGTTCTCGGCGGTGGCCCCTTCACCGGTCCAGGCCAGGGCCACAATCCGCTTGCCCTCGATGGCACCGGCCATGGCCCACCCAACGGCCTGAATCATCTGGGTGCCAAGGTTGCCCGAGACCGAGAAGAAGCCGCATTCCGGCACCGAGTGGAGCACGGGCAACTGGGCGCCCTTGAGGCGGTCGCCTTCGTTGGACAGCACCTGGCACGTCATCTCGAACAACGAGTGGCCGTTGGCCACCAGCAAACCTGCCTGGCGGTAGGTGGGGAAGTGCATGTCGAGGCCCGGACCGTAGCCCGGTGACGTGGCGTCGACCGCCATGGCTGAGGAGACGGCGACGGCCTCCTCGCCGAGCGATCGCATGGCGAAGGCCGCTTTGCCCTGACGTTGCAGCAGCTCGAACTGCTCCTCGATCAGCCGGGTGACGACCATATGCCGCAATCCCTGGAGCTTCATCTGGTCGGTGAGATCCGGCGCCCACGGCCCGGCCGCCTTCCCGTCGTCGCCCATGACCCGGATCATCGAGGTGGCAAGGTCGTAGGTGTCGTTGGCCGCAACGTAGATCTCGGGACGTCGAGCCTCTCCGACCTCGGGGATGTCGAGGTGGGAAAAATCAGCGTCCTCACCAGGTCTGGCAGACGGTTCGGGGACGTGGAGACGGACATCGGCTTCAGCCACAAATCCCAGTATTGCCGCTTTTAACGGTGGATGAAAGAGAACCCGAGGTCGTAGAACAGTTTCTCACGAATCATCAAGCTCCTGAGACAAATGATTGGCAGATTTGGCTGAGATGCAACAATCATTTCAGTTTCCGACATCTCCAAATGACAGGCATCATCCCGCATCGACAGGCCTCGTCACCCGGTTGCGCGCAGCCGCCCCAGCGCCTCGATCACCGTGGCTCGCACCAGATCCACTTTGTATCGAGTCTCGGGAAGCGGATTGGCCCCCGCCGCGCACGCCTCGGCCGCCTCGGCAATCGCCTCGTCGTCGAGGTCTCGACCGTTGAGCACCCGCTCGGCCTCGGTCATCCGCAGCGGTACGGTTGCCACGCCGCCAAGGCCAACGGCGGCGTCGCTGATCGCACCGTCGGGGCTTCGTCGAGCCCTCACAACGGCTTCGACCAGTGGCCACTCGGCCTCGAATCGGCTGATGGATCGGAAGTAGGCCGCCTCCTCGCCGCTCATCGCAGCCGGAAGGTCGACCGACACCACCAGCGTGCCGTCGGGCAGCTGGTTGTCCTTCGCCGGGTCGACCCCGTCTCCCAACAACTCGGCCACCGACAGCTCGGACCCATCCGACAGCGAGACGGTCGCGTCGTAGATCAGGAGGGCCATAGCGATCGAGGACGGAGGGGGGTGTACGCAGTCGGAGCGATCGAACACGACGCCATAGAGATGCCGTCCGGTGCGGGCCGGACAGGAGTCGCCACCCGACTTGTGGCAGTCGATCTCCGGATGACGGTAATACCAGCAGCGGGTTCGTTGCAGCAGGTTGCCGCCGATGGTCCCCACGTTGCGGATCTGGGGTGTGGCCAAACCGTCGGAGGTGATGGCCAGCGCCGGATAGGAGTCGAGCAGATCCCGGGCCACGACCGCTATCCGGGTCCCCGCTCCGATTCGGGTCCCTCCGTCCGGGCCGTCGCCGATGCCTGCAAACCCGGGGATCCTGGTGAGGTCGATGATGTCGGGCCTGCTGTTGGCGGATCGAAGTCGCTCCTGCAGGTCGGTGCCACCGGCCCGGACCACCGCTCCGGGCGGGATCTCGGGGTTGTCGGCCGATTCGAGAAAGGTGACGGTCATCGGAGACCGTCCAGGAGGCGATCAGGTCGGACTGGGGCGACGGTGGGGCGCCAGCCGGTGGCGTTGAAGATGGCGTTGCCGACCGATGCGGCCGGGCTGATCGTGCCGACCTCACCGAGTCCGATGCCGCCGCCGGCGACATGCTCCCAGCCCCCGGTGTGGAAGTGGATCGTGATCTCGGGAACGTCACCCAGTTGCGGAATCCGGTAATCCTCGAGGTTCGAGGTCAGGGTGAGCCCGGTGTGAGGATCGAGGATCTGGTTCTCGTAGAGGGCCAGCCCGATCCCCTGGATGATCGATCCCTCACATTGACTGGTGGCCAGAACCGGTGCGAAGACCCTCCCGACGGCCAACCCGCCGTGCACGGTCAGCACGCGGGTCTTGCCGGTCAGGGTGTCGACCTCGACCTCGGAGACGTGCACGGCGGCGGCGAATCCCTGACCGACCTGGAGGTCGCCCAGCGTCAAACGGAGCAGGCGATTGCCGCCGTCTCCGCCTCGGCGGGCGGAGACCGATGTCCCGTCGGGGACGGCGGCCAGATCGGTACCGATTCGGTCTCGGAGATTTTCCGCCGCCTCGACGGCGGTGGGCCACAGTGACGGGCTCACCCGGCTGCCGCCCGACGTCGGTCCGTGGGGAATACCCTCGGCACTGCGACCGGCCCGAACGATGACATCGGTCGGTGCCACGTCGAACACCTCGCCGACCGCTCGGGCCAGCAGTGTTTTCGAGCCGGTGCCGATGTCCTGGGTGGCGTTGGTCACCACCAGCCGTCCGCCCTCGACGCCGACCTCGATCTCGGTCGTCGGGTCGTGCATGTACAGCCAATTCGCCGCCGCCACGCCGACGCCTCGACGAAACCTACCGGTCTGCGAGCCGGTGACCGGACGTTCGCTCCACACATCGAGCTCCCGGGCCCACCGGTAGAGGGCCTGGCGCTTCTCGTTGCCGTCCCACCGTTGCCGAAGCTCGATCGGATCCCAGCCCAGTTGATGGGCCGCCTGATCAACGGCCTGCTCGAGAGCCCAGGCGTAGGTCGGACCGCCGGGACCGCGGAACGGGGCGCCGGGCGGGGCGTTGGTCAGCACGTCGGAGTCGCGGGCGATGCGAGGCGAGCGATCGTAGACGATCACACAGAGGGCGCCGTACACGCCATTGACGGCAACCCCGGCATGGCTCTCGGCGTCGACCACCATGGCCTGGATGTCACCGTCGTCGGCCACCAGGATCGAGATGTCGGTGCGTGTGCCGGGCCGGTTCCCGGTGGCGGTCAGCTCCTCCCGCCGGTCGAGCACGAGGCGGACCGGGCGGCGAGCCAGTCGACTGAGTTCGATGGCGCCGATGAGATCGGGCGACAGCACCGACTTGGCGCCGAAACCGCCGCCGACGAAATCCGCGTTGACCTCGATCTGGTGGTCCCCGAGTCCGTAGCGCTCGGTCAGCAGATGCCGGATGTGGTCGATGGCCTGGCTGCTCGTCCAGACCTTCAGCATGGCCGGGTCGGACCAGTCGGCCACGGTGCAATGGGGTTCGAACGCGCTGTGGAGCTGCGGCTCGGTTTCCAGCGTCAGCTCGACGAGACCGACTGCGCCGGTCTCTCGGGCCTTGCGAACGCGGTAGTTGGCCAGCGTGCCCATGAACGGCGTCGGAGTCGGGCCTCGACGATTGCCCGACCAGCGGGTCGGGAGCATCGGACCCTCGGACGAGTTCGGGGCCAGTTTCCGCGACGCTCGATCCTCGTAGACCAGCGGGGCATCGTCGGCCAACGCCTCGTCGGGATCGATGACGAACGGCCGCGGCGTGAGCTGGACCGGCACCTCGGCGGCGAGCTGTCGGGCGTCGGCCGGCGATTCGGCCGCCACCGCGAACAGAGCTTGACCGGCGAACCGCACCCGTCGATCGTCTGGCAGCAGGTCGACGATCCACTCCGGCGCACCGTCGGAAGGCGGTGGGAGCGGACCGACGTCGGCCGCGGCGACGGGCGAACGGACGATGACTGCGTGGAGGACGTTTTCGGGATACCGGTCGGCCGTGTAGACGGCTTGGCCCGTGACCTTGGCCGGGCCGTCGATGCGGCTCGGTTCGACCGGGCCGTCGTCGAAGTCACCGCGGCAGGCGGCGGCCATCGCCCGGTAGATGCCCTCGTAGGCGCCGCAGCGGCACAGATGCCCGGCCAGGTCCTCGGCGATCGTGTGCCGATCGGGCGTCGGCCGGGGCGCGAGGGGTCCGTGTTCGGCTCGCCAATGGTCGTAGAACGCCACACCGTGCACGATGAATCCGGGGGTGCAATAGCCGCACTGCAAACCGTCGTGGGCGAGGAAGGCCTTCTGGATCGGATGGAGCTCCTCGCCGTCGGCGATGCCTTCGATGGTGGTCACCTCGGCATCCACCATGGCCGTCGCCGGGGTGAGGCAACCGGCGACGGGAACGCCGTCGATCTGGATGGTGCAGGCGCCGCACACCCCGCCGGCACACACGAGCTTCGTGCCGGTCAGGCCGAGCTGTTCCCGGAGAACGTCGACCGACGCTTCGTGCCCCTCCAGATCGAGGTTCTGCGTGTCGCCGTTCACCGTGGTGGAGAACGTCATTCGGGTCCTTTCCCCTGCCTGGCCGGCGGTCAGCGGTCGGTCAGTCGGCGAATCCGGCGATGTCCATCGACGAGCCGTCGTCGGGATCGTCGGGGTCGTCCAACTCGTCGAGCTCATCGAGTAGCTTCACGACCGGTGCCGGGAACCCGCCGGTGGCGATCGGACCCCAGCGCTCGGGTTCGATCACGATCAGGCACTTGCCCTGACGTTGCATCGCGGCGCGGTACTCGTCCCAGTCGGAGTGTTCGCCGGAGATCGACCGGAAGTAGTCGACCAGGCCCTCCATCGCCTCGGGCAGATCGACCACGGTGGCCGATCCGTCGACCTGCACCCAGGCGCCGCCGAAGTGATCGCTCATCACGCATACCGTGACCTGCGCATTGCGGCGGATGTTGTGGACCTTGTCCCGCGACGGGTAGGTCGAGACCACCAACCGGCCCTCGCTGTTCACCCCGCCGGTCACCGGCGACATCTGGGGCCGCCCGTCGCTGCGAACGGTGGCCAGGATCCACTGATGTCGGGGTCGGACGAAGTCCAGAAGTCCCTCGACATCGACGTTCTTCTCGGTAGCAACGGTGCGGGCCATGGATCTCAGGCTAGATGGACGCACCGTCGATCAGTCGCAGACCCATCCACAGCGGCGCCACCTGGGCCAGCGCCAGACTGATTGCCGCCAGGACGATGAACAGCCGCAGCAAGGTCTGGTCGCGACCGAGGTCACCCTGGGACCGTTCGGCCACGAGCTGGGCCTCGGCCACGTTGTCGCGGTACTGGTCGAGCAGCACCTTGCT
>JBFHEP010000276.1:0-5954 GCA_041584095.1 Acidimicrobiales bacterium | reverse complement strand
GCCGGGCTGCTCGACTTCGTCATCTCGGTGCTGAAAGCGTTCGGTTTCGACGAGTTCGAGTTCAGTCTGTCGACCAAGGATCCCGACAAGTACGTCGGCACCGACGAGATGTGGGACCAGGCGACCGAGGCGCTGCTCGATGCGCTGGCCCGCCACGAGCTCGACTACAACCTGAGCGAGGGCGACGCCGCCTTCTACGGTCCCAAGATCGACATCGACGTGCGCGACGCCATCGGGCGGGCCTGGCAGCTCTCGACGATCCAGGTCGATTTCAACCATCCCGAGCGCTTCGACCTCGAGTACGTCGCCGAGGACGGGCAGCGAAAGCGGCCCGTGATGTTGCACCGGGCGCTGATGGGCTCCATCGAGCGGTTCTTCGGGGTCCTCCTCGAGCACTATGCCGGCAACCTCCCTCTCTGGTTGGCCCCCGTCCAGGTCGAGGTACTTCCGGTCGCCGAGGAACACGAAGAGTATGCGGCGGAGGTCGTGCGCGCGCTCGAACAGGCCGGCTATCGGGTCGAGACGACCGGGGCCGGTGACCCACTCGGTAAGCGGATACGCAATGCCAAGATGGAGAAGGTACCCCACGTCGTCGTCGTCGGGTCCGATGATGCGGCGGCCAAGACCGTTGGTGACAATCCCCGAGGCGGCGACGTCGAACGAGACGTCCCGCTCGACGTGTTCCTGGAGCGGCTGGCCGCCGAGATGGGCGAACACGCCTGATCGATGGATTACCTGTTCTCGGGGTGGCGCCTCGCCCACCCGCCCGAATTGGGGGCCGACGGGCTCCCGCACGCCCACCTGGAACCCGAGCCCGGCAAGTCGCTGTTCGAAACGATCGAGCAGTCGGGGCTCGCCGATGAGATCACCTACGTGATCCACCGGACCGAACTGAGCTTCGTGCTGCTCAACGTGTACCCCTACACGCCCGGGCATCTGATGGTGCTGCCCCGCGCCGCCGAGCCCTCCATGCTCGATCTCCCCGCCGATGCCTACGACGACCTGTGGCGCCTGGTCCGGACGGCAACCCAGGCCGTCGTCGACGCCTTCTCCCCCCAAGGCATCAACGTAGGCATCAATCAGGGTCAGGCCGGTGGGGGCTCCCAACCGGACCATCTCCACGTCCACGTCGTCCCCCGATGGTCCGCCGACACGAACTTCATGACCTCGATCGCCGATGCCCGTATCCTTCCCATGACACTGCGCGACGCGTGGGAGCGGCTTCGGGCGGCGTGGCCCCATGGTGAGACCATCGAGACGGCGCCGGGCAACGGATCGAACAGGTAGCGTGATGGTGATGACCGGCGATTCCGAACCCGAACTCGAGATCAGCCCTCAACCCGCCGCCGGCACGGAGGCGGAATCGGTCGACGAACTCCCGGAGGACCTGCAGCCCGATCTCGTCGACCACGACGACTACATCTTTCCCAACAACAATCGTCGCCGCATTCCCGGTTATCTGTATCTCGGGATCGCTGCGGTCCTGGTGGTCGTGTATCTACTCCGGGGCGATGGGGTGTTCGTGAACGCCGGATACCTGTTTGTGGCCGCGCTCCTGGCGGTGTTCGGCGCCTACAGCCTGGTTGCCGGCTGGAATCTCGATATCGATGAACGTGATGCGCTGGTGGCGGCCGTCGGCGAGATCGGATTCCCCGTCGGGCACGCCTCGGCTCAGATGGGCTGGCGGGGTTGGCTGAGCCGCCCGGTGTGGCGGATGCTGCTGTATTCAGCCGACGAGCCGCCGTCACAGCGCGGTTTCGTGCTCGTCGACGGCGTCGACGGTCGAATCATCGAGTCCTTTGTCGAGGCCAACCCCGAGGACTGGTCCGAACTGGTCGACTCCTGAGGTCCAGGGACGTTCCGACCGGCTGCCCGATGGCACGGCGAGCTACACTGGGCCCACCGACAACCGGAAGGGAACGACATGTTCGACGGTAGTCTTCGCACCGCGTTCGATCGGATCGTGGCCCCCTTGGGCCGGGGATTGCAGCGGCTTGGCGTCTCGCCCGACATCATCACCGTCGTCGGTGTGCTCATGGCCGGCGCGTGTGGTGTGGCCATCGGCACCGGGCACTTCTTCACGGCGGCCGTTCTGCTGGCGCTCACCGGGTTGCCCGACGCACTCGATGGTGCAGTGGCCAAGGCCGGCGGTCGGGCCGGTCCTCGTGGGGCCTTCCTCGATTCGGTTATGGATCGCCTGAGTGACGGGCTCTTGTTCGCCGGTGCCGGGTGGTATCTGGCCGGCACCGACAACCCCCGCATGGCGATGCTGCCGTTCGGCCTGTTCATCAGCGCATCGTTGGTTTCCTACCAGCGGGCCAAGGCCGAGTCGCTCGGTTTCGAGGCCAAGGGTGGCCTCATGGAGCGGGCCGAACGGTTCATCGCGCTGGGCTTCGGCCTGATCGTCAGCCCGCTGTTCGTTGCCACACTCTGGGTGATGCTGATCCTGACGGCGGCCACGGCCGTTCACCGGTTCGTCAAGGTGTGGCGGCAGGCCGGCGGCGACCTTCCTCCGGCGCCACTTCGGGCTGGGCGGACCCGCCGGCGCACCCGGCGACCGGTGTCGGATTTCCGTCGGCGGGCCCAGGCTCGAGCCGAGGCCCGCCGTCGACCCGACCGCTGATCCAGCGGGTCCGTTCACGTTGTCCAGCCGGTCGCTGAAGGTTCTGAAAGCGGCGTCGGTCGCTGCCCGCGTCCTGCCGCTGTCGATCTCGAGCCCCGTGGTCGAGGCCGTCGCCTCCCGTGTCGGGCCGCGGGTCATGCCCGGCAAGGCGGCCATGCTCGCACGGCATCTGCAGCGGGTCGGCGACCACGCGGCTGGTGCCGGTGACCGCGATCAGGACCGAGGCCGACCGATTCCAGCGGTCGGCGCCGGGTTCGGCTCCTATGCCCGCTACTGGGTCGAGTCGTTTCGGCTGCCGTCGGTAGGGCTACGCCAACTCGACCGGGGCTTCTCGTTCATCGGCTATGAGCACATCGAGGGGGTCCGGGCATCCGGCATCGGTCCGGTGCTGGTGTTACCGCACCTCGGCGGGTGGGAATGGGCTGCCGCCTGGCTCGGCCGGGTAGCCGAGGTTCCGGTGACCGCTGTGGTCGAGAGGCTCGAACCCCAGGACGTGTTCGACTGGTTCAAGGATCTGCGGTCGACCTGGGGCGTCGAGGTGATCCCGCTCGGATCCGACGCGTTCGCAAGAACGGTTCGTGCCGTGCGGGATCGGCGCATCGTCTGCCTGCTGGCGGACCGCGACATCGGGGGAACCGGCGTGGAGGTCGAGTTCTTCGGTGAGCGGACGACGTTGCCGCTCGGCCCTGCCGTCGTCGCGTCACGAACCGGCGCGCCGATCCTTCCGACCGCCGTGTTCTTCTCCGGTCGACAGCGGATCTGCCGGGTCGGAGCGCCGATCTACGTCGACGACGTCGATCCGACCGGTGGACGGTCGGGGGCCGACGGGGCCAGACTGCGGGGCCGGGCCCGCCACCACGCGCTGACCCAGCGGATGGCCACTGAATTCGAACGACTCATCGAACAGGCTCCGGAGCAGTGGCACCTTCTCGAGCCCAACTGGCCGACCGACCACCACCAACTCGAGCTCTGAAGTCCCGGACCGTTCACGCGTCCTTGGGTGATGGTCGTCCCGCCCGATCTGGCAGCGTTTCTGTACGGGCGGCGCGCGGAGTTGCTGCCAGTTCGGAGTGCTCGTCGGATTCCCGGCCGATTCAAGCCAAGGGTGGCGGGGTACGGTGTGTCCGTGCGAATCGGAATGATTTGCCCCTACAGCCTGGCGGTCTGGGGCGGCGTGCAGTCCCAGGTCCTGGGGCTGACTCGGAGCCTCCGGGCGAAGGGGGTGGCGGCTCAGGTGTTGGCGCCGTGCGACGGTCCACCCCCGGAGCCGTGGGTGACACCTCTCGGCAATTCGATTCCGTATGCCCAGAACGGTTCGTTCGCCCCGCTGGCCCCCGATCCGGCCGCTCAACTGCGGGTGCTGGCCGCCATCTGGGACGAACGGTTCGATGTGCTCCACCTGCACGAGCCGCTGGCCCCCGGGCCGACACTCACGGCGGTCATGGTCAAGCCGGTACCGCTGATCGGCACCTTTCACGCCAGCGGCAGCATCGCGGTGTACCGGTGGGCCCGCTTCGGTGTTCGCCGCCTGGCCGCCCGCCTCGACACCCGGGTCGCCGTCTCGCCGGAGGCGGCCGGTATGGCCAAACGGTACCTCGACGGCACCTATGACATCCTGTTCAACGGCATCGAGATCGATCGGTTCTCGCAGCAGCCGTCGACGATATCGACGACGGGTCCAACCGTGTTCTTTCTCGGCCGTCACGAGCCCCGGAAGGGGCTCGTTGTATTGTTGGAGGCGTTTCAGCAGCTCCCCGCCGACGTCACGCTGTGGATCGGTGGTCAGGGGCCGGAGACCGAGGAGCTGCGACGCCGCTTTGGCGACGACGACCGCCTCGAATGGTTGGGCACGATCACCGATACCGAGAAGTGGGCCCGCCTCCACGCGGCCGACGCCTTCTGTGTGCCGTCGCTGGGCGGTGAGAGCTTCGGTGTCGTTCTCCTCGAGGGCATGGCCGCCGGGACCCCTGTCGTGGCCAGCGATCTGCCCGCCTACAGGGTGGTTGCGGAGGACGGAGTCCACGCCGAGCTGTTCGCCACCGGTGATCCGTCGTCGCTGGCCAAGGCGTTGCTCACCGTGCTCAACGGCGGCGAGGTGGTCGGCCGACGGGTCGAGCGGGCGAGGGAGCGGGCGGGCGAGTACTCGATGAACCGTCTGGCCGACGCCTATATCGCCCGCTACCAGCGGCTGTTGTAGCCGTTGCGTCGACATCGGCTCGACGCCGCCTCGAGAGTGCCACGGTGGGCGCACGAAAGAAGATTTCCGGTGTCGATCCAACTGTGTGAATTCGGCTCTACGATGGACGCCGTGTCAGCCCAGCGAAGCCGCTCTCCACGCGTCCCCCCCGACGCACCTGCGGAGGTTTCCCCGGGCTTCGCTGCGCTCGCCGTTGCCGTTGTGGCGTTGGCCCTGCCGCTGGCGGTCGTGCTCGTCGCCGTGGCCGCCGTCGTCCCGGTCGTTCCATGGTGGATCGGTGTCCCGGTGGCGTTGGCCATCGCCACCCTGGCGATCTGGCAGCGACTTCGCACCGCCCATGATGTCGTCATCGAGGAGCTGCTGGCGAGCCGTGGTTCGGTCAGCTCGGTCCGCCTCACCAACATGGTGCAGTCGCTGGCGCTGGTCGTCGGCGTCGAGGAGCCCGAGGCCTTCGTGCTCGACACCGACGCCGTCAACGCACTCATCGCCGCCCGCAACGACGCAGCCACGCTGTTCATCACCAGGGGGCTCGACGAGCTCCTGGAGCCGGTCGAGCTGGAGGCCGTGGTCGCCGAGATGCTGGTCCGTCTACGCAGCGGCGACGCCGAGTGCGCCACGATTGCGGCTGCCGTCTACCGTATTCCGTTGCTCGGCCCCCTGTCGGCGCTCACAATCGCCCCGACGGCGTCGCTCGGTCTCGGCCGCCTGCTGGCCGAGGAACGTGATCTCGCCGCCGACCAGCAGGCGGTGGCCCTCACCAGGTACCCGCCGGCGCTCCTGAGTGCGCTGACCAAGATGAAGGATCAGCCTCGGCGCCCTGCCGATCTCGGCGCCGAATGCGATCTGCTGTGGCTCGTCTCGCCCGACCCGGCGGCTGCACCCGGCATCACCCGTTCGCCCCTCGACCTCCGAATCGACGTGCTGACCGAACTGTGAGTGCTCGGTCACGATCCCGAAGCTGGATCGTGACCACAACTGCCATCGCTCTGCTTGTCGGTGCCTGTGGATTCGGAGGCTCCGAGTCGACCGCCGAGGCCGATGAGCCACCTCGGACGAGCATCGATTCCGAAGCCGCCGGGTCGGAGATCGAGGACGATCAGCCCGAGGCGCTGGCCGCCACCGACGACGCCGATG
>JBFHEP010000275.1:0-5956 GCA_041584095.1 Acidimicrobiales bacterium | reverse complement strand
TACGTGGTTGCGAACATGCGAATCATGACCCGCATGGGTTCCGCCGCGCTGGCGCGCATCGAACGCGAAGACTCTTTTGTGAAGGGATTGCATTCGATCGGCACCCTCGATCCCGACAAACGCTATATCATGCATTTCCCGGAAGAACTCTCTATCAAGAGCGTGAATTCCGGATATGGTGGTAATGCCCTTCTCGGCAAGAAATGCCACGCGTTACGCATAGCGAGTGACCAGGGGCGCCGCGAGGGGTGGTTGGCCGAGCACATGCTGATACTGGGTCTGCAAGACCCGACCGGTCGCATCCGTTATATAGCGGCAGCCTTTCCGTCACAGTGCGGCAAGACCAATCTCGCGATGCTGGTGCCGCCGGAACAGTTCGAAGACTGGCGAGTCTGGACGCTGGGCGACGATATAGCCTGGCTGCATCCCGGTGAGGATGGCCGCTTGTATGCCATCAACCCCGAAGCCGGATTCTTCGGAGTCGCCCCCGGCACCTCCGATGAGACCAACCCCAATGCGATGGCCACCCTCCACGCCAACTGTGTGTTCACCAACGTGGCCAGGACCATCGACGACGACGTCTGGTGGGAGGGCATGACGGACGAGCCGCCGGACCGGCTCACCGACTGGAAAGGTCAACCCTGGACACCGCAGTCGAACACCCCGGCCGCTCACCCCAACGCCCGATTCACCGCGCCGGCCGGACAATGCCCGTCGATCGCTCCTGAATGGGACGACCCGAACGGTGTGCCCATCTCGGCCATACTGTTCGGCGGACGCCGGGCCACGAACGTACCGCTGATCACCGAGGCGAGAGACTGGCGTCACGGCGTGTTCCTCGGCTCGATCATGAGCTCGGAGAAGACCGCCGCCGCCGCCGGCGCGGTCGGCCAGGTGCGATTCGATCCGTTCGCCATGCTGCCGTTCTGCGGCTACAACATGGCCGACTACTTCGACCACTGGCTCGAGATCGGTTCGGCCACGACGGCCGACAAGCTTCCGAAACTGTTCTGGGTCAACTGGTTCCGCCGAGACGACGACGGCAGCTTCCTGTGGCCGGGGTTCGGCGAGAATTCCCGCATTCTCAAGTTCGTGCTGGAACGACTGGCCGGTCAGGGTGAGATGACCGATACCGCCATCGGCTCTGTGCCGGTGCCCGGTGCCATCGACATCGACGGGCTCGACATCGACGAATCGACGATGGCCAAGCTCCTCGCCGTCGACAACGAGTCGTGGATGACCGAGATCACCTTGATCCGCAAGCACTTCGCTCGCTTCGGCAAGAAGTTGCCGGCCGAGTTGGCCGTACAGCTCGACTCGCTGGAGAAGCGGCTGGCCGCCTAGGCGTACTCCGGCCGGGGCGACGGCGCCGGATCAGGCGGAGTCGGCGTCGGCCTCGGGAACGCTGGAGAGATGCCGGGGGCGTTTCGTGAGCGGACCCTCGCCGACGGGAAGCAGCTTGGCCTCGTTGAAGAACTTCCTGGCGTGACCGCCGACCATCCGAACGAAGCCGTAGTTGGCCGTGCCGCCCACGACGGCGCCAACGCCGAACGGCAACAGCTTGCCGATGGCCAGGACGCTGCGACGAGCTCCATACTTCGCGACCACCTGCCCGGCCAGATCGGTGTTGATCCTCCGAAGCGCCTCGAGGGTGAGTGCATCACCGCCCACAAGCCCGGCTGCCCGCTGGCTCAGCCCGTCCGCAGCATCGGCCCCGCCGACCTCACCCAGCAGCGAGGTGAACTTCTGGGCGGACTCCTCGCCGAAGGCAAGAACGGCCAGAACCCACGCCCGTCGTTCCTCCTCCCTGGCCTCGGTGTGCCCGTTGGCCACTCCGATGGCCATGATCAGGTCGGTGGCCCGCATCGCGAACCAGGCCATGTCGGCGGCCAGAGCACTGGCGGCGGCCGCGGTGCCTACAACCGGTGCTGCTGCAATGGCACCGGTCGCCGCACCGACCAACGTCAGCTCTTTCTTGAAGCGGGAGATGATCGACGACGTGCGCTCCGCGGCCGTGTCTCCATCGGCTTCCGCCGCGATCTCGAGCGCATCGTCCCAGCGCCGGTCGACGGCCACATCGACGGCCTTCAAAACCGCCTTGCCCACGGCATCGAGCGCCGGACCCGGCACGTTCTCGACCGCCTTCTTCTGCAGATACTCTTTGACCTTCGACATGTGTGTCCGCTCTCCAGACTGTCATCACGATAACCGACTCGACTCGTCGGTCGTACCCGGAATCACGAGGGAATGAACACGGCTCGCAACGCCAATCCCATGATGAACAGGCCACCGAAGCCATAGAGAAGGTACTGCCAGCGCCGGATTTGGTGCCGGTAGGAGTAGATCAAAGCGACCGACATCAGCGCGATGTAACCGTAGAACTGGTGGATGCCGGAAACGTCGATGCCGCTCGTTCGCAGGTAGACCACGCCGAGCACGACCTGGACTCCGAGCATGACCTGGGCCACGGCCGTCGCCGGCCACAACACCCGGCTCCGGGCAGCCGGCGCCCAGTGGGCCACCAGCGCCCACATTCCCACGAGCCCGTTGGCGACAACGACCGCCCAACCAAGCACCGCGTGGATCGTGCCCAAAGACATCGGCCCCACACTATCGGCAACCGTCCCACCGCCCCGAGCGATGGGGCCCCGGCACGAGAGCCATGACACCATAGGAGGGTGCGTCACCGCCGGTATTACATTCAGACTCTTACGGCCTCGGGCCGGGCCGTTCCCTCGACCGGCGGTGATCTCATCGTCGCCTCCAAGGACCAGACCGGTGATCTCGACTGGGAGCTGGTCCATCGATCGAGCCGGCGGTATCTCATCAATCAGGAACCCTACGACCTGGAGATGTCGGGTCCGGAGGGGACCTTCCACGGTCCGGCCATTCTCGTGCGCTCCGACGGCCGGTCGCACGTGTTTCGCGGGGTTGGAGAGCTCGAAGGGTTCGATCCGACCGAGCTCAGCGACGGCCGCGGACGCTCGAGCTGACTCCCGATACCCTGAGGTGGTGTATTCGACCCAAGAGTTGGTCTCCGGAACGGTTCGTCCGAGCCCGATCTTCTATCTCATTGTCGCCCTGACCGCGGTGACGGGCTGGCTCACCACCACAACGGTGATCTCGCCCGGTGTCGCGGTGTTCCTCTTCATCCTCGCGGCGTGGACGTTGTCGCTCATCTTCCACGAGTTCGCCCACGCCTTCGTCGCCTGGCGTAGCGGAGATCGCAGCATCGAACAGCGAGGATATCTGACACTCGATCCCAGAAAATACACGCATCCGCTGCTTTCCCTCGTGTTGCCGGTCGTGTTCATCATGATGGGCGGCATCGCCCTTCCCGGCGGTGCGGTGATGATCAACCGGGCCGCGCTCAACAACGTGCAGGCGACGATGGTGGCTCTGGCGGGCCCGCTGACCAACCTGGCGTTCGGAGCCGTAAGCCTGCTGGCGGTGGCCTACGGTCTGGTCGACCCCGTGAGCCAGCCGACGTTGGCCAGGGCGGTTGCCTTCTTCGGGTTCCTGCAGATCGTGGTGTTCGTGTTGAACATGTTGCCCATCCCGGGTCTCGACGGCTATGCCGCCATCGAGCCGTCGCTCCCCGAGTCGACCCAGCAGTTGATGCGTCCGGTCAAGAACTACGCGTTCCTGATCCTCATTTTCCTGCTGTTCTACGCCGAATGGGCCCAGGGGCTGTTCTGGGGTCTGGTGCTGGCCGTCCTCGACGTGTTCGGTGTCGACGTCCAGTTGTTCCAGGACGGCCTCGACCTGTTCCGATTCTGGGGCGACCTGAGCGTCTTCTAGTCGTCGGCATCTCGTCAGGCCACGGCGCCTGACGCCCGAAGCGCCGCCACGTCATCGGCGTCGAAACCGAAGTCGGACAGCACCTCATCGGTGTGCTCGCCTGCGTGGGCCGCGGGACCCGCCACCGAGGCCTCGGTTCGGGAGAAGCGGGGAGCGGGCCCGGCCTGGGTCATTCCGGCGTTGTCGATGAACGTGTTGCGAGCGACGTTGTGCGGGTGGCGGGTGGCCTCCTCCATCGACAGGACGGGGGCGAAGCACACATCGGTTCGTTCCATGATGTCGCACCATTCAGTGCGGGTCTTGGCCTTGAACACCTCGGCGATCCGGTTCTTCATCTCCGGCCACCGGGTGCGATCGTTCTGGTCGCCGAAGGTCTCCTCATCGAGTTCGGCCAGGCGCTGCAGCTCGGCGTAGAACTGGGGCTCCAGCGACCCGATCGACACATACTTTCCGTCCGCGCACTCGTAGACGTCGTAGAACGGGGCACCGGTGTCGAGAAGGTTGGTTCCCCGCTCCGGCCCCCACATGCCGGCCGCCTTGAGGCCCCAGATGAAGTTGATGAGCACGGCCGAACCGTCGACCATGGCTGCGTCGACGACCTGCCCACTCCCGGAGCGGCCCGCTTCCAGCATGGCGCACACCATGCCGAACGCGAGCAGCATGCCACCTCCGCCGAAGTCGCCGATGAGGTTGATCGGCGGTGTCGGCGGCTGACCTTTGCGGCCCAGCGGTTCGAGAGCTCCAGCCAGGGCGATGTAGTTGATGTCGTGACCGGCGGCGTGGGCGTAGGGTCCGTCCTGACCCCAGCCGGTCATTCGCCCGTAGACGAGTTTCGGGTTCCGGTCGATGCAAACGTCGGGCCCCAATCCCAGGCGCTCGGTCACGCCGGGCCGGAAACCTTCGATCAGCCCATCGGCTCGTTCGACGAGCTTCAACACCGTCTCCACCCCGTCAGGATTCTTCAGGTCGACGGCGATCGAGCGCCTTCCTCGGGCCAGCACGTCGGGCGGTGGACGATCGGGCTTGGAGTCGCGCACCGCAGAGGCACGGTCGATCCGGATCACGTCAGCGCCCATGTCGCTCAACATCATCCCGCAGAACGGCCCGGGGCCGATACCGGCAAGCTCGATGATCGTGACTCCGTCCAATGGTCCCATGGCTGAACAACATAGAGCAGGGCCGGCCCGGGCATCGAGCGAGAGCACGCAGTAGTCTCGACCGGGACGGAATTCGCCGTCACCTCGACCGGTTCCCCGAATCGGGAGCGAATGACACATGGCCACGAAGACGAAGAACTCCGGCAGGAAGAACCGGCGAAGCAACGCCGATGACAGGCGTCCACGGCTGACGAGCCGCACGGTGGCCGTTGTCGTGGTGTTGCTGGCGGCGATGGGTTTGCTGTCGGCCCGGTTCGGACTCGGGCCCGGCGAGGAGTCGACGGCCGATATTGAGGCGAGCGGCGACCCGGAAACCGAGTCGGATCCCCCACCGCCTGCACTCACCGCGGCGCCGCCGAATCTCGGACCGGCTCCCGAACTGGTGGACATCGATGGTTGGATCAACGCCGAGCCGACGACGGATGGGCTGAACTCCTATGGAGGTCAGGTGCGGATCGTCCAGTACTGGACGTTCGGATGCTTCAACTGCAAGAATACGCTCCCCCATCTCAAGGAGATCTACAACCGCTATCAGCCCGACGGGCTGGAGATCATCGGTGTGCACGCCCCCGAGTTCGACTACGAAGCCGATCCGGCCAACATCAGCGCGGCAGTCGTCGAGTTGGGGGTCAACTGGCCGGTCGCCCTCGACACATCGAAGACGAATTTCCGGTCCTGGCAGGGCGACCGGCGGTTCTGGCCACGGACGTACGTCTTGGATCGGGACGGCAACATCCGGTTCGATCGAATCGGTGAAGGCGCCTACAACGAATTGGAGGCCACCGTGGCCCACCTCCTGGCCAACGGTTCCTAGGTCGTGAGCCGAAGCCGCGTAGGCTGACCGGTGATGTCGACATTGTTGCTTCTGGCCGAGGGATTCGAGGCCGCCCAGCTTCCGTGCACCCTCGTGCTCCTGGTCTCCGGGGTCGCCGTCGGGATGACGGCCCGGGAAACGGCCATTCCGGCCATGGTGTCGTTCTGGCTGTCGGTGCTGGTGT
>JBFHEP010000274.1:0-5967 GCA_041584095.1 Acidimicrobiales bacterium | reverse complement strand
GTCGCCCTGGCCGGCTGGCCGCTGCCCGCCACCTGGCCCGACTGGGGCGACGTCTGGGTCGACCTGCGGCAACTCAACATCGCCGCCGACTGGGTCACCGGCGGCCTGGCCGTCGGGGCATGGCTGCTGTGGGCCCAGATGATCTGGGCGCTGCTGTTCGAGCTGGTGAACATGGCCCGTGCCGGCCGGGGAGTGGTGGCCCGGCCCGCGCCGCTCACACTGCCTGCGGTGACGGCGCTGACGGCCCGCCTGGTGGCCGGCGTGGTCTCGGTGACATTGCTGACCTCGTCACCGTCATCGGCCGGTGTGGTCGCAGCCGGTCGTGACATCGCCTCGACGCTGTCCGACGATCACGTCGACCAGGTCGGCTCGCCCCACCCGCCGCCGCCGACGGCGAGCCCGGCAGCCGTCCAAACGGTTCGAGCCACGGTTGTCGTCGCCGAGGGGGAGACGGCCTGGGACGTCGCCGCCAGGGTGTTCGGCGACGGCCACCTGGTCGCCGACCTCCTGGATCACAACAAGGTCTCCGCCCTCGACGTGGAGCCCGGCATGGAGCTCGAGCTGCCACCGGGTGTCTCCGCTCCCGCCGCTGCCGTCACCGTTGTCGAGGGCGATCATCTCTGGGGCCTGTCAACACGCCGGTTGGAGGACGTGGGCGTCGCCGAGCCGTCCAACGCCCAAATCGCTGCGCACGTCGACCGCATGGTGGACGCCAACCAGCCGACCATTGCCGATCCGGACCTCATCCACCCCGGCGAGGTCTTCACGCTTCCGGCGCTCGGAAACGATCCGGATCGGGAGGTGACCTCCGAGGAGGACATCGACCCGCCGGTCGAGGCCACGGGGTCGATCGCCGCGGATCCGGTCGACTCGGCCCGTCCGGACGCCGGCTCCCGGGAACCACCATCGGTTGAGACCGCTGCGGCCGATCCCCCCGCCGACACAGCAGTCGAACGCACCGATCGAGCCGACCCGTCGATTGACGACACCGACGCCAGCGACGTTCCGTTGGGTTTGGTCGCAGCCGGCGGTATCGGTCTGATCAGCGCCGGCATCGGAGCTATCGTCGCTCGAAGCCAGGCCCATCGCATCGGCCTCCGACGCCCCGGCACCACACCACGCTTTGCCGTGCCCGGAGCCGCTGAGCGGCTGATGACCGAGACGTCGGACGGCAATGCGCTGAACGACCTCGATCGAGCGCTGCGGTACCTGGGCACGAAGCGGCGAACCGACGGTATCGCCCTGCCCGATCTCGTCGGGGTGCTCGTCTACGACGACGCCATCCGTCTGCTGATGGCCAGTCCGAACAACGCTGCGCCCCCGCCCTTCACCACCGAGCGCGACGGCATGGTCTGGTCGATCGCCCGCCCGGTGGTCGGCCTCGATGTTCAGGGGGCGCTCAACCCTTATCCGACGCTGATCTCCGTCGGCTACACCGATTCGGCGCAGCTGCTCATCGACCTCGAGTACGCCGGCTCGCTCAACCTCACCGCCAGCCTCGCCGACGTCGTCGACGCCATGGCCACCATGGCGCTCCAACTGGCAACCAGCCCGCTGGCCGACACCATCGACGTCGTCTGCGTCGGATTCGGGGAGGAACTGGCCGAGCTCGAACGAATTACCGTGGTTCCGTCGATCGACGCGGTCCGGTCGACGATCCATGCGCACGCCACTCAGGCTGCAACGCTGGTCGACGCCACCGATACCACGGCTCCTGGGGGTCGAGCCACCGGGATCGGCGATTGGACCCCGATGATCGTCTTCGATCCGCTGTCTGAACTCGACGGCCACTCATCGGACCTGCTGAGCGCCGTTGATCAGACCCCGGGAGCGGGCGTGTCGGCGGTTGTCAGATCCGTCGAGTCGGCGGCGCTGACCATGGAGCTGAGTGAGGATCGGGTGGCCATACCGCAGTATGGAGTCGGTCTGGATCGCCGCCCGCTGACCAGGGTCGAACGCACCGGCCTGTCGAGGGCCGTCGCCGCCGCCAAGGCGCCGGATCACGCAGAACATCCGGACCTGGTGTCGACGATTGGTTCCGCGTTGCGGGATGGCGACCGATCCGAGCCGGAGTCGGAGACAGTCGACGGCCCCCGGGCGGAGCGATACCAGTACATCGTCCGAGTTCTCGGTCCGCTTCGAGTCGACGACGGTCGAGGGCAGGCGGTGCAGTTCGCCCGATCGGCGACGCCGGAGTTTCTCGCCTATCTCGTCCATCATCGTGACGGGGCCGAGGTGGGGCACGTCATGGACACGTTGTGGCCGTCGACAACCGCCCGCCGCACCTGGATCGCCAACGTCTACGCCGACGCCGCCCGAGGCCTCGCCGGTGGACCCGACGGCGGGGTGTCGTTGACGCCCCGACCGGGGGCCGACGACGAGTACCGTCTGGCCTCCGGAGTCACCAGCGATCTCGAACAGTTCAAGGGCCTCGTTTCCCGAGCGGTCAGCCGTCCGGTCGGCGAGGCGGCGGAGCTGCTGACCGACGCCCTGGCCATGATCGAGGGGATCCCGTACTCCAATATCACCTCCCGCTGGCCCATCGCCGAAGGCCACTGGCAGGAGGCGACGGTGATGGTCGACGAGGCGGCGCGCTGTGTGGCCACACTGGCCCTCGACCGGTTCGACGATCCCGTGCTCGCCGACTGGGCCACTGCCAAGGGTCTGCTGGCGAGTCCTCACTCGGTCGAGCTGCACCGGCTCCGGCTGCGGGCCGCCATCGCGCTCGCCGGAACCGAAGGTGGGTCGACCGCCGGGCTGTCACCCGACGCGGTGTTCCAGCACTACCAGGCCGTCGTCATGGCCGACGATCACCGACCCGAGGCGGTCTCCCGGCTCGACTCCGATCTGGTCGAACTGTACGAATCGTACCGGCGAGCCCAGCCGGCGGCCGTACGATCGGCCGACAGCCTCGAACGCCGGACCTAGACGGCGACGGCCAGGTACACCAACCCGCCGGCGCCGATCACCGCAAGCAGCAGGACCAACACCACAACGGTCCCTCGCCATCGCCGTTTCGGACGTTCGGCCAGGGCAGAACCGATCTCGGTCCGCGGTTTGCGGGGTGTGACGACGGTCGGCAAATCGAGCGACGGGCTGCGAGCCTCGGTGTCCGCGTTCGTTTCGGTTGGATCCACGGAGGGAGCCGACACACTCCGCCGGTCCGCTACTTCGCTGAGGGCAGCAGCGAGGATTCCGCCGATGTCTGCACGCTCCGATCGGTCGGTGGGGCCGGTCCCCGGATCACGGGCGACCGGGGCGGTTCCAATCCGGTCGCTCCGCCGCGCAGGCCCCGCTGATTCCCGGCGCCGGCGGACCGCGGCGACCATGGCCTCCTCCAGCTCAAAGCCGGGATCCGCTGCTGAACCACTGGCAACGCCGGCCGGTCGAACGTCCTTGGTCACAACCGGCTCCTCGGCGACCGCCGGCTCGTCGGCCACCACGACAGGCGTGGGGGAGAGGCCGCTGTCGACCTGGACCTGCTGGAAGCGTCGGGCCATGTCCAAAGCCGTGGCCGGCCGGTCGGCGGGATCCCGGGCCAATCCGTCGGCCACAACCGCCGCCACCGGCGGGGGCACCCCGGCCGACAGCTGCGGTCGGTCGGGACCCGAGAGCATCTTTCGCATGATGGCCGCCGGCGTGTCGGCGTGGTAGGCGTGCAGCCCCTGGATAAGCCGAAAAACGGTCATGGCCAGGGAGTAGATGTCGCTCGCCGGTGTGGGTCGTTCGTCGTCGAGGACCTCGGGGGCGGTGTAGCCGAACGTGACGGCCATGGTCTGGGTCTGGGTTCGCTCCCCCTCGACTGTCGACGAGATGCCGAAGTCGGCCAGCAGTGGATGTTCGGCAGTGACGCCGACGAAAACGTTACCGGGCTTGATGTCTCGATGTACGACCCCGGCCCGGTGCACGGTCTCCAGCGCCGAGCACAGCTTGATGCCGATGTCGACCGCGGCCGGCCAGGTGAGCGGCCCGAGTTCGTCGATCAGCCGGCTGAAGGTTCCTCGTTCGAACAACGGCAGCACCAGAAAGGGGTGGTCATCGGCGGTGAAGCCCGATCCGAGCACCGTGACGATGTAGGGGTGGCTGCCGACTCGGCCGATGGCCTCGATCTCGCGCTGGAACGCCGTGCGCCGCCGCCCCGTCGAAGCCTCGAGGTCGAGCACCTTGATCGCCACCGGTCGTTGGTGTCGAACCTCGACAGCGCGATAAACGGTGCTCGATCCACCCGATCCGATCCGTTCCAACTCCTGGTACCCCGGGATCCGCCGGAAGGCGCTGTCGCCCGTCGGGCTGCTCGCCTCACCCTCACGCCCCGTGCCGTCCATACCGATGAATTGTAGGACGGACACGATCGGCCGTCGCCCGCCCCGTTCAACCGGATGATCGGACTACGTGCCTATTCGTCTCGTACTATTGAATGGTGAACAATGTTCGTGTGACCCGATGTCCGGCCGTTCGTGGCGCGTATGACGGATTACGGTGAACCGGCCAACATGCCGTCGGCCGACGTGGCGATCGACGATGGACTCGTCCGGGAGTTACTCGACCACGCGGTGGTCCACCAGGGCCTCGATCGGGGGGTGGCGTCGGGTGATCTCCAGCACCTGACCAACGGCTGGGACAACACGCTCTACCGGCTCGGCACCGACCATCTCGTGCGCCTGCCGCGCCGGGCCGTTGCGGTGGAGTTGATCCTCAACGAGCAGCGCTGGCTACCGGTGCTCGCCCCCGTTCTTCCGGTGCCGGTGCCGGCCCCGGTGTTCGCCGGATCACCGTCGCCGATCTTCGACCGGCCGTGGTCGATCGTGCCGTGGTTCGAGGGCCAACCTCTTGGCGACCAGTCGATGCCCCATGTGCCCGTTGCCATCGGTGACCGGCTGGCGTCGGACCTCGCCGACTTCCTCCACCAGCTTCACCGGCCCGCTCCCGCCGAGGCCCCCATCAACCCGTATCGGGGGGTGCCGCTGACCACGCGTGCTGAACGAACCGTCGCTCTCCTGAGCCCGGGATCGGCGGCGATGGCGGCCATCGGTTCGGAGCAGTCGGCAGGTCGGTTGCGGGCACTCTGGGCCCGGGCCCTTGATCAGCCGCCCTGGTCGGGCGGCGACCGCTGGCTGCACGGCGACCTGCATCCGCTGAACCTGCTCTGGCACCACGACCGCCTGGCCGCTGTCATAGACTTCGGCGACATCTGCGGGGGCGACCCGGCCACCGATCTGGCCGTGGCATGGTGCGTGTTCCCCGACCCTGTTCAACGGCAACACTTCCAGAACGTGGCCCGGATCGACGGCCAACCGGTCGACGACGCCACCTGGTATCGGGCCGCCGGGTGGGCGTTGTCGGTCGCCTGCTCCATCGCCGCCAGCTCCGCCGACAACCCGGTGCTCGACAGCCTGAGTCGACGAACCCTTCGGGCCCTGGCCGGGTGGCAGTTCGACGACGTCGGCAAACACGGTTGAACCACCATGTGTCGTGGTAGATGTGTTGTATGAGCACTTCGAAGGAACTCGTACGTCCAGCCCGAGGCCGAGGGCGCATGATCGCCGGAGTCTGCGGCGCCTTGGCCAACCGCTTCGGACTCAGCCTCGGTCTGGTCCGTCTCGGATTCGTGATTTTCGGGCTCGTCGGCGCCGGTGAGATCGTCTACCTCGCCCTCTGGCTACTGATCCCGACTCGCCGGGGCGACGAGCTGTGAGCGCCGAGGCCGTCGCCGTGGTCATCGTGGGCGTGCTGCTCGTCGTCGGCGTGTTGATCAAGATGATGACGGCCAACCGCCCACCGGATGTCGACAACGCCGACACAGGGGCGTCCGAATCCCGAACCGAACGCCTCCACGAGTCGGCCGACCGTCCGGCCGGGCCGGCCGCCGAAACGATGGATCCCGACCGTCTCGGCGGCGACCACTCACCGCCCCGCACCGACGGCTGACAAAGCAGCCCGGCACCGGGCTCGCCTTCAGAACCGGTT
>JBFHEP010000273.1:0-5986 GCA_041584095.1 Acidimicrobiales bacterium | reverse complement strand
GGGCATCGTTCGTCGACGATGCCGTAGGCCCCGTCGCCCGTTTTGAACACGGCCCAGTTCTGACCCAGGAGGCGGGCCCTGCGAACCGGGAACTCGTCGAGCTCCCGGGTGATGGCCACCGGATACCAGTAGTGCCGCAGCAGCTCACCCATCGGCGTGCCAGGGCCGATTTGGGTGAGTTCGTCGTTCTGTTCTTGTGTCAGCATGTCGGCTGTTCCTCCTGGGTGTGGGTCAGTCGAGAATCGTGACCGATCCGGTCGAGCCGTCGACCCGGATCGTCTGACCGTTCTTGATCTGCGAGGTCCCGAACCCGGTACCCGTGACGGCCGGGATTCCGTACTCCCGGCAGACGATGGCGGCGTGGCTCATCATCCCGCCGATGTCGGTCACACAGGCTCGGATCTTCGGGAAGACGGGGGCCCAACTGGGGGCGGTGATCGGAGCAACGAGAATCTCGCCGTCCTCGATGTCGCCGATATCGTCCGGGCTGAAGACCAGGCGGGCCGGTCCCTCGGCGATTCCTGGCGAGGCGGCCATTCCGCTGACGGCGCTGTCATCGCCGTCGGAGCCGAGCCAACCGGCCACCGACTCCGAGGTGATGCCCCACAACATGATGGTGAACGGTTCGGTCACGATCTCGGGCGGCTCGCCGAGCGCCTTCGGTGGCTTCCAGTCCTTGAGTTTGGCCACGATCTCCCGACGCCGTGCGATCTTCGGCGGCCAGTACTTCGAGCCGCGGTTCGGGGCGTTGACGGCCCACGCCGAGTAGATGTCGAACAGTACCTCGTCGATCTCGTCGCGCCGGAAGTAGAAGACGTCGTCGACCTCGCTGCAGACACCCTCCTTGACCAGCATGTCGCCCAATTCCTTGAGCTTGCGCCACACCAACGACATCGTCCAGTGCTCGATGTAGAAGTTGTGGTTCTCGACATACGGGAACACCACCCGGGCCAGCCCCAGCTTCTCCTGGAACGCCTGTCGGTCCTCGTCGGTCTCCAGCAGGTCGCTGTACTCCGACACCACCCGGTCCCGCTCGGCGGTGATGGCCTCGATCGGTCGGCTGATGTCCTCGCCGGCCTCGATCTTGGTGATGTAGTCGCGGATGAACGCGTAGGGGATCTCCGGATAGTCGATCCAGGTTCGCTCGTAGTGGTAGAACCCGGTGCCCGAGCTGAAGTTGAACCAGGGGTCGGCGACCTCGTTCCAGTAGGCCTCGAGCTCGGTCCCGGCCAGTCCGGCCTGGATCGCGCTGACGTCGTCGGGGTCGTCGAACAACCGGGCCAGGCCGGCATCGATCGCCTTTCGGGCGATGATCTTCAGCTCCTCGTTGGGACGGAACAGGTCGACTTCGACGCCGGCCACCATCTTGGCGATCCCGAGATCGGGAATGGACGGGAACGCCTGCTTGCAGAACCCGAAGAAGTCGAGATAGGCGGCGTAGCCGAGGTTGAGGAACTCGAAGTGATACTGCCAGACCTGGAGTACGAGGTCCTTGAATCGGTGATAGTCGGCCTGGAGGCGTTGCCCCGAGCCCGTGCCGATCCCGTCGGTGATGACCGACAAGTCCTCCATCTCCGGCAACGGCGAGAAGTCGATGGCGTTGATGTCGTCGATCGTGGTCTTGATCTTCTCGAGCCAGTTGTCGTAGAGCTGGTCCCAGTTCACGAAATAGTGCCCGGCCCGCTCCATGAAGTCGGGCACCCGGCTCTCGATTCGGGCCCCGTCGTCGATCGTCACCGGCGAGAAGTAGGGGTAGCCGTAGAGGACCCGGAAGTCGATGCCGTCGGCAGGGGGGATGCGGTAGTGACGGGAGTTGAACTGGCTCAGGCTGGCGATGGCCAGCTCGAGGAAGGTCGAATCCCACGGGGTCATGGCGTAGCCCCAGTGCATGGAGTCCCAGAACCAGAACCGCTTGTCCTCGTAGTCCCTCAGTTCCTCGGAGAAGACGACACTGTAGGGGTAGAGCTCCTCCCACCCCTCGACTCCTTCAGGTCCCTCGACCTCGAACGGGCTCGGAAAACGCTTGTCAGACATCAACGATGCTCCCCTTGTGTGCTTGGTTATTCACGGTTGGACTTGTTGTGCATTGGCGACAGCAGGGTGGAGACGATGGAATGCATCGGATCCCCGGTCCTCGTAGCCACCGGCTTCTTCGGTTTCCGGGACCACACCGTCTCGGGCCTGGACTGCAGCATGACGACGTTCTCACCGGCCGGCAGGTGACGGTCGATCGCCCATTCGACGTCCTGAGGGCAGCCGTAGTGCTTCTCGGCCCGACGGGCGAGGATGGCGATGGCCACCAGATCATCATCGGAGACACACGGCGTCTCACGCCGTTCGGCCTCGACCTCCATCTTCTCCACAACACCCCGGTCGGTCAGCCGGTACTCGATGTGTTTGTCGGAGATCTCCCGGTGGACGATCTCCCGGAGGACTTTGTCGATCAGGAAGTTGTCGGGTGTCACCTCGCCCGAGACCACCGCTTCGCCCAGGCCCCATGAGGCGTCGACGGCAACCTGGGACCGGTCGCCGTTGGTTGGGTTGAGTGTGAAAGCCACTCCCGAGGCGATCGGATCGACCATCTTCTGCACCCCAACGGACATGGCGATTGCCTCGTGGAGATAGCCCATCGAATACCGGTAGGCGATCGCCCGGTCGGTGAACAGCGACGACCAGCAGCGTTTCACGTGCTCGACGACGTTGTCGGCCCCCCGGATCCAGAGGAAGGTGTCCTGTTGGCCGGCGAAGGACGCGTCGGGAAGGTCCTCTGCGGTGGCTGACGACCGCACGGCAACCGGGACGTTCTCGACATCGCAATGGCGACAGAGTGCGGCATAGGCCTCGACGATGTCGGAGACGACCTGGTCGGGCACCGGATTCAACTCGATGCGAGATCGAATCTTCGATGCCGTCTCCCGGTTGGCGGCCAGGTCGTCGTGGTCGATCGAACGGAGCAGGTCGTTGACGTCGTTCACCAGGCTCTCGTCGGACCAGATCAGCCCGTAGGCGTTGGTCGTCAAGGCGAACCCGGGCGGCACCGGCAGCTCGGCCCGCATCATCTCGCCCAGGCTGGAGTTCTTGCCGCCGACGAACGGCTTGTGTTCGGGCTCGTAGCGATCGAACCACACGATGTGATCAGTCATGGACGCGTCGACCTTTCTCGCCGTAAACGATCGGATGGTTGGGAGTTCGTTGGCCCAGTCGATCACCGGGCAGGCTTCGCACATGGTCGTCTCCGCTGTTGGTGCTCGTCATCGGTGCGGACTCGGTTGGGTCAGTTCCGACGGGTCGGTGAATCCGGCCCAGTTGTCATGCACCGACCACTGTGGGAGCTGTTCGATCCGGGGGACCTTGATCTCCTGGACCCGGTTCCGGTAGGCCACCGTGGCGTCGGTTCCCCCTCGGGTGTGTTCGCCGTCCGCGTACAACTTGATCCGCACGTGTTCGGTGTTGTAGGGCTCACCAGGGTCGTAGCCGAGCGCAGACACGGCAACGGCCCGGATACAGCCGGAGTGGGTGGCCACCGCGAGGCGGGCGCCGGGAAACTGTGCGGACAACATATTGATCCCGGCCCAGAAGCGGCGGACGCACATGGTCGGCGGTTCGAAGTGCATCAGCGGAATCGTGAGCCAGTGCTGGATGGGATCCCCTCCACCTTGCTGGGTTCGCCAGAACCGGTCCATCTCGACCAGCCAAAGGGGGCGGTCACTGCGTGCCGATCTCTCGAACTGCTCGAGCAGGGCGTGATACTCGCGGAAAGCTGCGGTCACATCCTTCAGGCCGTCGGGCGATACGAACTGGAAGTTCCGGAACTCGTTCATCGCTTCCGGTTCGATGATGGTGATCTCCTTCTCGTACTGCTCGAGACCGTCGCCCAGTCCCCTGCGAATCTGCTCCGCCGTTTCCCGGGCCCGATTGGTGGGAGCATGGCGGAACACCACGGTTTCCCCGCTGCGGATGCGGCGGGCCAGGGTCCGTCCGTAGCTGTGAGCCTGCCACGCACCCTGTGGGGTCAGGCCGGAGTCTGTCGAATAGCCCTGGGTTTCGGCGTGGCGGATCAGGTAGACGTCGTTGGTGATCTGGCGGTAGGCCTCGGGCGGGGCCGAGATCTCCTTGTTGCGGTTGTCCTCGGTCAGCGCCTGCTGAATGCTGAGATCCGCCCGTTGCCAAAGCGGTTTGTCGGTGTCGACCGCCCTGCCTTCGGTGCTGCGCTGCCGGAACCGTTGGAGATACAGCGGCGTCCCGTCGTCAGAGGGCGCCGGCGCACTCGTGGGGGAGGGGTGGCCGTTGGTCTGGGGACCCGGTCGACGTTCGCGGTACCGGGCCAGGTACATCGGCGCCTCGTAGCGATCCTTCGTCCGATCCCGGCCGCCTGACGGTCGGGGCGGTTGACCTCCGTCGGCGGTGGATGCTGTCGACTGATCGTCGTTGGCCATGGTGATCCGTCCCTTGCGCCGCTACGAATGCACCGTCATGAACCGCTGGTCGACTTGACCACGGTAGGAGAAGACCGCCCGGCCCATCTCCGACTCGGTCCACGTCGTCGGCTCGTCGTCCGGATCGAACCAGTAGCCACCGGTGTAGACCTCATTGCGGTTCCCGGCCGGATCGAAGAAGTAGAGGCCGCATCCTCTCGTGGCGCCGTGACGGGTCGGTCCGGCGTCGATATCGACCCCGTGGTGAGCGCAGGTGTCGGCCGCATGCTTGAGATCGCTCCACTCGTCGACCCAGTAGGCCACGTGATGGAAGCCGCCGTTGGGACCGGTGAGGAAGGCGATGTCGTGCGGCGTGTGGGAGCGTTCGAGGAAGGTGGCGAGCTGATGACCGTCGTCGGCCATGATCTGCTCGGTCAGGCGGAACTCGAGCACGTCGCGGAAGAACGCCGTGGTGCCGTCGACGTCCTCGCACAGCAGGAAGATGTGATCGATCCGTGGCGGATGGATGCCTCGAAGTCCGTCGGGTCGTGGCGGAGGGTTGATGAGCGAGAGCCCGTTGCCGACCTGCCCCTGCCCGCACTCGAGGTCGACGACGTGCCCGCTCGGTGCGGTGAATCGAGCGATGTGGCCCGAAGCGACATCGAACTCGCCCGGTGTGTGGCGGGTGACCTCGATCCCGGCCGCCTCGACCTGAGCGGCCAGCCGATCGACCTCGGCGAGTTCCATGACCTTGAAACCGAGGCTGTTGAGCCCGTAGGTGGGGGAGTCGGTGAGGATCAGCGAGTGATGTTGGAGCTCGTCCCAACCCTTGAGGTAGGCCTTGTCGGCGGTCCGATCGGTCTCGACGAGGCCAACCACCTCCACGTAGTAGGCCAGCGCCAGCTCGAGGTCGGGAACCCGTACCTCGGCGTGGGACAGTCGAAGAATTCCGTCGGTCGTCATGTATGGGTGCGCCGAGACGGAGCCCGGCGCTTCGAGTTTCGGCTCTCGGGGCCGAAACTCCTGTTGTTCACGGTTGTTTCCATGGGCCAAAGCACCTCTCTAGGTATGAACCGTGGCGAAGCGTTCGTTGACCACGCCCTCGTAGTAGAAGATCGCTCGACCCGCCTCATCGTCGGTCCAGGTGATCGTGGGGAAGTCGGGGTCGGGGCGGTAGCCGCCCGTGAAGACCTCGTTGCGGGTGCCCATCGGGTCGAAGAAGTAGATCGTGTTGCCCCTGGTGATCCCGTGGCGGGTCGGACCGATGTCGATGGTCACGCCGTGGTAGGCCAGGATGTCGGCGGCCCGGCGAATGTGATCCCAGTCGTCGAGCCAGAACGAGAAGTGGTGCAGCGCTCCGTTGGGGCCCTGGACGAAGGCGATGTCGTGAGGTTTAGCCGAACGTTCGAGGAACGCAATCACCTGGTGGCCGGCGCCGTCGAGCAGTTGCTCGGTCATCCGGAAGTCGAGGACCTCGGTGAAGAAGCGGGCGATCGCCGGAACCTCCTCGGCGTGGACCAGCACGTGATCGATGCGGGGCGGGGCGATGCCGATCAGGCCGTCGACCATGG
>JBFHEP010000272.1:0-6031 GCA_041584095.1 Acidimicrobiales bacterium | reverse complement strand
GGACACGCCGGTGACGGCGATGCGTTTGTTGGCCAGGAACTCTGTCGCGGCTTGAGCGATCGGTGTCATGGTGGTCCTCCTCGCGGTCGATTCTTGGTTTTTGCCTATGGTCGGTTTCCGTTGGTACGTGACGGGCTCGCGAATCTGATCGACTGCGCCAGCACAATCGCATAGGCGAGCACCGCCACGGTCACGGCGGCGAACAGCACAACCAGCCCGTTGCCGGCGTAGCGATCCCCGTTGACCACCATCGTGATCGACATGGCGCCCACGGCGAGGGTCACGAGCAGGTACCAGCCGACCAATCCGGTCAGCGCCGGCATCGCCCATGCCGAGCCCCGCCACAGTCCGATGGCAATCGCAACGGCGACGGGCACGAACACCCCCAGGTCCATCAAGAAGATCAGCCAGTACATGGCGAGGTCGGTTTGGAGTTCCGCCGGCAGGGGTTCCTCGGTGATCGTGCCCGCCAGGCCGGCCAGGTAGCGGAGCACGACGAAGGCGGCGAAGAGCCCTGCCACCACCGCATGGAGTCGGTTGTCGATCAACGAGCGATCGAGACGGGGTCGACTGTGCCACGCCAGAACGGCCAGCGTCCACCCGAGAACAAAGGCGGCGAGCTGGAGGGGAAGAGCGCGCAGGTACGACGTGTGGTCGGGGCCGGCGATGTACTGGACGAACATGTAGGCCGAGTAGGTCGTCGGTCCGAGAGCGAGCAGCGGAGCCCACCGGTTCCCACGCAGGGCAAGCCACCCGACGAGTGCCGACAGCGGTGCGACAACAAGCAGATTGGCCGCATCGAGCCCGATGGTTTGATTGCGCATCGTCTCCGACACCGGATAGTCGATGGCATCGACCAGCAGCGGGCCGAACACCGAGTTGACCGCCAGTGCGACGGCAAGCATCAGCAGGCCGATGCCGAGGGTCAGGTGCCGCCGGCCGGCGGCGAGCGGACGGCGGGTGGCCTGATGGATTGACTGACGGTCCGTCATCGAGAAGCCCATGAAAGCACTCCTTCGCTTCTCACCTCATCGTGTTCCGTCCCCGGAGCCTTGGGCAGAGTCGGAGGTCCCAACGGGAGCGGTGGACGGCGGCGAACCAGGAAGGGACCATTGACCCTTACGGACCCACAGGCGACGGCGCAAAGTGAACGTAAAAACCCGACGCGGGGAGTGTCATGCCTGCAGGACGCGTGAAACGGATCGACACGCAACGAGACGTCGCCTACATCGTCCGCCGGGGTCGAACCCTGGCCGCGCCGCTGAGCGAGGTCGAACCCAAAGCAAGAGTGCCGAACGCACGAGTCGAGTTCCGGCTCGTGCGCCAGCATGGCGACGAGTCGGCGGCCAACGTCCGGCTCCGCCGAGGCACCCGAACCAACCGCCGCCAGCGCCGGTTCGGCGACCTGACGGGAGCTTCGCGGCCGGGGGCAAAGGTTGCGACCACGGCCAGCCAGCGTCTCGGTGTCGATGCGTCGACACCGCCGTTCCAAGTCGTCGAGGCCTGGTTGGAGGCCATGGGTGACTGGGACCTCGACGGCGCCACTGCGCTGTACCGGCCCGACGCCGTGGTTCACACCCCCGACGGTGACGTCGGCGGTCTCCACCGATTGCGGGGGGCCCTCGAGCGGTCCCCGCTGGCCGGACTGGATCCCGACGCCGCCGACCTGTACGGCCTCGGTCGTTATGTGCGCATCGACTGTGCGGTCGACGGGGTCGACCACGGTGCGTCGTTCGTCATCGACCGGGGGGAGATCATCGAGCAGTGGGTCGACCTCGAACCCGACGGCGACCGAAGTGCAGCCGGCGACGCCCGTCCGCCGTTCCAGCTGGTCATCCGGGGGACGGTCGGCGAAGATACCCGACGCTACGCCAGAACGCGGATCGGCCACCTCGTCGACACCGTCGGTCGACCTGTCCGGTTCATCCGGGTCAAGCTGACGGCCGTCGACAATCCCGGCAACGAACGCCCGGCCATGGCCGAGGTCGTACTCGATCTCGACCGCATCATCGTGCGGGCTCACGCCGACGCCCCGACCTTCACCGAAGCCGTCGACCGGGTCGTCGATCGACTCCAGGTACGTATCCGCCACGACCGGAGCCGACGCCGAGCCCGGCAGCGGGGCCGGGATCCGATCAACGGATCGCAAAGGTCGCCGCTTCCGCCTCCGCCGGCCGGTTTCGAACCTGGATCGGTGAAACCCGATCGACCCGAGATCGTCCGTCATCGATCCTTCGCTCCCGACGATCTGACAATCGACGAGGCCGCCTGGGATCTCGACATGCTCGACTACGAGTTCCTGCTCTTCGTCGAGGCCGACAGCGGCGACGACGCCGTCCTCAGCGTCGGCGACGACGACTTGCTGGTCATACAGTTCCGGCAGCCGGTCGAGGGCGACCCTGCCGACTGCGTGACCGACGTACTGACGGCCGAAGGCCCACCTCCGAGCCTTCGGCCGTCGGAGGCCATCGAACTCCTCGAGGCAACCCGGAACCGGTTCGTGTTCTTCATCGACCCGGGGAGCGGCCGCGGCAACGTCGTCTACCGGCGACACGACGGCCACTACGGACTCATTACCCCGGCCGACGAGCAACGGGAGTAGGTGACGGCGATGCTGGTCGGTCTATCCACCATCGTCATCGCCATCCTCGCCGCGTGGCTGATCGTGCGGTTGGCCCGCAACCCCGGCGCTGAAGACCGGGATCCGGCTGCGACCGTTCGTCGGCTGTTCCTCTACGGCCTCCTGTACACCACCGTGATCCTGGCCGCCCAGGGTGTCATCGAGCTGACCAGGGAGCTCATCGAATCCGACCGCAGTTCGAACACGGCGCTGGCCCAGGCCATGAGCTTCCTGATCATCGGGCTGCCGGTCACGGCACTGCTCGGCCGCTACATCGACCGCCGGCTCGTCGCCGCGCCCGAGGAGCGCGCGGCCCTGGCCTGGACGGTCTATCTCAACGCCATCCTGGCCACCGCCGTCCTCGGCTTCGTCATCGAGGGGCACGCCGTCTTGCACGCCGCGCTGTCGCCGGAGTCCGAGCGCAGCTTCCAGATCACCAACCTTGTGGCCGCCGTGGTGTGGGCCGGCGTCTGGGCCGGCCACTGGTTCGGGCTGCGGCGCCGCCACGGGATCGTCGGCGACCTTCACCTGGCGATCGGCACGATCGTCGGACTCGTGCCGATGGTTGTCGGGCTGGGCGGTCTTGCCTACATCGGCGCCGACGAACTCTACGACGCGTTCACCGCCGACCCCGACACCGCTCGAACCGACCCCAGCCTCGCGTATTTCGTGGCTCTGGCCGTCGTCGGCGCCGTCGTCTGGGCCTGGTACTGGTTGAACCACTACCGCCGGGCCCCACGCAGCGAACTCTGGTACGTCACAGTCGTACCCGTCGGAGCTCTGGCCGGGTTCGTCGCGACCATCGTGGGGGTGGCGACCGCCATCAACGTCGTCGGGGTCTGGTTCGTCGGCGACCCGGATACGACCACGGCGGTGCGCCACTTCGACACCATACCGGTCATGGTCGGCGTGGTCGCCGCGGGCCTCGCCTGCTGGCTGTACCACCGCCGGGAGCTCGGACCGGATCCTGGGCGGAGTATGGCGGTGCGGGTCTACGACTACCTGCTGTCGTTTGCGGCACTGGTTGCCTCCGTGGTGGGAACGGCGATGCTTCTGGTTGCCCTCTTCGCCGACGGACCGGGCTCCGTGGCCAACATCGTGGTGGGCGGGGCGACGACGGTCGCCGTGGCCGGGCCGGTGTGGGTCTGGTTCTGGGCTCGGATCGGTCAGACCGTGCGGGCGGACCCGGTCGGCGAAACCGACTCGCCGGTCCGGCGTGTCTATCTTTTCACGCTGTTCGGAGTGGGCGGCCTTCTGGTGTTGGTCAGTGCGCTGGCGGTGCTGTTCACCACGATCGAGGACGTCCTCGACGCCAGCCTGTCCCGTCAGACCCTGCACGACGATCGAGTGGGACTCGCCATTCTCCTGACCGTTACGGGCATGGCGTGGTACCACTACCGGATCTACCGAGCCGAGCGGACCGAGGCTCGAGCGGACCGACGGCCGGCCGAACGGCATCCAACCGGCTCGACCCGGCCGGAGCGACGGGTGGTGTTGGTGGCGTCGAACCATTCGAGGCTGGCCCGACACCTGGCCGAGACGAGCGGCGCCTCCATCGTGCACTGGCACCGAACCGATCACGAGGACGGGCCGGTGGACGTCCCGGACCTGGACCGGCAGCTCACCGAACGTGCCGACGAGGACCTGCTCGTGATCCTCGGGGCAGACGGGCCGATTGTCATCCCATTTTTCGACAACTCGAAGGGGAGTACGTGATGAGTGACTCGAGCACCCCCGGTCAGGAACGCGAAATCGACGCAACCCAGCCGGCAGCGGGTGGCACGGCATCGATCCTGGTGGCCGTCGATCCGCCGAGCCCTGCGCCTCCGACAACGGTCATCGAAACCTTGGCCCTGGCAACAGGCTGGCCGCTCGTGCTGGTCAACGCCGCTCGCCAGGGCAGCACCGCCGAGGAACTCGACGATGTAGGACGCCGTCTCGCCGACTCGACCCGCACCTTCACCGAACACGGGATCGACGCTCGATCGGTCACGCTGGTCGGCCCACCGGTCGACGTGATCCTGGCGGAGGCCGAAGCGGTGCGGGCGGCGATGATCGTCGTCGTGGCGCGGCGCCACGATCTCGACGGCCGGCCGTTGCTGGACAGCGTCACCTCCGCCCTGCTGAAGGTTGCCGATCGACCGGTCCTCGTGCTCCCGAGCGGTCCGAGGCCGAGTCACCCTGGCTATGTCGCCGCGGTGGAGCGGCTGATCGATCTCATCGACCGGGACGACGTCGACAACGCCGAACAGCTGGCCGAGCTGCGGGCGGCAGCGATCGAGCGTCTGCCGGAGGAACCGTCGACCACCGATCGCAGTCGCATCGATCGGCGGCTAATCGACGCCCTCCACCAGTTCGAGACGGACCATCCGTCATTGACCGCTGCCATCAACGATGTCGCCTACCACCTGAGCGGCCTCGGCATCTGAGAGGACCCGGGCATCTGAAAGGAGGAGCCATGACCCGCAGTCGCAAACTCGCCACACGACTCCGCGACCTCCCGGTCGTCGGCTGGTTCGGTCGGCGCAACCGGCAACGACACGAGATCCAGCCTCCGAGGAACCAGCCGTGGGTCCGACGAAGCCATTCCGACAGTCAGCGACGCCGGTTTCGTCGTTGACCTCATCCAAGGAGTCCACCATGTTGATTGATGACCACCTGCCTCACTTCGACGCCACGATCACCGAGCACATCGTGATCGACGCTCCACCTCAGGTGGTGTACGAAACCGCTCGGAACCTGGACTTCCTGCGGGTTCACTCCCCAATGGTCGACGCGCTCATGTTCATCCGTGGCCTGCCGGATCAACTTGGGCGACGGCTGAGGAGGAAGCCTGCCCCTCCCCCGCCGCCAGAGATGCGGCTCGCCGACATGTTCGACGGCTCGGCCGATCCAGAGGTGCTGGAAGGCTGGTTGGCGCTCGGAGAGGACCCAGGCCGGGAACTCGTTTTCGGCGCCATCGGCAAGGTGTGGCAACCGGACATCGAATGGAGGTCGGTCACCGCGGAGCAGTTCAGCGAATTCGCCGAGCCCGACTTCGCCAAGCTCGCCGTCGGCTTCTCGGTCCGGGACTACGGCCCTGACCGGAGCCTGCTCAGCTACGAGGCGCGGACCGCCGGTACCGACGATGCGGCTCGGCGGAAGTTCCTTCGCTACTGGTGGCTGGTCCGCCGGTTCGTGGGCATCGTCATGCGGGCCGCCGTCGTCACCATCAAGGAGGAGGCGGAACGTGACGGCACTACGGCGGCCCCGCCACCACGCGAGACCCGGGCGGCCGGAAACGGCAAGGTTGCCATCGACTGACGCTCAGGAGCCGACCGGGACTCCGCCGGGCAACTTCTCGGCGTGACCTTGGCCTCTAACGTCGCCGGACGACGTCGATCAGGATGATCGTTGAGGAGGTTTCCAGAT
>JBFHEP010000271.1:0-6061 GCA_041584095.1 Acidimicrobiales bacterium | reverse complement strand
GTCGAGAACCGCGTCGATGGCGGAGGTCAGATCGCTCATGAGATTTCCCCTTCAGTCGTCGGGCGGAGCGCCCGCCCGATCCGAGATTAGTTGTGTCCAATCGAACCCGTCCAGCTGGTTCGGATCGGGTGGCTGCTGGCTCGTGCACCCGAGAACGTGTCACCCGGTCGCTGGGCGAGCCCGATCCGCCTTCAGCAGCAACCACAGGGTGAATGCGGCCTCGGCGATCACGGCCGGTCCGGCGACAATGGCGGTGAACAACTCGGCGTTGGCCGCGTAGTCGGGGTAGACGGTGAAGGCGGTCGTGTCGAAGATGTAGGCCGCACCGGCAACGGCGAGGACGACGCCAAGGGCTCGGTGGGCGATCCCCGAACGGAGGATCAGGACCGCCAACAGAACGAGGTGGACACCGAAGGCGACGAGACCGACCAGCCAGGTCACGTTGAAGGCGTCGAGTGCCAGCATCGTGTTCGCCTCCAGCGCCGGCCGACCGAGGGCGGCGATGTGGTCGGCACCGCCGACGAGTCGGAGCACGGTGAACAGGAAGACGACGGCCACCCCCAGGAACACCGTGTAGACGATCCGGAACCAGGCTGCGAGTGCGGAAAGCGCATCCCCTGCCGGGCGGAACAGGTGGTAGAGCGCCCAGGCCACGACCACGTCGAGGGCGAAAATGACGACGAAGGCGAGGATGGCGGCCCGGACCAGCCCTTGATTGGCGGCGAGGTTGACGAAGGTGGCAGAGGCGTCGGACGTGTCCACGAGCCGCTCCCGCACGAAGAAGTTGGCGAAGACGGCCAACACGAACAGCGCCACGTACGACCAGCCGGCCAGGAGTGCCATTGCCCTGGGGTTCGGACCGGCTTCCTGCACCGAGGCAGGCTTTTCGAGGTCCAGGACTCGGTTGTCGAGGGTGAGGGTCATGAGTGGACTCCTTCGCTGGTGGAATCGGTGTCGGTGATGGCGATGACGGCCTTGCCGGCAATGCGTCCGGCGGCCAGATCGTCGAGTGCGGCGGGAACCTGGGTCAGGCGGTAGGTGCGATCGAGGCGGGGTCGGACCTGTCCGGCGGCGACCAGCGAGAGCACCTCGTCGAGGTGGGCGTGCCCCTCGGACGCAACGAAGAACGTGAGCCGCTGGGAGACGAACGGACTCAGCATCGCGGCTCGAAGCTGGCGGCCGATCCCGCCGGTGAGGCTGTCGCCCCCTTCGCCGCCGACGATCACCAGCGTGCCGTCGCGAGTCAACGCCCGCCGGAGCTTCGACAGCCGGTTGCGGCCGCCGATGTCGATGATCACGTCGTACCGGTGCGCGCCGTCTACCGGGTCGGACTTGCGGTAGTCGATGACGTGATCGGCACCGAGTGCGCGGACCATGTCGAGCTTGGGTCCGCTCGCCACCCCGGTCACGGTGGCGCCCCGGGCTTTCGCGATCTGGACGGCATAGCTGCCGACACCACCGGAGGCGCCGAGGACCAGCACGCTGTCGCCGGCCCCAACTCGACCGTGGGTCACCACGGCCTGATGGGCCGTCGAGCCGGAGATCGGCAACGCCGCCGCCTCGATCACCGACAGCCCGTCGGGTCGGAGCGTCACCTTCGACGCGTCGGCCAAGGCGTATTCGGCGAACGTACCGGAGGCGACACCGAGGACCTCGTCGCCGGGAGCGAAGCGTGTTACGCCGGAGCCGGCCGCGACAACCGTTCCCGCCATGTCCATGCCCGGGATGGGCTGGCGAGGCCTGCGCAATCCGAACATGGCCCGGATGAGATAGGGGGTGCCGGACACGAGATGCTCGGTGCCCCGGTCGACGCCGGCGGCATGGACCCGTACCAGCACCTGACCGGGTCCCGGCGTTGGGACGGCGACGGTGGCGGACCGGAGCACGGAGCTGTCGCCGTAGCGGTCCTGGGTGATGGCCGTCATGGTTTTCGGTTTCGTGAGTTGGTTCGACATGTGGTTCCTCCACGTCTCGAATTCGCAGACAACTGGGACTCGGTTCGACCTCTGCTGCAAATTTCCGTTTGCTGGTTCGTACTTTGTACGATACGTTGATTCAAAGGCTAATCGTACTTAGTACGAAAGTCAACGTACTTTGTACGAGAATTTCGGCTACTGTCAGGACCAGTGATCTTCGACCGGCTTTGAGCAGGGAGGAAACGTGAGTAGGACACCGCTATCCCGAGACCGGGTCATCGAGGCGGCGGTGGCGTTGGCCGACCGGATGGGAATCGAGCCGTTGACGATCCGCAACCTGGCCGACGAACTCGGCGTTGGTCCGATGACGATCTACCATCATGTGGCCAACAAGGAGGACATCCTCGACGGCATGGTCGACATCGTCTTCTCCGAGATCGAGCTTCCCCCGACCGATGAGGAGTGGACCGAGGCCATGGCCGTCCGGGCACGATCGGCCCGTGAGGTCTTGGCCCGCCACCAGTGGGCGGCGCCGCTGATGGAGTCGAGAACCGACCCGGGCCCGGCAACCTTGGGCCATCACGACGCCGTGCTCGGCTGTCTTCGAGGGGCCGGTATGTCGTGGCCTCTGGTGGCCACGGCCTACGCCACGATCGATGCCCACATCTACGGCTTCGCGCTCCAGGAGGCGGGCCTGCCGTTCGACACACCCGAGGAGGCGGCGGAGATCGCCTCGGCCATGGTCCAGCATTTCCCCGCCGACCTCTACCCGAACCTGGCCGCCTTCACCTTCGAACATGTTCTGGAGCCCGGCTACGATTTCGCCGCCGAGTTCGACGTCGGCCTCGATCTGATCCTCCGTGGTCTGGCCGACGCCGCGTCGGCCGAGCAGGCCAACCGAGCAGCGAGCGTGCCCACCGAACGTTGAGCCTCCGACTAATTGATCCCGTCGGGCTTCGTCAATCGAACGTGATGATGCCCCGTACGTTGTGGCCGGCGTGCAGATCGGCATACCCCTGGTTGATGCCGGCCAGCGGGTAGCGCGTGGTGATCAGCTCGTCGAGCAGGAGACGACCGGAGCGATACAGCTCGAGCATCAGCGGGATGTCCCACATCGGATTCGACTCGCCGAACACCGAGCCCTGAATTCGCTTCTGATAGAGCGTCAGCTCCCGGGCGTTGACGGCGACGTCGGTGTCGGCGTGCCCGAGTGCGGTGACCACCACCGTGCCCGCCTTGCGGATCGAGGCAAGGGCGCGGCGGACGTCGTCGGACGTGAGCACACCGGTGCAGATGATGGCCGAGTCGGCGCCCTGGCCGTGGGTGACGGAGTGGGCGAACGCGATCGCCTCGTCCATCGAGTTGAAGGTCTCGGTGGCCCCGACGCGGGACGCCACCTCACGCTTCATGGCCACCGGATCGACGGCGACGATGTGCGACGCTCCGGCGTGGCGAGCGCCTTGTACGGCATTCACCCCGATGCCGCCGACGCCCATGACGATGACGGTGTCGCCGGCCTGGACCTCGGCCGAGTTCACCGCCGACCCCCAGCCGGTACCGACACCACAGCCGGTGAGGCAGACCGCCTCCAGATTCAGATCGGGATCGACTTTGACGGCGGCGGCCACGTCGACGAGGCTGTGGCGGCTGAAGGTGCCGAGCCCGCACATCTGGGCGGCCGGCTCTCCGTCCAGCCACACACGGTAGGAGCCGTCGGAACGGGTGCCGTCTCGGAGGAAGCGGCCCATGTCGCACAGGTTCTGGTGCCCCGTCGAGCACCAGCGGCAGCGGCCGCACACCGGCAGGAACGACAGCGCCACATGGTCGCCGGTTTTCCAACCCGGCGTGTGGGGCCCGACGCCGATGACCACCCCGGCGCCCTCATGCCCCCCGACGAACGGGAACGAGGCGACCGGCGTGTCACCCTTGGCGTAGTGGTCGTCGGAGTGACACAACCCGGCGGCCCGCATCTCGATGAGAAGCTCGCCCTGGCGCGGCTCCTCGATCTCGAGCTCGACCAGTTCCCACTCCCCCGGCGCCTGACGCAACACCGCCCCTGTCGTCTTCATGGAGCCATTGTCGCCGATAGCCAGCGGTTCTGTACACGTCCCGCGTCGTCAGCGACGCGCTGAACGCGCACCAAGCGGGAGTGGGCCTGTAGGAAGCGGGAGTGGGCCCGCCGCGGTCAACCGATGCGGGTGAGGCGGAGCACTTCGTCGTCGGCGTGATGGGCGCCCGGCGGCGGGTTGGGGCGGGAACGGACCTCGTGAGTCTCGAGGGTGAAATCGGACCCGCCCTCTGTGTTCACGGCCTCGGCGATCTCGGCCACCGAGACGAACTCGCCCGGGTCGAACCCGTGCTCGGCGGCATGTGCGGGGTCGACAACGTGATGGACGACGAGCAGCGTGCCACCGGGGGCCACGGCGTCGACGATCGTTCGGATCGCCTCGGGGGTCACGGGGTGGTGAAAGGCCGGGTACATCATCAGCACCAGGTCATACGCTTCGGCCTCGGGCGGGTCGACCAGGACGTTCGTTTGCCGCCAGGTGACGGCGGCGGTCATGCCGGCGGCTTCGGCTGCGGCTCTGGCCCGTTCGATGGCGACGGCCGAGACGTCCACCGCCGTGACGTCCCAGCCTCGGTGGGCGAGCCACAGGGCGTCGGCTCCTTCGCCACAGCCGATGTCCAGTGCCCGCCCCGGTTCGAGGTCGGCGAGTTCGACCTCGACGGTCCCGTTGGCGCTTCCGCTCCACATGACGTCTCCGGCCTCCGCGTAGCGGTGGTCCCAGAACTCGGCCGGATTCCGGCGGGCGAGTTCGTGGTCCGGGGCATCGCCGTGGGCATGGTGGTGTCCCGCATGTCGTCCGCCATGGGATTCGTGATGATCGTGAGCGTGGTTGACGTCGGTCATGACTTCGACGGTACCGCTTCTGTCGGATTCGTCAATATCTCTTGCATAATTCGCAAACCACTGGCAGGCTGTACCGATGGTCGACTCCGCCGAGCAGGCGCCCGATATAGGCGCCACGGCCAGAGCCCGGCTTCGGGCCGTACGGCAGAGCCTGGGCTGGTCACTCGACGATTTGGCCAAGCGGGCCAACGTCGGACCGTCGACGATCAGCCGCATCGAAACCGGCAATCGAGCGCTGAGCCTCGACGTCCTGGTGCCGCTGGCTCGGGCGCTCGGCGTCGGTGTCGACGTGCTCATCGCCCCCAACGACGACGAGGACGTGGTCATCCGGCCCTCCCCCAGTGCCCAGGGCGACCTGACGATCTGGCCCCTCTCGCGACCCGACGGTTCGACCACGGCGTTCAAGTTCCGGCTCGAACCCCACGACCCGGCCGAGGGCCTGCCCGAGCTGCAGGTCCATCCCGGCTACGACTGGATGTTCGTGATCGAGGGTCGAGTGCTGTTGATGCTGGGCGAGCGTCGCATCGTGGTCGAGACCGGCGAGGCCGCCGAGTTCTCGACGATGACCCCTCACGCCATGGTCGCCATGGACAATCCGGCGGAAACGATCATGATCTTCGACCGCCATGGCGAGCGGGCCCACCTTCACACGGCGTGAGCACACGGCGTAGGCGGGCCATGAAGCTCGATTTCCCGCTAGGGCCGGGTCAGGAAAAGCTGGAACTCGATGATCCCGAAGTCGTCGAGGCTGACGACGATGGGCGCCGACGGCGCCGTCACGCCGTAGTCGGCGAATACCACGTCGGTGGAGCCGACGATGGCGATCGTGTCGCCGACCAGTTGGGCCTCGATGGCCACCTCAACCGGGTTGGTGACACCGTGAATCGTGAGATCACCGACGGCCGTTGCGCTCACCGGTTCGCCCGACGCCGGGTCGGCGCCAAGGTCGATCGGTTCGGTCAGCACAAACGTGGCGGTCGGGAAGTTGCCGGTGTCGAGCGCTCGCCGGGCCGCACTGTCGCGCCGGCTGATGTCGGTCGTGATGGCGGTCATGTCGGCCTCGATCGACGTAGCCGTTACGGTCTGTCCGTCGATCGTGACGGTGCCGGTGACGGTCGGCGTGCGACCAACCGCCTCCGTCTGCCCGACGGTGGCCAACTCCTCGCCGATCCGGAAGCCGACGTAGGTGCCGGTCGAGTTCTCGAAGCTGAACTCACCGATCGAGGTGTCGACG
>JBFHEP010000270.1:0-6074 GCA_041584095.1 Acidimicrobiales bacterium | reverse complement strand
TCGTCAGTTCAATCGGCTGGTCGTGCCAGGAAACGAGCTGGCGGGCCGTGTCCAGGGCGAGCTCTCCGGCGAGCAATACGGCGTCGCCGCCAGCCGTTTCCCTTCTCAACAACGTACGAACCCGAGCCGAAAGCTCCGGTAAAGCAAAGGGCTTGACCAGATAGTCGTCGGCGCCCTGGTCCAGCCCGGTCACGCGGTCGGCCACCGAGTCCCTGGCCGTGACCATCAGCACCCGTGTGTACGGATCGAACATCGGATCGGTACGTATCAGGCGGCACACCTCGATCCCGTCGATGTCGGGCAGTGTGAGGTCGAGCAGCACCAGATCGTAGGGATTGACGATGAGGCGATCGAGGGCGTCCTGCCCGGTAAGGGCCACGTCGACGGCGTATCCTTCCCTTCGGAGGGCCTCGGCCACCGCCGAAGCCAGATCCTCCTCGTCATCGACAACCAAGAGTCGCATGTCTACACGCTAAGTTCTGATTGACCGCCTGCCCAGCCCGACCGATCTGATTCACCACCGAGTCCTCCGGAAGAGGGGTCGACAGGTGCAGATTTACCCCGCTTTTCAACCGATTTGAGAATGATGGCATCCTGGCCGACAGGATCCGGCAATGCCAAAGCGTTGCCATCCGACGGAAATGCCGTGCCACCGAGCCCGAACGCGACGGTTGACGAAGGAACGCACCGATGACCAATCACCACGATCCGCTCGCCGCCCCCAACCCGGCCGCGGACCACGGGGCGCCACCGCGTTCGGCGGCCGACGCGGCCCGTGCGCTCGAGCGGGTTCAGTACGAGATCAAGAAGGTGATCGTGGGCCAGGATCTCATGATCGAGCGGCTTCTCGTCGCGCTGCTGGCTCGGGGTCACGTGCTGCTCGAGGGGCTCCCGGGATTGGCCAAGACGCTGGCCGTGTCCACGCTGGCCCAAACCATCGGCGGCAGCTTCGTGCGTCTGCAGTTCACCCCCGACCTGCTGCCGTCCGATCTGATCGGCACGAGGATCTGGAGGGCCGGCACCGAAAAGTTCGATATCGAGTGGGGTCCGGTGTTCGCCAACCTGGTGTTGACCGATGAGATCAACCGGGCGCCGGCAAAGGTTCAATCGGCGCTGCTCGAGGTGATGGCGGAGCGCCAGGTATCCATCGGAGGAACCACCCGGCCACTGCCCTCCCCGTTCCTGGTGTTGGCCACCCAGAACCCGGTCGAATCCGAGGGCGTCTACACCCTGCCCGAAGCGCAGCGTGACCGCTTCCTGATGAAGGTCGTCGTCGATTATCCGACGCCGAGCGAGGAGATCGAGATCGTTCGTCGGGTCGGGGCGTCGATGCCCGAAGCGACCCAGGTCATCAACCTCACCGAACTCGAGGATCTGCAGGTGCTGACCGATGGCGTCTACGTCGACAACTCGGTCGCCCAGTACTCCGTCGACCTGGTGATGGCGACCCGCGAGCCGGGCCTGCGGGGTCTTCCCGAGCTGGAACCGATGATCGAATTCGGCGTCAGCCCCCGGGCCACCCTCGGTCTGGTCTCCGCCGGCCGGGCGCTGGCCCTGATGCGGGGACGGGACTATGTGGTTCCGCAGGATGTGTTCGACGTGGCCCGCGACGTCTTCCGTCACCGGCTGATGCTGACCTACGAGGCGTTGGCCAAGGGGCTCTCCGCCGACGACATCATCAACCGCATCCTCACCGTTGTGCCGGCGGCTCCGGTCTCACCAGACCCACGACCCGTCGACGGTGCGAGACTCGACCGGCCACGGCCCGCCTTCGATCCCGGCCACTCCGGTGGCCCGTCCGACCAGCCGACGACCTAGGCCGACCAACGTTGACCAATCCGATGAACGCCGATCCGCTCTCCGTCATCGAGCCGTCGACCCGGGAGCTCCTCCGCCGCCTCGAACTCGAGGTGACGAGGCGGCTCGACGGACTGCTCCACGGCGATCACCGCGGGCTCGTCCCGGGTCACGGCTCGGAGTTGGGCGAAACCCGCCGCTACGCGCCCGGCGACGACGTGCGCCGAATCGACTGGAACGTCACCGCCCGACTCCAAGAGCCGTACATCCGCCAGACCATCGCCGAGCGGGAACTGCAGACCTGGCTCGTGGTCGACCGGTCATCACGCATGGACTTCGGCACGGTGAACTGCGAGAAACGGGACCTGGCCCTTGCCGCCGCGGCCGCGATCGGCTTCCTGACCGCTCGCGACGGTAACCAGCTCGGTGCGGTGCTGGCCGGGCGCGGTGACCCGGTCGTGGTCGGGGCCCGAGGCTCACGCAAACACCTGCTTCGCATTCTTCACGATCTGGCCTCCACACCGCACGAGGACAACAGCGGCGTCACCGACCTCGGTGGAGCACTCGGTCGGCTGGCCGGTGTGGCCCGGCGTCGGGGCCTGGTCGCGGTGATCTCCGATTTCGCCGTGGCTCCGGGTTGGGAGGATCGCCTGGCCATAACCGCCCGCCGCCATGACGTATTGGCCGTGCAGGTTTCCGACCCCCGGGAGCACGAGCTGCCCGACGTCGGCCTCGTGACCGTTCGCGATCCGGCCACCGGCGCCCTGCGGGAGCTGGCCACCGACCGCCCCGCGGTGCGGGAACGGTATGCCCGAGCGATCGAGTCCCGGCAGCGGCTGCTGGAGACGACGTTCACCGAAGCCGGCATCGACCATCTGCGCCTCTCGACCGACCGGCCATGGCTCGACGACCTGGTCATGTTCATCCAGCAACGGCGTCTGCTGCTGGCTCACCGGACAGCCGCCGGAGGTGGTGGAGGGCGATGAACTTTCTCTCGCCCGAACGGCTGTGGCTGCTGGTCCTGGTGGCCGCCCTCGTCGGCATCTACATCTCGATGCAACGGCGGCGAAAGGTCTATTCCCTGCGATTCGCGTCACCGGAGCTGTTCGATTCGATCGCTCCCGAGGGCCCGGGGTTTCGTCGCCACGTTCCGCCGATCGTGTTCCTCGCCGCGCTGGCGGTGCTGGTGGCGGCGTTCGCCCAACCGGCTCGTCAGGTTCGCGTGCCCCGGGAGCGGGCCACCGTCATCGTCGCCATCGACGTGTCGCTGTCGATGCAGGCCACCGACGTCGAACCCGACCGTCTGTCAGCGGCCCAGATGGCGGCCAATCGCTTCATCGACGAACTGCCGCCGAGCCTCAACGTCGGAATCGTGGCGTTCGCCGGGTCGGCCTCGGTCCTCGTCAGTCCAACCATCGACCGCCTTCCCGCCCACAACGCCATCAACAACCTGCGTTTGGCCGAGTCGACCGCCATCGGCGAGGCCATCTTCACCTCGCTCGACGCGCTGGCGAACGTCCCCGCCGATGGAGGGGCCGAGCCGCCTCCGGCCCGCATCGTCCTGCTGTCCGACGGCCAGACCACCATCGGTCGACCCGACTCCGAAGCCGTCGACGCCGCCGTCGAGGCCGATGTACCGGTTTCGACCATCGCGTTCGGCACCACACGGGGAACCATCGAGTACGACGACCCCAACACGCCTCTCGTCGAACGCCAGGAGATACCGGTTCCGGTGATGGAGGACAACCTGCGGGCCATTGCGGACGGCACCAACGGCGCATTCTTCACCGCCTCCTCCCTCGACGAGCTGGAAGCTGTCTACAACGACATCGGCTCGGCGATCGGCTACGAGCTGGTCGATCGGGAGATCACCGACTGGTTCGTGGGAGGCGGGATCGCGCTCCTGGCCCTGGCCGCCGCGTTCAGCCTCGTGTGGTTTCAACGCCTGCCATAGCCGACGGCGTTTGCATCGCCCACCGCTCGAGGGCCGCTGCGGCGATCAGGAAACCGAGGATCGGGAGCCTCAGCCTGGTACCCGCCAGGCCCAGTAATCGCCGGTGGAGTCCATCGTGTAGGGAGCATCGCGAAGGTGGGCCAACAACTCGAGGCGGCCGTCGTCGATCATCGCCTGCTGCACGGGCACGAAGTCCGTCGTCGCCTGGTAGGACCGGCGCGTGCTGACAACCAGTAGCCCGTTCCGAGCAACCAGATCGGCGACGACCGACAGCGACTCCGGCGGGATGTGGCCGACCGTGAACACGCCCCCGACCAGCACGATGACCGCCCGCCGGCGCAGGTGCCCCGGCACCGGTTGGGAGAGGTCGATGCCTCCTTCGAGGTACCGGTAGACGCCGCGTTCCCGAGCCTGCTCCACCATCTCCTGCGACAGGTCGATTCCGCTGAGGTCGGTGTAGCCGGCGTCGTGCATCACCGCCCCGACCAAACCGGTACCGCACCCGGCGTCGAGCACGGGAACCGATCGGTCGAGGTAGCGGGCGGCGGCCAGGTCGTGCTTTGCCGCCGCGACCACCGCGGCCAGCATCATCTCCGGAAGGCCGTAGTCGTGGTCGGCCACGTCGGCGTCATAGTTCGACGCCCACTTGGCGTAGTACGCCGACAACTTGTCGGTGTCGCCCTCGAGGCTCATCACCTCACGCATCGATTCGGTCATCTCCTCGGCCGGCTGTGCGCGTCCGCTGGGAGCAACGTCGTCGGCCGGAGGCTGGTCGGTCAAGCGGCGCTCTGGTCCTCGTCGGCGTTCTGGACCCGTTGGGCCAGCCGGTCGATGTTGCCGTGGTTGACCTTCTCTGTCACCACCTTCGATGAGCCGCCCGGCTTCATGCTCACGCCGTAGAGCACGTCGGCCGCCTCCATCGTTCGCTTCTGGTGGGTGACGATGATCAGCTGAGCGTCGGAGCGGAACTCCTCGACCAGAGCCAGGAAGCGCGAGAGGTTCACGTCGTCGAGCGCCGCCTCGACCTCGTCCATCACGTAGAACGGCGACGGACGACTCCGGAATACGGCGAACAGGAAGGCCAGCGCCACCAGCGACCGCTCACCGCCCGACAGCAGCGACAACTTCTTCACGTTCTTGCCCGACGGCTTGGCCTCGATCTCGATGCCGCAATTCAACAGATCGTCGCCGTTGGTCAGTTTCAAACCGCCCTTGCCCCCTGGGAAGAGCGTGGTGAACAGTGCCTGGAAGTTTTCCGACACATCGGCGAAGGCGGCGGCGAAGACACCGACGATCTCGTCGTCGATGGACCGGATGAGCTTGTGAAGATCTCTGCGGGCGGACTTCACGTCGTTGACCTGCCCGTCGAGGAACTCGTGGCGGGCCTTCAGCTCCTCGAATTCCTCCAGGGCCAGCGGGTTGATCGCCCCCATGATCTTGAGTTCCCGTTCCAGCTCGCGAACCCGGGCTTCGGGGGCGAGCCCGCTCTCGATCTCGGGGCACGGCGTGGTCATCGCGATCTCGGGATCGGTGTCGAGCTCGCGGCGCAGCGCCTCGGTCAAAGCCTCCAGCTTCACCCGGTATTCGGTGTCGCTCAGCTCGAGACGCCCCCGGTGCTCCCGCACCTCCACCAGTTCCTTCTCGGCCGCAGAGCGGTCACCACGGCGCTGACTCAGCTCGTTCGATACCCGTCGGGCCGCCTCCGACTGCGCCCGCTGCTCGGCTCGCAGCACGCCGAGCCATTGTTCGAGCAGCTGCTGGCGTTCGACGAGATGGGTGTCGAGTTCGGCCACGGAGGTGATCGACTCCTCGATCTGGACCCGGCGGACCCGTGCCTGTTCGCGCTCGTTGACGAGCCGGGCAAGGCGTGCTTCGGTCTCGGCCTGCCGACCGATGAGCAGTTCCCGTCGCTCCTCGATCGCCGCCACCTTCACCTCCAGTTCGGTTCGTTTGGCGGCGATCACCCGCGTCCGTTCCTCGAGGGTGGTCCGGGAGTTCGCAAGTGCCTCGGCCCGGCTCCGGTGCTCGCTCTCCTCGTTCTCCACCGCCGGCAGCTCGGTGATGAGCCGCCGCAGCTCGGCGGCGTCATCCTGTTTGCGGCTGAAAACCGCTTCCCGCTCGGCGACGAGTTGGGCCCGATCGCCTTCGAGTTGCTCCAGCTCGGCCGAGCTACGATCCCGGGTCACCACAGCCCGTTCGATTTCGGAGTTGCAGCGACGCAGCTCGTCCTCGATCCGACGATGGTCGCGCTGGTGGACGAAGAGCTCATTGCGGGCGGTCCGAACGGCCTCCCTCATGCGAGCGGCGTGCTCGTCGGCGGCCG
>JBFHEP010000269.1:0-6074 GCA_041584095.1 Acidimicrobiales bacterium | reverse complement strand
GACGCATCGCTGAGCGCCCGTCCGCCGGCGGCGACGGACACAGCCGGCCCGTCGGCGGCCGTGGCGGATACCACCTCGGCCAGCGTGTCGGTGAACTCCGCCGGCGACATCGTTCTGATCTCGGCCTCGTTCAACCCCACATGGAAGACGGTGGAGGCGGCGTCGGGGAAGTCGACCGCCACGGAGGCGACCTCGGTGCGATCGAGAAGTTCTTCCCGTACGGAGATCCACCATTGACCGTCGTCGGCAGCACGGTCACTGCCGGCGTCGCCGTCGGTGTCGTCGGCGCCGTCCTCCGGAACGGGCGAACCGGCCCGGTCGACCAGCAGGCTGACGTCCGGCGCCAAGTCGGCCGGCGATCCGATGTCGGAGATGTCGACCGGGGCCAGCGTCCCGAACTTGCTGAGCTCCTCCTGTACCGACTGAGCCGGGGTGGCGCCGGCGCTGCCGGCTGCCCCGGCCGGGACAAGCCCGCTGAACATAACCGCCAGCAAGGCTGCAGCCGCAATGAAACCGGCAACGGGCACGCCAAAGCGCCTCGCTCTCACACCCGGAACCAACGACTGCACCGGCGACCCTTCACCAACATGGCATCGCTCCACCGCGACCAAGCGTAGCGCAGCCATTCCGGCCCACGGCACCACCGGTCCGAGAGGCGTCCATACGCCGAGTCCCGGGGCCTCGAATTCCGATGAGCCCGATGCGTACCAACCCGGCCACGGCCTCGCCTTCCAGCCCTGCGGCCGCCTATCGTGGCGTCGATGGCAGTCGACCCCCGGACCCCGGTCATAATCGGCGTGGCGCAAGTCGACCAGAGACCGCAGGACGTCTCCCATGCCTTGGAACCGTACCGGCTGATGAGTCGAGCGGTGGCGGGGGCGTTCGCCGACAGCGGTGCGGCCGACGCGTCGGGCGCCGTCGATTTGACAGCGGTCGTCCAGGGAGCCTGGAGCTACACCGATCCTGGCCGGCTCGTTGCCGACCATCTCGGTGTCGGCGACAGCCGTACGGCGACAACCACCATGGGCGGCCAGGCCCCCCAAGTGGCCCTCAACACGATTTTCACCCGAATTCAGCGAGGCGAGCTCGGCGGAGCCGTCGTCACCGGCGGTGAGACGATCTGGAGCCGACGAAAGCTCCGGGCCCGGGGCGAACGACTGGCCACGACACCGCAGTCCGACGCCCGCCCCGACGAGGTCCTCGGCCGGAATCTTGCGATGTCGACCCCTTTCGAGGAGGCCCGGGGAATCGATAGCCCCCCGGTGGTCTACTCGATCTTCGAGTCGGCGATTCGCGCCGCCAACGGCGAATCGCTCGACGAGCACCGCTCCCGGCTCGGTCGGCTCTGGGCCGGCTTCAACCGGGTCGCCGTGGCCAACGAACACGCCTGGATCCGGCAGCCCATGACCGCCGAGGAGATCATCACACCCTCGCCGGACAACCGGATGGTCGGCTTTCCCTACACCAAGGCCATGAACTCGAACTGGTATCTGGACCAGGCGGCCGCCGTATTCGTCACATCGGCCGAAGCGGCCGAGCGCCTCGGGGTGAGCCGGGATCGCTGGGTGTTCCCATGGGCCGGCGCATCGGCCAACGACACCGCGGCAGTCACCAACCGACGCGACCTGCATTCATCCCCGGCGCTGGGCTCGATCGCCCAGACGCTGTATCGACACTGCGGGATCGGACCGGACCAGCTCGAACACGTCGACCTCTATTCGTGCTTTCCTTCGGCGGTCCAGATCGCAGCCGCCGAGTTCGGCCTGGATCTCGATCGACCGTTGACCGTTACGGGCGGCCTGACGTTCGCCGGCGGTCCGCTGAACAACTACGTGACCCATTCGGTGGCGACCATGGTCGATGTGTTGCGCGCCACGTCGGGCGTCGGCCTGGTCACGGCCAACGGTGGCTATGTGACCACTCACAGCGCGGCCCTGTATCGGAGCGATCCGCCTCCCGACCCGTGGGTCGATCTCGACGCCCAGGCGGCTGCCGGCATCGAGCAGGTGGCCGGCGATGAGGGGTTCAGTGGCCGGGGCCGCATCGAGGGGTACACGGTGATGCATCATCGTTCAGAGGCACCGGAGGCGTTGCTGGCCGTGCGAACACCGTCCGGCGGACGAACCTGGGGCCGCACCATCGATGACGCCACGACCAGCGCCTTGATGGCGGCGGAGGCTGTCGGCCGCCCGGTTCGAGTCGGATCCGATGGACAGATCGACCTCATCTGAGGCAATCCAGGTGAAGATCCGTTCCCGTGGAACCGCCATCGCGCCAAGTAGGTTGGAGGGGTGCCTTCTCCGTCGCATTCGCCCCAGATGGTCGTCGTCGCCAATCGTCTCCCCGTCCGTCGTACACCTGACGATGACGGGGTGCTGACCTGGACGACCAGCCCTGGCGGCCTGGTTTCGGCGCTCAAACCAGCGTTGGCCGAATCGGGACGAGGTTGCTGGGTCGGTTGGGACGGATCGACCGACGAGGACGAGCCGGCCGGCGACGTCATCCCACTTCCCGCCGAGATCGACGGCATCCGACTGGTCGATATCCCCATCTCGGTCGACGAACTCGACAACCACTACGACGGGATGTCGAACGGCACGTTGTGGCCCCTCTATCACGACAAGATCGGATCGGTCGAGTTCCACCGGCACTGGTATGACGGCTACCGCCGGATCAATCGTCGTTTTGCCGAGGCCACGGCTGAGGCCTCAGATGAGAACGCCGTTGTGTGGATTCACGACTACCAGCTTCAACTCGTTCCAGGAATGCTGCGCGACATCCGACCGGACCTCACCATCGGGTTCTTCCTCCACATCCCTTTCCCCCCACGCGAACTGTTCCAGCAGCTCCCGTGGCGGAACGGCCTGAGCAGAGGCATCCTCGGCAGCGACCTGATCGGCTTCCAGACACCGCAGGCGATCGCCAACTTTCACGGAGTCGTCAACCACCTCGGCCTGACGACCTCGGTCGACGACGGTGTGCTCCTCTACGACGGCCGAATGGTCAGGACCAACGCCTACCCCATCGGGATCGACGTCGACCGGTATCAGGACGCGGCGGCCAGTCACCCGATCATGGAGGCCAGCCGTGATCTGCGGGCCCGACTGGGTAATCCACAGACCGTCCTACTCGGCGTCGACCGTCTCGACTACACGAAAGGTATCGACGTTCGGCTGCGGGCCTTTCGAGAGCTGCTGGCCGACGGTGAGCTACACGCCTCCCAGGTGACCATGGTGCAGGTGGCCCAACCGAGCCGGGACAAGGTCGACGCCTACGTTGATGTCCGGAACCGGGTTGAACGGCTGGTCAGCGAGATAAACGGCGACTACGGGCGGGTCGGATTCCCGGTCGTCCACTACATCCATCAGAGCCAGTCGTTCACCGAGCTGATGGCCCTCTACCGGACCGCGGACGTGATGCTGGTGACGCCGTTCGCCGACGGCATGAATCTGGTGGCCAAGGAATATGTGGCCAGCCGGCACGACGAGTCCGGTGTGCTGGTGCTCTCGGAGTTCGCCGGCGCAGCCCACCAGTTGGCCGACGCCATCATGGTCAATCCCTACGATGTCGACGGCCTGAAGTCAGCCATCGCGGAGGCGGTCAAGATGCCGGCCGAGGAGCAGCGACGCCGCCTCAAGTCGCTACGCGAGGTGGTGGCGTCGACCGACGTGAATCAGTGGCTGGCCGACTTCCGTCGCGACATCCTGGAGATACATCGGGCCAAGAGGAACGGCGACTGACCAGCGCCCGATGGCACCGACCGGTTCCGGTCCTGCCGTCAGCGGGGCTGGAACAGAACCTTCGGCTTCGGTCCGGGTTGCTTCGACAGTTCCTCGAAGGTTTCGCCCAGGTCGGCGAATCCGATGGGTGGACCGTGGAGTTCGGAGACCCGAAATCGATCATCGGCCATCAGGTGGAGGGCCCGGTGAACATCGGCCACCGTGTAGCCAAGGGACGCCGTGACCGTGACCTCCCGGGCGACAAGCGTGGAGGCACGCAGGAGGGCCCCGTCGGGCGCGGTGCCGACGAGCACGATGGTTCCACCGGTTCTGGCGGCATCGGTGCCGGCATCGACGGCGTCCTGCCCTCCGGCGCACTCGAAGACGACGTCGGCACCGAGCCCGTGTCCCTGGGACGCCAGCCAGCGCATCAGATCAGCGGGCGAGGCGAAGGCGGCGTCGGCGCCGAGACGGCACGCTCGCTCCCGACGGTCACCCTCCAGTTCGAGAACCGCCAGCCTGCCGGCACCGCTCAGTCGAACCAGCTCGGCCACCAGCAGACCCACCGTGCCGGCACCGACGACGACCACGATGTCACCCAGCGAGAGACGGGCCCGCCGCACTGCGTGAGCCGCCACGGCGCCGGGTTCGGCCAGTGCCCCGTCGGCGAAATCCACCCCCTCGGGCAGTCGATGGATCCGACGGGCGTCGACCCGAATACGTTCGGCGAACGCTCCATGGGAGTCGGCCAGTTCGTCGGTTCCGAGAATCATCGACATGACCAGGCGACAGGTGGTGTCGACGCCCGCCCGGCACGGGGCACAGCGCCCGCACGGTGGCGGGACCGCACCAACCACCCGTTCACCGACGAACCGCTCTCCGGTGTCCGCGCCGACGGCGACAACCCTTCCCGCCCATTCATGGCCGAACCAGGCCGGGGCGGGCAATTCACCGGTAGACCAGGCGACCAGATCCGGTCCCCCGATCCCGCAGCGCTCCACCGCCACGATGCAGGAGCCGGGGACAGCTTCGGGTTCGGCGACCTCAACGACGTCGATTCGACGCGGACCGGTCAACGTGGCGGCTCTCACCCGCACGAGAGTATCCGGTTCCGGAACCCGGACCGGGACCGGGCGACACTCGGCGCGTAGGCTCCGATACCGGCTCGTGCCGCGGCCTCAGGGGGCACGTAGCGAGTCGAGCACGTCGAAGAACCTTGGAAAGGTCTTGTCGACACAAGCCGGATTTTCGATGGAAACGCCGGGATGAACAAGGCCCAGCAACGCGAAACTCATGGCCATCCGATGGTCGTCGTAGGTGCGGACGATCCCCGGCGAAACCGGACCCGGATGGACGACGAAGCCGTCGTCGGTCGCTTCCGCTCGGACACCGAGTCGCCGCAATTCGGCCACCGGGGCCGCGATGCGGTCGGTCTCCTTGTGGCGGATGAAGCCGATGCCGGTGAGCTCGGTCGGGCCGTCGGCACAGGCGGCGACCACAGCCAAGGTCTGAGCGGTGTCGGAGATGTCGGCCATGTCGGCGGTTATCCCGACCAGCCGCCCGGTGCCGGTGACCGTGGTGTGGTCGTCGGCCACCTCGACCCGGGCTCCCATCCGGGAAAGCAGCTCCACGAACCCGATATCGCCCTGGACCGTCGATCGTCCCAGCCCATCGACCCGCACGGTGCCGCCCGTCATCGCCGCTGCGGCAAAGAAGTAGGAGGCCGCCGACGCATCCGGCTCGAGATCGAGGGCGGCCGGCCGGTAGCCCAATGCCGGTACGGCAAACCGCCCCGCCTCGAAGTCATGGTCGACCTCGACGCCGAACGACGCCATGGTGTGAATCGTGAGTTCGACGTACGGTTGTGATACAAGATCACCGTCCACCTCGACAACCGTGTCGGACTCGAAAAGGGGCGCGGCCAGCAGCAGGCCCGACAGGAACTGGCTCGAGACATCGCCCGGCACCGTCACCCGACCGCCCGGCAGCTTGCGACCGTGGATGCGTAACGGCAGGGACGTTCCCTCGATCTCCGCGCCGAGCGCAGTCAACGTTTCGACCTGATGAACGAAAGGACGATTGCGCAACTGGGGATGACCGTCGACGACGAACAGCCCGTCACCGGCAGCCAGAGCCGGAACGAGAAATCGGCCGGTCGTTCCCGATTGCCGGACGTTCAGCGTCAACGACTCCGCGTCGGAGACGAAACCCCGACCGTCACCGTCGACGGTCACGACCACGTCGGGATCCCGCTCGTCGTCGATGTCAAGTTCGACGCCGAGCCGTTCCAACGCGCCGAGCATGGCGTGAGTATCGTCGGCCAGCAGAACGCGCGACAGGGTCGACCGGCCGCCG
>JBFHEP010000268.1:0-6078 GCA_041584095.1 Acidimicrobiales bacterium | reverse complement strand
GATCCCGTGTCTCGGGTTGTGCCTGGGGAGGCAGGTCATGACGATCGCGTTCGCCCGCAACGTACTCGGCCTGACCGGTGCCCATTCCAGCGAGTTCGACACCCAGGACACAACCACCCCCCACCCGGTGATCGATCTCATGGACGCCCAGCGGAGCGTGACCGACATGGGCGGCACGATGCGCCTCGGCGCCTACGTCGCTGTCCTGAAGCCGGAGAGCCAGGTCGCCCGGATCTACGGCCAGGCGGTGGTGAGTGAACGTCATCGTCACCGCTACGAGTTCAATCCCCGCTATATCAACCGGTTCGAGGGGGCGGGATTCCGGTGCTCGGGCACGTCTCCCGACGGAAAGCTCGTCGAGTTCATCGAACTGGAGGATCATCCGTTCTGGGTCGGCACCCAGGCCCATCCGGAGTTGAAGAGCCGCCCGAACCGACCGGCGCCGCTTTTCGACGCGTTCATCGCCGCCAGCTTGGAGCGGGCGGTGAACCTCGATCCGGATCGGTTCCGACGGCCATCGGACGAACGGACCGGTCGAACCGACACCAACAGCGGCAACGGTGCGGCCGGACCGGTCGGCGACGGTGTCGTCGACCTGGAGGCCGTCGGTGACTGACGGCGCCGAGTCGCCACAAGCCCAACCATCGAACCCGGAGTCAATGAGGGGCCGGATGCCGTCCGACATGTTCCGTCCGGTCTCCGAGACGGTCATCCACACCGGGGCGGTGGTCGACTTCCGTCAGCTCGTGATCAGCGACCGTGACGGCAACCGCTTCGAGCGCGACGTCATCCGCCATCCCGGGGCCGTCTCCATCATTCCCTTCGATGGCACCAACGTGACGCTGGTGCGCCAGTACCGAGCTGCGATCGACGGTGACCTCTATGAGATCCCGGCCGGCAAACGCGACGTCAGCGGCGAGGCTCCCGAGATCACCGCCCGCCGGGAACTCGCCGAGGAGGTCGGCCTGGACGCCGATGACGTGGAGATGCTGGTGAACATGCACCACTCACCTGGTTTCTGTGACGAGTACGGCTTCATCTTCGTTGCCCGCGGTCTGAGCCCGGTGGCGGTCGATCGGGAGGGTCCGGAGGAGCACGCGATGACGCTTCACACCATGTCGCTCGACGACGCGATCACGATGTGCCTCGACGGCCGGATCACCGATTCGAAGTCGATGATCGGTTTGATGGCGCTGCACATCACCGAAGGCCGGTCGTAGCCCGGCGCCTCCACTCTTCGATCATGTTGAGCGTTGCTCACCTCGTCCACCTCGCCACCCGGTTTTTCGGGTCACTCGATCCCCGTCCTCCGTCTGAGGTCGACCGAGCCTGGGTGCGAGACCATCTCAATGACGGGGAATTCGCCGTGTGGTCCGCCATGGGCAACCCCGACCAGCGCCATTCGATCGAGGTGGCCCGTGCGGTCGATGCGGTCGTGACGGGCAACGATCGCCTGGGGACCGACATCGGGTGGCCGTCGGCCGAAGCGAACGGGTTCGAGTCGGCGCGCCAGCGCCGATCGGTGATGATCACCGCCGCGCTGCTGCATGACTCCGGGAAGAGCGTCTCCGGTCTCGGCACCTGGGCCCGAGTCGCCGCCACGATGTTGCGCCCGGTCGTCAGCCCCTCGGTCCGCATGAGGTGGTCGACGACGGCCGGCGTGCGCAGGCGGCTGGCCGACTACTGGCGTCATCCGGACATCGGTGGGCGCGATTTGCACACCGCAGGGTCGCATCCGCTCGTCTCGACCTGGGCGGCGGAACACCATCGTCCGCCCCGGTCGTGGACGGTCGACCCGGCCCTGGGTCGGATACTCAGCGACTGCGACAACGACTGACAGGAATACTGTTACGGGTTAGCTGAGCGTTCTTTGAAGACTTGTTCCGATAAGTGCTGCCCTCGGCGGCATATGGTACAGTTCCGACCCAACGTAGACGACCTGCGCAGTGGGGAGAGTGAGTGAAAAATCGACTAGTGGTGTCTCTGCTGTTGGTTTTGGCCGGGATCCTACTCTTGGCACACCCGGTTGCTGCCGAGGGGGAAGCGGTACAGGTTCGGCTCCAGGTTCGAGATGCTGCGGGCGAGCGCACACCGGTCGTTGGTGCCGCGTTCTCCGTTGTCGACGCCGCCGGAGCCGACATCGGTTCAGGTGCGACCGACGACGAAGGCGTGTTTCGGCTCGAGGTTCCCGGTGCCGGTGACTACACCTTGACGATCGACCCGGCGACACTGCCCGAAGGGATCGTGCTGGCCAACACGGAGGCGACCAGCGTGACTGTCACCGTCAACCCGGGCGGGACCGGCAACGCGATCTTCGCCGTTTCCGACGGGAGCGACGGCGGTGCTTCGTTGAGCGCCGAATCCGGTATCACCGGTCGGCGGATCGCCCAGCTGACCGTCGACGGCATCAAGCTCGGACTGTTCCTGGGTATGGCGGCCATCGGACTGAGTCTCATCTTCGGCACAACGGGGCTCGTGAACTTCGCCCACTCGGAGATGATCGCCTTCGGCTTCTTCGCCGCCTACTTCTTCAATTTCTACGGACTGGCCGGAGTGTTCGGCTTCATGGCCGAGTGGCCGGCCCCATTCGGCGACGGCGTCAACCTCATCATCGCCGCCGGGATAGCCGTGGTCCTCGGGGCGGGCTTCGGGTGGCTTCTCGACGCCGTGCTGTTCAGCCCCCTGCGGCGAATGGGCGTTTCGTTGATCGCCCAGCTCGTGGTCACGATCGGCCTCTCGGTTTTCCTGCGCTATGGATTCCTGCTCGTCTTCGGCGGCAACCAGCGATTCTTCCGCGACTACACGGCACAGCGGGGGCGTACCTACCTCGGGTTGGTCGACCTGACGAACAAGGATCTGCTGACGATGGTGATCAGCATCGTTGTTCTCGTCATCGTTGGCCTGGTGTTGGCCGGAACCCGCATCGGCAAGGCTATGCGAGCGGTTTCCGACAACCGGGACCTGGCCGAGAGTTCCGGCATCGACGTGGAACGGGTCATCAGACTCGTCTGGGTGGCCGGCGGCGCGCTGGCCGCCCTCGGCGGTGTGTTCCTCGGGTTGTCGGAAACGGTCAACTGGCTGCTCGGCTTCCGGATGCTCCTCCTCATCTTCGCCGGCGTCACCCTCGGCGGCCTCGGCACCACATACGGCGCCCTGGTCGGAGGCCTGCTCGTCGGTATGGGTATCCAGTTGTCGACGCTGTTCATCCCGATCGAGCTGAAAAACGCCGGTGCGCTGGCCGTCCTGATCGGCGTGCTGCTGTTCCGGCCCCAGGGCATTCTCGGACGCGCCGAAAGGATTGGCTGACATGATGTTCGCGCTCGACATGGGCAGGGTCATGCAGGAAACGATGACCCAGGCCTTCGGGCCACAGGCTGTGGTGTTCGCCATGGCGGCGATCGGTCTCAACATCCACTTCGGCTACACCGGCCTGTTGAACTTCGGCCACATCGGCTTCCTGGCCGCAGGTGCCTACGGCACGGCCATCGCCATCACCTCGTGGAGCATCAACCCGCTGCTCTCCATCGGGGTCGGAATCATCTTTGCGCTCATTCTCGCCCTCATGCTCGGTGTGCCGACGCTGCGGTTGCGAGCAGATTATCTGGCGATCGTCACCATCGCCGCCGCGGAGATTCTGAGGCTCCTGGCCCGATCCACCGCGTTACGCGGGGTCACACGCGGTGCTGAGGGTCTCAACGAGTGGGCCGGTGGCTTCCAGAACGCCAATCCGTTCACCGGCATCTTCGAGTTCGGGCCGTTCCGCTACCTGCCGATGCAGATGGCGATCGTCGTGTTCGGCTGGCTTGCCGTCATCATCGTGTCGATCCTCGTCTGGCTGCTCATGCGTAGCCCGTGGGGCCGTGTCCTGAAGGCGATCCGGGAGGACGAGGATGCAGCCCGAGCTCTTGGCAAGAACGCCTACTGGTTCAAGATGCAGGCATTGATGCTTGGCGGTGCGGTCGCCGGATTCGCCGGCTTCATCCAGGCGGTCGACAAGGCCACGGTCCAGCCCGATACGTTCGTTCCGCCGATCACGTTCTTCTTCTGGACGGCGCTGATTCTCGGCGGTGCTGCACGGGTGTTCTCTCCGGTCGTCGGTGCCATCCTCTTCTGGTTCATCATCGTCTTCTCGGAGTCGTTCCTGTCGGAGCTGGTGGCCGACGGGACGATCCCCGACAGCATTCTCGCCAGCACCGAGGTGTCGAATGTACGATTCCTGATCATGGGAATCCTGCTCATGACCCTCATGGTCTTCCGCCCACAAGGTATCTTCGGCGACAGAGAGGAGATGGCACTCGATGACCGATAGTGCACCTGACGGTGGCACCGCCGTGGCCACGAAGTCCTCAATCTTCGACGGCGTGCCGGAGGAGCCGGGATCCGCCAAGCCCGACAGCATCCTCACCGTCGATAATCTGCGTCGATCCTTTGGTGGCCTCGTGGCGGTCGACGTCGATCATCTCGAGATCCAGCGCGGGGTGATCACGGCGCTGATCGGCCCGAACGGTGCCGGGAAGACGACGTTCTTCAATCTGCTGACAACATTCGACCGTCCCGACTCGGGCACGGTGTTGTTCGACGGCGAAGAGGTCACCGGCACCCCACCCCACAAGCTGGCCAACAAGGGCATGGTGCGGACCTTCCAGCTCACCAAGGCACTGTCCAAGCTGACCACCATCGAGAACATGAAGCTGGGTGCCGGCCACCAACGAGGTGAGTCGATCTGGCGAGGACTGATTCCTCCGTTGTGGAAGAGCCAGGAGGCGGAAATCGAGGCCAGAGCCGAGGCGTTGCTCGAGCGGTTCCAACTCGCACACATGCGTGATGAGTTCGCCGGCACGATGTCCGGCGGGCAGCGGAAGCTACTGGAGATGGCCCGCGCGTTGATGACCGACCCGAAGGTCGTCATGCTCGACGAGCCGATGGCCGGTGTGAACCCGGCCTTGACGCAATCGTTGCTCGGTCACGTCAAATCGCTGCGCGACGAGGGGATCTCGGTGGTGTTCGTCGAGCATGACATGGACGTTGTCCGTGACATCTCGGACTGGGTGGTGGTCATGGCCGAGGGGCAGGTGATCGCCGAGGGGCCCCACAGCTCGATCGGCAGTAACCAGCGGGTGATCGACGCCTACCTCGGCACACACCACGACAGTGCGCTCGACTTCACCGAAGATCTGCTGGGAGGCGAGTAGCGCATGTCGGATCGACCGCTTATCACCATCGAAAACGTCGTGGCGGGCTACGTCCCGGGCGTCGACATTCTCAACGGCGTCAACCTCGAAGCCGCCCAAGGCGAACTGGTCGGCATCATCGGCCCCAACGGCGCCGGCAAGTCGACCATGATCAAGGCCATGTTCGGTCTGGTCACGGTTAGCAGTGGCAAAGTGACCTTCGACGGCGATGAGATCACGAACATGAAGGCTCACGCCCTCGTCGAACGGGGCGTCGGATACGTCCCGCAGAACAACAACGTGTTTCCCAGCTTGACCGTCCGGGAGAACCTGGAGATGGGCAACTTCCTTCGTCCATCGACCAACGCCACGAGATTGGAGCGGATATATTCGCTGTTTTCCCGGTTGAAGGAACGGGCCAACCAACGGGCCGGTTCGCTCTCAGGTGGCGAACGCCAGATGTTGGCCATGGGTCGGGCTCTCATGATGGAGCCGTCGGTCCTGCTTCTCGACGAGCCGTCGGCGGGCCTGTCACCGGCGTTGCAGGACCAGGTGTTCATCCGGACCAAGCAGATCAACGCCACCGGCGTAACCGTGATCATGGTCGAGCAGAATGCCAGTCGGTGCCTGCAAATCTGCGACCGGGGCTACGTGCTCGATCAGGGCACCAACGCCTACACCGACACCGGCCGGGCGTTACTGGAGGACCCCAAGGTCATCGAGCTCTACCTGGGCACCCTGGCCAAGGCTCACTGACCATACCGGTCCCGCTGGAGGTCAGGGCACCGTGACCGAGCCCTCGCCTTTCGAGTCATGGCCTCCCGATCCGTCGCCCAGCTCATTTGGGCCGCGCATCATCGATGATCTCGTCGGGGTCGTGGGCGTCGACCATGTGCTGACGTCCCCG
>JBFHEP010000267.1:0-6089 GCA_041584095.1 Acidimicrobiales bacterium | reverse complement strand
GGCCTGGGTCGATCACGGCGAGGCCTTCCTGTCGGGCACGGCGGCCGTCATTGCCCCGGTCGGCAAGATCGTGATCGACGACCAACACCTCACCCTTGGCAACGGTCAGCCCGGCTCGAACACCTTGAAGCTTCGTCAAGCTCTCGTCGACATCCAGATCGGGGCGTCCGAGGACGGCTACGGCTGGCGCACCCCTGTCGGCGGGGTCAGAAGCTGATCGAGGTCGAGGAGCCGTCGGCCAGGAGGCGGAGCCGCAACATGTTCAGCAACCCGATGGTGGAGAACTGACGGATTCGCTCGCGATCGCCGGGTAGCTGCAGGGTCGTGGAAGCGTCGGATCCGACCCCGGCGTCGTCGAGTCCGGTGATGGCGACGCACACCGTGCCGACGGGTCGGCCCTCTGCCTGGGTCGGTCCGGCGACGCCGGTCGTGGCCAGCCCGATGTCGGCTCCGAACCGGTGACGGACACCGTCGGCCATGGCCCGGGCTGCGGCCTCGGTGACCACCGGCCCCACGGGCACGCCGAGCAGGTCGAATTTGAGGTCGGAGCTGTAGGCGACGACGCCGCCGCGAAACACCGTGCTGGCACCGTCGACGGCGCAGATCCGGCCGGCGAGATAGCCGCCCGTGATCGACTCGGCGACTGCGAGGGTCAGACCCCGCCGGCCGAGCTCGCGCAGCACCACGGTCTCCATGTTGTCGTCGTCGGTGGCGAACACGATGTCGCCCATCAGCGACCGGAGCAGCTTCTCCTCGTCGGCGAGAATCGCATCGGCCTGCTCGGCGTCGGCGGCCTTGGCCGTGATCCGGACCTTGAGTCCCTCCACGCCACTGGCGAGAAAAGCCAGCGTCGGATTGCCCACCTCGTCGAGCTCGTCGATCCGGGGTCCGAGGGTCTCGGCGAGACCCGACTCCGAGGTTCCCCAGGTTCGCAGCACCCTCGACCGGATCACGGCCGGCTGACCGGATCGGGCCACGAGATCCAGGATGACGGTTCCCTCAACCATCTCCTTCATCTCATAGGGCACGCCGGGAACGGCATAGATGATCTTCTCAACGCCATCGGGTGACCGGTCGGCGGCGACCGGACAGACGAGACCCGGGGCCGTACCGGGCATCTGCTCCATGATCCGGGCCCCGCTCGGCACCATCGCCTGCCGCAGGTTGTTCTCCGGCATCGTGCGGCCCCGGCTCGTGAACATGCGCCGGATGCGGTCGGCGATCGACTCGTCGAGTTCGAGTTCGACCCCCATCACCTCGGCGATCACGTCTCGGGTCAGGTCGTCCTGGGTCGGACCCAACCCGCCACAGCAGATCACGGCGTCGCTGCGTCCGAGGGCCAACTCGAGCGCCACCCGGATCCGGGCCGGGTTGTCGCCGACCTTGGTCTGGTAGAACGAGTCGAGTCCGGCTGCGGCGAGCTGCTCGCCGATCCACGACGAGTTGGTGTCGACGATCTGCCCCAACAACAACTCGGTGCCAATCGCCACCACTTCGACTCTCATCAGCTTCCCCTACGACTCGACCGCGGCTACTCGACGGTTATGGCTCCAAGGGCAGGGATCAGCACCTGCTCGACCAACGCCTCCTGCTCGGACGGCGACGATACCAGGATCACGTAGGCCATCGTGCCCGCAGCGGGATCGACTTCGAACTCGAACCATTCGATCGCCACGCCCTCTGCGGCCCCGATCCGACGTGACCACCCGTCGCCGGCTACTGCAAACCCATCGAGCGGGGCAGGTGAGAGTGCGATCCCCCACTGCTGCTCGACGAAGACCTCCAGGCTGAAGCCGAGCGACGAATCGCCGGCCAGCTGGAACAGCTGGGTCGGGTCGAGGAACGACTGCTGGCGGTACTGGTCGCCGGCCAGGCTGCCGACGACCCACGACTCGGGGCGCAACGTCGTGACACGGGTTCCCCACGGCTCCACAACATAGGTCGCCTCCTCGAGCTCGGGCTGCGCCGCCACCGGGCCGACGAATCGCGGTGGCTCCTCCGCGAGACAGGCGGTCTCCGGGGCCACGGTCGGGTCGTCGAGGAAGGCGACGATCACCGACATCCCACATTCGGTGCCGAACACCCCGTGCGATGCGTACGGAGCGACGACGAGGAACGACCGGGACAGTCCCTCGGCGGCCCGCTCGGCCCAGGAGACCGGGGTGACCGGGTCGAACGCCCCGGCGAGCAGCAGCGCCGGGATGTCGCTGACGACCGGCTCGTCGGCCTCCGCCGCCGCCCGGCCGCTGTCGAAGACGGCGCAGGACTCGAAGGCGTTGGACCCGGTGTTCGATGCCAGGTCGAACGTGTCGTGAAGGCCGAAGGGATCCGGCGGATCGACCACCGAGACCGGATCGGCGAAACTGATCTCCTCCTGGCAGCTGAACGCGTAGAACATCCCTTCGGAGACGTAGCGCTCCAGGGTTCGTTGCTGGCTGAGGAACTGGGCGGCCACGCCGGTCCGGCCCGCTTCGAGATCGGAGGCCAACTCGGGTAGGTCGGAGAACCAGCTGGGCGAATACAGGGCCTGGGTGACGATGCCGACGAGGGCGTCGCCGGTGAGATACATGTCGTCGCGCCGACCGGAGACGTAATCGGTGATCTCGACCTTGACCGGGTCGGTCTGGAGCTCCTTGGCGAGAGCAGCGAGGCGATCCATCAGGTTTCCTTGGGCGGCACACGCCGGCTCGGCCCCGCAGGCGCCGGCCACCCGTTCGTAGGAAGCGATGAAGGTGTGGGGATTTTCGGCCACCGAGTCGACTTCGGGAGGATAGACGGAGTCGAGCACGACGGCACGGATCCCGTCGGGGTGTTGGCGCAGCGATTCGAGGCCCAGTTTTGTCCCATAGGAAACCCCGAACAGGTTCCATTGCTCGTAGCCGAGGGCCCGCCGGATGGCGTCGGTGTCATGGGCGTTGTTGAACGAGTTGAAGTCGGCCAGATCGATACCGGACGACACCAGACGTTCGGAGCATGCCTCGAGCGCGTCGAGATACAGACGCTCGGCTTCGGTGTTGTCGACGATCGGAACGTCCTCCGCCTGCCGCGCCGCCTCGTTGACCTCCGGACAGGCGAGGCGAGGGGTGGAGAGACCCGCTCCCCGCTGATCGAACACCACCACATCGCCCCGTTCGAGCAGGGGGGACAACAGCGTGTCGGCCGAGAACACGAGCGTCTCGAGCGCATGCCCGCCGGGTCCGCCTTCGAGATAGACGACGGGATCGGGGGCCGGGTCGGATGCAGTGGAACCGAACACGGCGACCGAAAGGGTCACGGTGCCCTCGCCGGTCGACCAGTCCGACGGCACGTCGATCGTTCCACACCGGCGTGAGAATTGGGTCGGGAAATCGGGCGGACAGGATGCCTCGGTGAAGATCGGCGTGAAGTCGATCGGATCAGGAGCCTCGTCGGCTACTACCGCCGCCGATGCGTCGCCATCATCGGAGACTGCCGAGCCGGGCTCGTCGTTTGTCGCCCGGGCCGAGGATCCGCCGGCAGCCCGCCCTGTGGCGTTGCCACCGACGCAACCCACCAGCAAGACGACCGCGGCCGCCATGCCGACGATCGACGCCCGGGGTCTCAGCGCTGCCCCGTCACCCGGAGCGCGCTGCGTCCGTCCCATGCGTACTGCATGCCGCTGTAGAGGGTGAACGCCACGGCGAACCAGAGCAGGACATCGGCCACCCACAGCGCCTCGTCGAGGGCCGGGCAGAGGGCGGCGGCGATTGCCATGCCCTGGACGAAGGTCTTGTACTTGGCCGAGGTCCGGGCCGGAATGGCCAGGCCTCGTCGGCCCCAATAGCTCCGGTAGACCATGATGGCGACCTCCCTGACCGTGATGAGAGCAATCGGGAGCCAGTGGAATCGTCCGATGCCGACCAGGGCGAAGCCGGCCAGCAGCACGACGGCCTTGTCGGCGAGCGGATCGAGAAAGGCTCCGACCCGGGTCGGGTTGGTACGACGGGCGAGCCGGCCGTCGAGAAAATCGGTGAAGCCGAGAAACCAGCCGAACCAGAAACTGATCCACCACGGGTTTCGGTAGAAGATCATCATGGCCAGTGCCGGCGCCAGCACGATCCGAGCGATGGTGAGGGCGTTGGCCGCCAGCGCCCAGCGGGATCGACCGATGAAGTCCATCTGTTCATCCTGCTGGCGAATCGGGCTGTCAGCCACCGACCGGCACCTCGGGATCCAGCGAGGGCGACGAGGTCGCAGCCACGAGATCAGGGCCCTCGGCGCCCCCAATGGTCACCGTGACCAGCGAGCCGACGGCAAGCGCAGGGTCGACGACAACGATCCCGTCGATCTCGGGCGCCTCTCGAACCGACCGGGCCCGCCCCACGGAATCGACCAGCACCTCCAAACGTTCGCCGACGAGTTCGGCTCGTTTCTCGGCCGTGATCCGGTCCTGCAGCTCGCGGAGTTCGGCCAGTCGTTCCGAGCGCAATCGGGGCGGGACCTTTGCGTCGAGCGTTGCCCCAAGCGTGCCTTCCTCCTCGGAGTAGGCGAAAAACCCGCACCAGTCGAGCCGGGCATGCTCGATGAACGCCAGGAGCAGATCGTGGTCGGCTTCGGTTTCGCCGGGGTAGCCGACGATGAAGTTCGATCGGAATGCCGCGGCCGGTTCCCGAGCTCGGATGGCCTCGATCCGCTCGGTGAACCGGGTGCCGTCACCCCATCGGCGCATCCGGCGCATGAGCGGCGGCGAGACATGCTGGAGCGACAAGTCGAAATACGGAACGCCGGTGGCGCAGATCGTGTCGATCAGCTCGTCGCTGAGGTCGGAGGGGTAAAGGTAGAGAAGTCGCACCCGTGTCACGAGTTCGGCCGCCGCCCGCACGAGCGGCACGATCCTCCGTTCGCCCCGACCCTGGTCGCGACCATAGGCGGCGAGATCCTGGGCGACCAGTACGACCTCGTGAACGCCGAGCTGTGCGATCTCGGCCAGGATCGACTGCTCCGATCGGGACCGTTGCTTTCCCCGGAAGGTCGGGATGGCGCAGAAACCGCACTTGCGATCGCAGCCCTCGGCCACCTTGACGTAGGCCCAGGGAGCCGACGCCGCAGGGCGGGGCAGCTCCAGCAGATCGAACGACGATCGCCGAGCCGGTCTCGTCGCACCGACCGAGACCGCAACAGTCCTGTCGTCGGTCAGAAGTGACGCCCCGAACGGGGCAACCCGGTCGACCTCCGGCAGGGCGGCCGACAACTCGTCGCCGTACCGCTCCGCCAGACAGCCGGTCACCACCAGCCGGGAATCGTCCTTCCGGACCTCGTCGAAGGCCAGGATCGCGTCGATCGACTCCTGGCGGGCCTCCTCGATGAAGGCACAGGTGTTGATCACGACAACATCGGCATCGGCCGGTGAGCCGGCCGGCTGAAGACCGTCGCGGGTCAACGTGCCGGTCAACTTGTCGGAGTCGACCTGATTCTTGGGGCAGCCCAAGGTTTCGATCCAGTAGCTCTGCACCATTGCCGACCAGGCTACCGGCTGCTTGGTACCGGCTACAGGTTGTACGCCAGCTCGAGTCCCGGAACCTCCCAGGGGCACGAGACGAGCCGCCCCGATCCCGAGAGGGTCACGAAGGCAAAATCGTGATGCGGTCCGCCGAAGCAGATGTTGGTGGTGATCGGATCGTCGAAGGGGATGAATCGGTGGGCGCCGTCCGGGGTGATGCTGGTGATGCCGCCTCGCCGAAGGGTGGCCACGCAGACGTTGCCGAGTGAATCGACGGCCAGCGAGTCGAAAAGCGGCCCTCCCTCGGGGTCGGCGAGCACCTCACCCCGATGTTCGGGGCCGAAGTATCCGGCGATCTCGCCGGGACCGGACAGTGGCCATTGGTAGACCCGACCCTGGAATGTCTCGGCCACGTACAGTATGTCCTGTTCCGGTGACAGACCGACACCGTTCGGGGCGTCGAGCGGGTAGACGATTTCCCGGATCTCGGACCCATCGGCTTTGGCGTAGTACAGGCCGCCTCGGTCACGCTGCCTCGGCCGGATCTTCCCATGGTCTGTAAACCAGAAACCTCCGGCGTCGTCGAACACCAGATCGTTCGGACCCCGCAGCATGATCCCGTTGGCCTCGT
>JBFHEP010000266.1:0-6197 GCA_041584095.1 Acidimicrobiales bacterium | reverse complement strand
GCAACCTGGGTCAAGTGACCCACATCAAGTTCGAGTCCAGGGCTCGGAAGGAAATCGGCGTGAGAAGTAAACCTGGTGGACGTTCTCGTTGGTGTGTTGGGTCAGATCCGACCAATCGGGCCGGCATGCACGCAAGGAGAAAGGAAATGTCCACCATTCCACAACGCTGGGCCAATCATCGCACCTCAAACCGGGGCGCGGTGAACCGACTTGCCGTTCGGGCTGCACTTGTACTGACGCTCGTTCTGAGCTCGATCGGGATCGTCGCCGCAGCGCCGGTTTCCGCCACAGGTTGCCAGACGAACTGGGGCTCCATCCAGAAGTCGGCCGACGGATCGGTCGGCGGTCATCTCACGAAGGTCCGCACCGGCCGTCACACCTGTTTCGACCGACTGGTCATCGACCTCGACGGCCCCCGCGCCGGCTACCGGGTCGAATACGTCGACAAGCTGATCCAGGACGGATCGGGTGAGGTCGTCCCCGTCAAGGGCGGAGCCATCATCGGCATCGTCGCCATCGCACCGGCCTACGACGACAAGGGATCGGCCACCATCAACCCGGCGACCGTCAACGCCACCAACGTTTCCGGCTACCGGACGTTCCGCGACGTCGAATGGGCCGGCAGCTTCGAGGGCCAGTCGGCCCTGGGGCTCGGTGTCCGGGCCCGTCTGCCGTTCCGGGTCTTCACCCTTTCCGGACCGGGCAACGGTTCACGCCTGGTGATCGACGTCGCTCACAGCTGGAATACCCCGGCACCGTCGGACGACCTGTTCCCCGGGCGGGCCGGTGACGAGCTGGGTGTCATCGGCGTCGCTCACAACGACGTGTTGAACGTCAGGGCCGGTGCCGGTGTGAACAACCGGATCGTCGCCAGGCTCGCTCCCACCGACGCGGTGTTCGCCACGGGCCGGGCCAAGATGTTGAAGCATTCCATCTGGTATGAGGTGTCGACCAAGCGTGGCACCAAGGGCTGGGCCCACGCCCGGTACCTGGCCATCCCCGGTAACGTCGACGACATCACTGCGGCCTACCTCGCCAAGCACCCCCGGCCGGCGGCCATCTCGGTGGTCGACCTGGGCAAGAAGGTTGCTCTCGACTTCGCTGCTGCCGGGTCGGGCACCGTCACGATGACGGTCGGTCCGAGGGTGGGCGACCTCGGCACCGTGACCTATGACGTGGTCGGGCTCGAGGAAGATGCGACCAAAGCACTGCGGCTGCACATCTTCGCCGAGCCGCACGACAGCGGCGACGGATTCGAGCTTCGGACGATCGAGGCCCAGTCCTTCTGCATCCGAGGATTCGACGGGACGAACTGCGTCTGACCCTCAACCTGAGACCGGCCACCCATCGCTCCGCCATCGGCGGTTGCGGTGGGTGGCCGGTGCCGCGTTCAGCGACGTTCGGTCGGGAGCAGCGGCCCGATGGCCCGGACCACGCCGATCGCCTTCTCCGGGTCGTAGTCGGCCAGGAGCCGATGGCCGGCCAACCCGGGATCGAGTTCAAGCAGCGGCACCATGACGAAGTTGCGTTCGGTCATACGGGGATGGGGCACGACCAGGTCGGGGGTATCGATGCGCCGGTCGCCGTAGAGGAGCACGTCGACATCAAGAGTGCGAGGTCCCCAGCGAACGAGCCGCACCCGGCGGGCGTCGCGTTCAAGCTCCTGGCAACGGTGCAGCAGCGCATGCGGGGCGAGCGTCGTCTCGAGTTCGACGACGACATTGTGGAAGGCGTCCTGCTCAACCCCACCGATGGGCTCGGTTTCGTACACGTCCGAGACGGCGACAACCCCGTCGAGTCCGTCGACGGCCCTCCGGAGGTGGGCGCTGCGATCGCCGATGTTGGATCCGAGGCCGAGGAACGCTCGCACGACTTCGGTGGCGGCGGTCTCCCCCATCGGGTCAGGCGTGCCGCTTCCGGTGGATGCGGACACCGGTCGTGTCGACGATTGCGGCGACCGGCGGGCGGACTTTCCGAACCCGGACGGTGACCGCGTCGACCGACGGGTAGCTCAGCGCCAGTTCGGCAACGCGGGCCGCCAGTCGTTCGAGAAGCTGGAATCGTTCCGTTGGCAGCATCGCCACGAGTAGATCGATCAGCGCGCCGTAGTCGACGGTGTCATCGAGATCGTCCGATTCCCCCGCCGCGTTCAGGGCCAGGTGCAGGTCGAGGTCGAAGCGAAACGGCTGTCGGCGTGCCTGTTCCTCATCGAGCACACCGCAATGGAGGAGCAGCTCGAGTCCCCGGATTTCGACGATGTCGGATTCGCCGTGCCCCAAGGGCTCGGTGCTCACGAAGCTTGACCGGCCACCGCGGCGTCGCCGGAGGAACCACCGTCGGCGCCGGAGCCACCGTCTGCCGACGGCGGGCGGGCGGGCACGGTTTTCGGAGCCGTGGCCGCGGCATCGGCGATCGCCCGACCCTCGGGACCGATCTGTCGACCGAAAATCCGCTCGGCCACCACAATGGCCTCGTGGGTCACCGGCACCATCTCGGTCCACCGCAGGTAGCCGGCCATCAGCCCCATCAGCCGATCACTGATCTCCTCCATGTGGAGTAGCAGCTTCTTGCGGCCGGCGAGCAGCGTCTGCAGTTCGGTGTAGAGCTGGGGCAGTGCCAGATCGAGGTCGAGCCCGGGCGCGAACGGCCAGTGTTTCCACGGCATCGCGAACTCGTCGTAGGCATGGAGATTGTGATCGGACGGGATCAATGAGACGACGAAGGCGAATCCATTCTCCCGGATCCAAATGATCTCCTCCTGACGCCGAACTTTGCGATGGTTCGTGCCGTAACCGCCGGGCCGTTCACAAACGGCCAGCTGATCCTGAATCACCCATTGAAAGGCCCGGGGCTTGATTCCCTGCGCCCACTTTCCCTTGGCCATGTCACCTTTCTCCCGCAACAACCGTCGCAGCTTGTTTGGCCGCCTTCACATCATGTACCCGGACGAGACTCGCCCCCTTCAGCATGGCATAGGTTGCGGTCGCTACCGACCCCACGAGCCGCCCTTCTGGGGGAATTTGCTGATCGGCGCCGTCGGATCGGGCCAACATCTGGCCCAACATCGCCTTTCGGCTCGTACCGATGGCCACCGGATGTCCGGTGGCGACGAATGTGTCGATGTTGGCCAGCAGCGCAAGGTTGTGGTCGAACGTCTTGCCGAATCCGAAACCGGGATCGATCCACAGCTCGGTGACGCCGGCCTCGCTGGCCCTGGCGGCCCGATCGACGAGGTAGTCGCGTACATCGGCCACCACGTCTGTGTAGGTCGGGCTTCGCTGCATCGTGGCCGGCGACCCGAGCATGTGCATGGCGATCCAGCCGACTCCGAGCTCGGCGGCCACCGGCCAGAGGTCGGCGCTGACGTCGTTGATGATCGTCGCTCCGGCGTCCACGGCCGCTCGCGCCACCTCCTCGTGCCTGGTGTCGACGGCGATCCGGCATGTCCCGCTCAGCGACTCGATGACGGGAATGATGCGCTTCATCTCGGTGTCGCGATCCACGGGCTCGGATCCGGGACGGGTCGATTCGCCACCGACATCAATGACGTCGGCGCCCTCGTCGAGCATGGCCTTGGCGTGATTGACGGCTGCCGCGGGCTCGACGAACAGGCCCCCGTCGCTGAACGAGTCGGGGGTGACATTGAGAATGCCCATCACGAGCGGCTTCGATCCTTGTCCCAGCACAGCCCGATCAGTCTACCGACGAGTCTTTCGTCCGTTGTTGGCGCGGAGCGCTCAGTTCATCGAGGAGTTGCGCGCGCAAGGCGACAAGATCGTACGGATTGGCGCGTCGCCGCCGGTCAGTCGCCGTCAGCAGAGGGCCGAACCGGCCGAGAGCCGTTGATCGGACCGGGCGATCCGGACCCCTGGCTCGATCTCGCACGCCACCGCCTCGCCTCGCACCACTGCCATGACCCGCTCGAGTTCGGCCGCCGAGGGCGGATATCCGGTCGCGTCCTGCAGCCAGCGTCGAAGCGAGTGGTGGGCCACGCTTGGCACCGCCTCCCGGAGAGCCCGGCAATCCGTCGGGTCGAGATCGGCGGCCATCGTGTCGAGATCGGCGGCGATCCGGCGGGCGTGATCGGCCGTGCGGATCAGCAGCGGTACGGGGTCACGGTCGCTGATGTCGGCGAGGAGAGGCAGCGCCTCGTGGCGGATGCGATTGCGCACGAAGCGGCGATCGTCGTTCGACGGATCCTCGACCGGGTCGAGCCCGAGTTCCGCGCACAATGCAACGGTTTCGGCCCGACGGAGGGCGAGCATCGGATGGCGGAACCCCGGGTCCATGGCCGCGATGCCGTCGAGCCCCGCCCCCCGCAGGAGGTTGATCAGCACCGATTCGGCCTGGTCGTCGGCAGTGTGGCCGGTCATGGCGGTTGGCCCGAGCACGGCGTGACGGGCCATACGGGCGCGGTTTTCGAGATCCGAGCCGGGCTCGACCATCACCGTCTCCGAGCGGAACGCAGCGCCGAATCGCTCAGCGGCTGCGGCCACGACCTCGGCCTCGGCCTCCGAGCCCGGCCGCAACCCGTGGTCGACGTGGACGGCGGTGACGTTCAGTCGGGCAGCACAGGCCAACGCCAGCAACGCCAGCGAATCGGCTCCTCCCGACACCGCGCAAACGACCTTGGTGCCGGGAGCGGGGAACGTACAGCGGGCCGAAAGCTGCTCGAGGAGACCGCCGTCAGATGGCACTGGACACGCCCATGCGGGCGATCCAGAGATCCGGCGAGCGGACCTCGTCGATGGTGGGGAGGTTGTCGGGACCGACCCACACCTGGTCGAAAAGTTCCCGTCCACCGGCGGTCTCGACCGCCTTGACGAAGTTCTCGCCCTCCTCGTATTGGGCCATCTTGGCCTCCATACCGGTGAGCCGGACGACGAGCTTGGAAAAGCCGGTCATGTTCTTGCGGCGCTCGCTCAGCACCTTGTGGAATCGTTCCTGGCCCGGGATCAGATCGCCGGCGGCCCGGTCCATCGTGATGTCACCGTGGCCCTCGAGGAGGGACATCAGACCCGTCACCTTGTCGAGCACGGCCCGCTGCTCGGGTGTGGCCAGCAGTATCGACAGGCCGCCGTCGGCCAAGGATGGGCCGTTGCCGTTGCGTCGATCGTTGACCAGATCGCGCACGGTTTCCATGACCTTCTTCGGGTCGGGGTCGACGGCATCGAGCAACTCGTTGATCAGCGACAGGAAGTAGGGACGAAGCCAGGGAACGCCGGTGAATTGGGCCCTGTGCGTACACTCGTGGATGGCGAGCCACAGACGGAACTCACGGGGCTCGAAGCCGAACCGCTTCTCCAACCCGGCGATGTTGGGCCCGACATAGTAGACCCAGTCCTGGTCCTCCGGCCGCTCGTCCTCCACGATCAGCAGGTCGTACTGGCCGAGTACCCGACCCGACATCCAGCCCAACAGTGCGCCGACCTCGGCACCGGCCACCTTGGGGCCGATGTAGGCCGTGGCCCCGTTGACCGCCCCCCCGACGGTTTCGCCGATTGCGTCGACCGTCGGGCGCAACTTCTGGCCCCAGGGCCCGAGTGCCTCGGTGACGGTGTCGAGCAGCTTCGAGGCCTCCGACTGGGTGTCGGCGTCGGCGTCGGCCTCCGCAGAAAGGCGGCCGAGCAGCGGCCGGAGCAGCCGGTCGAAACTGGCGAGATTGGCGTCGACCCAGCCCATTCGATCGGTGACCCGGGCCCTGGCCGGCCCGGCCATCGACGTCAGGCCGGTCTCGGCCTCAACCAGCTCTTCGGCCTGAGGGGTCAGCTCGGCGAAGTCCGAATCGAGCATGGTGCCGACGTCGGGGTGCTCGTAGGACACCTCCCGGTTGGCGATCTTTTCGGCTACGGATCGGGCGAAATCCCAATCGACTTCAGTACTCACGAGCTCACTCCGCTTCTGAGGCTCAGCGTTTCGGGTAACGGGGATTCTCCACCTTGGCCAGGTAACCGACGATCACACCGATGACGGTGATGACCGCTCCGATTGCAAGAAAGAATCCGATCCACCAATGCCATACAACAGCCAACTGAAACATGGCACCAAGTCTACGTGCGACGAGCGAAGCCCGTCGCCTCGAGATTTCCAAAGGAAATCTCGGTGCGTTGAAACGGCCGGAAACCCCGAGATTTTCTGACGGATCCCGGTGCGTCGATAAGGGACGGATCCGTTTCAGAACAGCTTGGTGATCGAGT
>JBFHEP010000265.1:0-6202 GCA_041584095.1 Acidimicrobiales bacterium | reverse complement strand
GCCGTGACCAACCAGCCGTCCGCCATCGAGCTCGAGGTCGAGGTACCCGGAGCGCCCGAGGACGTCTGGAGGGCCGTGGCCACCGGCCCCGGCATCTCCTCGTGGTACGTCCCCCAAGGCGATGAGGTGCAGGTCTCGGTCTGGACGTATCGGTACAGCTCGGAAGCGGGGGCCACAGCCGAAGCCGATCAATCGGGATGGCAGACGTGGCTCTCTCATCGGGCCGCCTCTTGAGAATCCGGGTCACGGCACTGACGGTGACGATACTCCTGGTCGTCTCCTGCTCGTCGTCCTCGGAACCCGAGGATGGCGGTGCCTCGGCGACCAGCGAGACGACGGTTGTGACGACCACCACGACGTTGTCGCCGGTGACCGGTGGCGACACGTCGGTCGAGAATCGGTCATCGGCACCCGGCGACCACGGATGCAAGCCCGTGGCGGTGGGCGACAACGAACCCGGACCGAGCGCAATCCAGATCGACCTCGAAGCTGCTGGTAACACCTATCAAGTTCGACTCCGCGTTCCCGGCGACAGTCCGTTGGCCGCCGAGAACCAGGGCCGCTTCCCGGTCGTTCTCGATTGGCACGGCCTCGGCTCCGACGGGTTCCAACAGGCCCTTCTCACCAACTACGAAGCGCTGGCCGAGGCCGAGGGATTCATAGTGGCCCATCCCACCGGCGGCGGTGGCTCCGATGGATCGAGCGGCGCCGGTCTACAGACCGGTTGGGAGCTGGCACAGTTCGACATCCCCGGACGGGACGACCTGGTGATGGCCGAAGCGCTGATCGACCGGCTGGTTACCGACTATTGCGGCGACGCCGATCGCATCTACTCGACCGGTCTGTCCAACGGCGGCTTCTTCACCAGCCGTCTTGTCTGTGAACTGGCCGACCGGATCGCCGCCGCCGTGACGGTCGCCGGCCTCACCCACCCGGACGCCTGTTCACCGTCGAGGCCCGTGCCGCTCATGGCCTTTCACGGCACGGGCGACGCCATCGTCCCCTTCGACGGTGGCTCGTCCCAGCTGGTTTCGAACGATGCCCCGGCCGAGCTCGTGGCGTTCTTCGATCAGGTCATGCCCGTGGAGTTGGCCGAGTTCGCAGCCGACTTCGGTTGCGATCCCCAACCGGAGGTCGTCGAGGTTTCCGACGAGGTGACCGCCTACGACTATCAAGGCTGCTCCGAGGATGTGCCGGTTCGTTTCGTGGAGATCGAGGGAGGCGGACACACGTGGCCCGGCGCCTTCATCGGTGCGTTCATGACCGATGCCCTCGGCCCGACCACCACCGACGTGAATGCCACAACGGACGGCTGGAACTTCATGAGCCGGTTCTCCCTCGACGGGCGAATCGATTGATCGAAAGTCTGGAGGTAACAAGATGACAGGATGTTCGACATGAGCGGCGACTGGCTGGCCGACGCCGTCTTCTATGAGATCTACCCACAGTCGTTCGCCGACTCGAACGGCGACGGCATCGGCGATCTGCGGGGCGTGATCGACCGTCTCGATCATCTGGCCTGGTTGGGCGTCGATGCGATCTGGTTCAATCCACTGTTCGCCTCACCCTTCGTCGACGCCGGCTACGACGTCAGCGACTATCTCCAGGTGGCCCCACGCTACGGCACGAACGAGGACCTTTTCGAACTCGTCGCCGCGGCCGGGGAACGAGGCATCCGGATCGTTCTCGACCTGGTTGCCGGTCACACCTCGACCGAGCACGCCTGGTTCCAGACCGAGCTGGCGGCAACGGGCCCCCACCCCGACGGCGACCGTTACGTGTGGCGTATCGATCCGCCGCCGAACGCGCCTGCGGGTCAGCTCACCGGTACGCCGGCCTGGGTTCGCTCGCCCGGACCGCGACCAGGTTGGTATCTGAAGAACTTCTACGACGCCCAGCCCGCCCTCAATTTCGGATGGGCTCGGAACCCGGACGGGGAACCGTGGCGTGACCCCGTCGATGCCCCGGGACCCCGCCGAAATCGTCAGGCGCTGCGCGACATCCTCGACTTCTGGTTGAACCAGGGCGTGTCGGGTTTCCGGGTCGACATGGCGTTCTCACTGGTCAAGGACGATCCCGGGCTGATCGAGACCGTGGCTCTGTGGCGGGACATCCGAGATTGGCTCGACCTGGCCCACCCCGACGCCGTTCTGATTCCGGAGGGAACCGAGCCCCGGACCGGCGGCTCGCTGGCCTTTCACGCCGACTTCTTCCTCGTCATCCTGGCCGAGCACGCCAGCCTGTTCGACAACGGGTTCGCCGGCGTCCTTCCGTTCCAGGATCGGCGGCCCCCGTTCTTCGACGCCGACGGCAACGGATCGACCCGCACGTTTCTCGACGGCTGGGCTCGCGCCCGCCAGGCCGACGCCGAGCGGCCGATCATGCTGGCCAGCGCCGACCACGACTTCAGCCGCCTGGCCGGTGGCCCCCGCACGAGCGAGCAGCTGGGCGCGGCCTGGACCTTCCTGCTCACCTGGGGGTCGATCCCGTGCATCTATTACGGCGACGAGATCGGCATGCGCTACCTACCCGGCATGCCGGAGGTGGAGGGATCGATCTGCAACCCCGGCTACAACCGGGCCGGGTGCCGCACCCCGATGCAGTGGGACGGGAGTGCCAACGCCGGATTCTCGACGGCTCCTGCCGAGCAGTTGTACCTCCCGATCGACCCCGACCCGAACCGGCCGACCGTCGCCGACCAGCTCGAGGATCCCTCGTCGACCCTGCATCTGGTTCGCAACCTGATTCGGCTCCGTCGGGAGACACCGGCGCTGCGCACTCGGGCGAACCATGAGGTGGTCAACGCCGGCTATCCGTTCGCCTTCATCCGCGGCGGGACGCATCTCGTTGTCGTCAATCCGCGTCGGGAGGCCGCATCGCTCACCGACGACCGCCTTCAGGGCGCCACCGTGGTGCTCGGCTCCGGTCTCGGCCTCGACGGCAGCGCCGTCAAGGATGACGTGCTGGTCGTCGCCGGCTTCGGTTACGCCGTGCTGGCTCTCGCCGGCTGAGCAGACACGGTCGCGGTGTCGCTCAGGCCCGTTCGGCCCTGGCCTCGTCGCGCAGGAACCGCCGCAGGATCTTGCCCGACGCCGACTTCGGGATCTCGGCGGTGAACACGACCTGACGGATCTGCTTGTAGGTGGCCACGTGTTCGGCCACGAACGCCTGGAGCTCCTCGGCCGTCGCCTCCATCCCCGGCTTCAGCACCACGTAGGCCCGTGGCAACTCACCGGCCTCGTCGTCGGGAATGCCGATGACTGCGACATCGGCCACGGCCGGGTGCGTGACGATGAGCGCCTCCAATTCGGCCGGCGGGACCTGAAAGCCCTTGTATTTGATGAGCTCCTTGACCCGGTCGACGATGTAGGTGTGACCATCCGCATCGATGACGGCCACGTCACCGGTATGGAGCCACCCGTCTTCGTCGATGGTTGCCGCCGTGGCTTCCGGGTTGTTGAGATAGCCCTTCATGACCTGGGGTCCCCGAACCCAGAGCTCACCCCGCCCGTCGACGCCCTGATCCTCACCGTTCTCGTCGACCAGGCGACATTCGGTGTTGGGCACGGTGATGCCGCTGGACCCGGCCTTGGCGTCGTCTCCCGCGGTGGCATGACTGATCGGGCTGAGCTCGGTCATGCCGTAGCCCTGGACCACAGCGCAGCCGATACGCTCGGCCGCCTCCTCGGCGAGCTCGGCGCCCAGCGGGGCAGCCCCGCAGAAGATCTTGCGCAGCGACGACAGATCGAAGTTGTCGACCGCCGGATGTTTGGCCAGGCCCAACACGATCGGGGGAACGGCGAAGAACTGGGTGACCTGGTGCTTCTGAATGAGGTCGAGCGCCTGCTCCATGTCGAAGCGGGGCATCGTGACGACGCCGACACCCTCGGCCAGCAAACCGTTCATCAACACCTGCATGCCGTAGATGTGAAAGAACGGCAGGACGGCGAGTGCCATCTCGTTGTCGCCGTAGTCGAGCACCGGACGGGCCTGGGCCAGGTTGGCCACCAGGTTGTAGTGGGTCAACATCACACCCTTGGGTAGGCCCGTCGTTCCCGATGAGTAGGGCAAGACCACCACCTGCTCGTGAACATCGACCGGCGCCTGTTCGATCGCCTCCCCGTAGAGCTCCGCCAGCGCGGTGACCGAGTCGTCCGACGAGTCACCGATCACGGCGATCCTGCTCACGCTGGTTCCCTCCGCCGCGGCCCTGGCCGTTTCGACGAAGTCGGGGATGGTCACCAGGAGTTGGGCTCCGGCATCGTTCAGCTGGAACGCCACTTCCTCGGCTCCGTAGGTCGGGTTGATCGTGGTTACCGTGCCGCCGGCCACGGCGACGGCATGGAACACGATCGCGTACTCGGGAAGGTTCGGGGCCATGACGCCCACCGTCGATCCGGCCCCGAACCCGGCGGCGGTCAAACCGCCGGCGAGCCGGTGGATGTGATCGTTCAACTGGGCGAAGGAGTAGATGCGCCCGGTCGGACCGTCGATCATCGCCGGTTCACCCGCCATCGCTTCGGCATGCTGAAGCACGTATTCGGTGAGCGGGACCTCGGGGATCTCCTGATCGGGAAGCGGGCTGTGAAAGATGTGTGACGCCATCCACAAATGGTGCCTCAAGCGCTGGGACTTTCACACACCCTGCCCTGCATTGGTCCCCGTGGCACCGGTATCGCCACAAGACTACTGTCGAGTTGAAAGGACGGCGCGGGTTGGAAGGGGAACGACCATGTGTGGACCACGGATGAAGGCACTCTTGGAGCGGGAGGAGGCGCCTGCGTATTCGGCCGGTCGGCGCCGAGCAATCAAGATGGGCGCGGCGGCCGCAATCGGGGGAGCGGTTCTGGCGACCGGGGCGTCGCCGTCGGCCGCCGACTCGAGCCGCCGCAGGCGACCTCGGGTTCACGACCTCACCTACCGCCTCACGACCGACTTCCCGACCTTCTTCGGCGATGATGCCGGAGGCTCCCGTTCCACCCTGTTCGACTACGCAACCGACGGCTTCTACATCCAGAGCTGGAGCTTCCAGGAGCAATGGGGCACCCACATGGACGCTCCGGGCCACTTCGGTCCAAGCGCGTGGAAGGTCGATCAGATCCCGGCGGAGAACCTGGTGGCACCACTGGCCGTGGTGGACATCACTGCCAAAGCCGCCGAAGACCCCAACGCCACCGTCGAGGTCGACGACATCGTCGCCTACGAACGGCGCCACGGCCGAATCCCGAGACGGGCGTTCGTGGCCATGAACTCCGGGTGGGAGGCCAAGCGGGCCGGGGGTAACGACGCCTACCGGGGTGGGGTGGGTTTTCCCGACCTGAACTTTCCCGGCTTCGGGCTCGAGGCGGCCACGTGGCTGGCCGATCGGCGCGACATCGTCGGCATCGGCGTCGACACGCTCAGCCTCGATCCCGGCAACTCCGGCGATTTTGCCGTGCACTTCGGCTTCCTGCCGACAAACCGATACGGCGTGGAGAATCTGGCAGGGCTCGGTTCGGTCCCGCCGCGGGGTACCACCGTGGTCGTCGGCACGGCACCATGGCAGGACGGGTCGGGAGGACCGAGCCGGGTACTCGCGCTCGGCTGAGCGCCGCGCTTGTGAGCGGGCGAATCGCGATCTCCAACACCGACCTCCGGAGGCGCATCGGCGACACCAGGAGCGATCGAGCGCCGGCGGCGCCGATCCACTAGCTTTTGCCCATGCTGTTCCTGGACGCCGACACCGTCATCGGATCCACGCCATGGACGCCGCTGATGGATGCACTGGCGGAAGCACTTCAAGCCGGTGCGACCCGGTCCCCCGATCGTCACGTGCACGATGTCGCCCAACCCGACGGCTCGACCGGGGCGTTGCTGCTGATGCCGAGCTGGGTCGACAACGAGGCCCTTGGCGTCAAGGTGGTCACCTTCTTTCCGGCCAACGCAGGAACCGAGCATCCCACCGTGAACGCCGCCTACCTGCTCTTCGACGGGACAACCGGTGTGCCGACGGCCGCAATCGACGGCGATGTCCTCACCGCCCGCCGAACCGCTGCAGTCTCCGCCCTGGCCGCTCGCCACCTGGCGCGGGCGGATGCCAAGCGGATGCTGGTTGTGGGCACCGGTCAGCTCGCCCCGAACCTCGCCCTGGCTCACGCCGCAGAGCGGGACCTGGACCTGGTCTCGGTGTGGGGCCGGAACAGAGCGGCCGCCGAGACCACGG
>JBFHEP010000264.1:0-6205 GCA_041584095.1 Acidimicrobiales bacterium | reverse complement strand
GGCAAGATCTGGAACCTCGACGGCATCCCCCGCGACTTCAAGTTCGGGACGCTGCCGGAGGACTGGGACCACGTGGGCCCGATCTTCGAGCGGGCCATCCACCGCATGCCGGTGCTCGGGGAGATCGGCCTTCAACTGTTCTTCAACGGCCCCGAAGCGTTCACCCCCGACGGCGTCTACCACCTCGGCGAGTCGCCCGAGGTCGACCGCTGTTTCGTGGCCGCCGGGTTCAACTCGGTCGGCATCCAATCGGCGGGCGGTGTCGGCTGGGTGCTGGCCGACTGGATCGTCGACGGCCACCCGCCCATGGACCTCTCGGCGGTTGACATCCGCCGCACGTTTGCGTTCCAGGGCGAGCCGGCCTACCTCGACGAGCGGATCTCCGAGAGCCTCGGCCTGCTCTACGCCATGCACTGGCCGTTCCGGCAATACGAGAGCGCCAGGGGAATCCGGGTTTCGCCGCTACACGAGCGGTTCGCCGAGGCCGGGGCGGTGTTCGGCGAAACCGCCGGCTGGGAGCGGCCGAACTGGTTCGCAACCGGGGGAGAAGACCCCGAATACCACTACTCGTGGGGCAAACAGAACTGGTTCGACGCCAGTGGCCGAGAGTGCGGGGCCGTGCGCAATGCCGTCGGGCTGTTCGACCAGACCTGCTTCGCCAACTTCACCGTCACCGGGCCCGACGCGCTGGCCGTTCTCAACCAGGTGAGCGGCAACGAAATCGATGTACCCGTCGGCCGGGCCGTCTACACCCAATGGCTCAACGACCGGGGCGGCATCGAAGCCGACCTCACCGTGACCCGCCGTGGCGAGCAGGATTTCCTGGTGGTGACGGCGGCGGCCGCAGCCACCCGGGACTGGGCCTGGCTGCGACGAGCGTCCCGGGGCCACGATGTGGCACTGGCGGACATCACGGACCAGACGGCCATGCTCGGTCTGATGGGCCCCAACAGCCGGGCCGTGCTCTCGCAACTGACTGACGCCGATCTTGGCAACGACGCCTTCGGATTCGGCTGGTCGCAGACGATCGGGGTGAAGACCTCCGACGGTCTGATCGACGTGCTGGCCCTGCGCATGACCTATGTGGGTGAGCTGGGCTGGGAGCTGTACGTGCCCTACGACCACGCCGTCGGCCTGCACGATGCCCTGGTCGAGGCCGGGGAGGCGCATGGGCTGCTCCACGCCGGCTACCACGCCATGAACACCCTGCGGCTCGAATCGGGCTACCGGCACTGGGGCCACGACATCACCGACGAGGACACGCCGCTCGAAGCCGGGCTCGGCTTCGCCGTGGCCTGGGACAAGATCGGCGGCTTCCGGGGCCGGGAGGCGCTCGAGGCCCAGCGGAATCAGCCACGGCGCAAGCGGCTCATCCAGTTCCGGCTGGAGGACCCGGACCGGCTCCTCTACCACGACGAACCGATCCTGCGGAACGGCGCGATCGTTGGCCGCACCTCGAGCGGCATGTGGAGCTACGTCGAAGGCCGGGCGCTCGCCATGGGCTATGTGGAACACGGCGACGGTGTCACTCAGGACTGGCTCGACGGTGGCGACTTCGCCATCGAGGTGGCCACCGATGTCATCCCGGCCACACCGTCGATCCGATCGTTCTACGATCCGTCCAACCAACGGGTCCGTATGTAGGCGGCCCCGAGTGAGCACGAGAATGGAAGAACCGAGAAGAGGAACATGAAGGACGAAGCGCAGGTAGTGATCATCGGAGCCGGGGCCATGGGGGCCGGGCTGTTCTATCACCTTGCTCATGAAGGCTGGACCGACACCGTCCTCATCGAGAAGGGCGAGCTCAGTTCCGGCTCGACCTGGCACGCCGCCGGGCTGATCCCGCACTTCATCGGCAGCCTCAACATGGCCAAATGCCATGCTGTGGCGCCCGAGTTGTACGAGCGGATCGAGGCAGAGACCGGTCTGGCGTCAGGCTGGCATGGCACCGGCGCCATCCGCCTCGCCCTCGACCGCCACCAGGTCGACTGGTTCCGTTACGTGAGCGGCATGCTCGACCTGATCGGCGTCGAGAACCATCTGATCGAGCCGTCGGAGATCCTGAATCACTGGCCGTTCATGGACGTGTCCGACGTGAAGCTCGGGTTCTGGACCCCGAACGACGGCTGGACAGATCCATCCAGCGTGACCGCAGCGATGGTCAAGGGGGCCCGCCAGCTCGGCGGCCAACTGGAACGTCACACCCTCGTCACCGAGACCAATCCGCGGCCCGACGGCCGCTGGGAGGTCGTCTACGAACAGAAAGGGGAGCAGGGGCGCATCATCTGTGAACACCTGGTCAACGCCGCCGGCTGCTACGCCCCCCAGGTCGGCGCCATGGCCGGCGTGGAGGTGCCGATCGTGTCGGTCATCCATCAGTACCTGATCACCGAACCGATGGCCGAAATGATCGACCTGGGCGACTTCGACCCGCCGGTGGTGCGCGATCCCCGGGCCTCGTCCTACTACCGCAGGGAGATCGACAGCCTCCTCGTCGGCCCCTACGAGCGGGCCAACGCCCAGACCTACGGCCTCGACGGCATCGACTGGGACCTGCACTTCTACCTGACCCCGCCCGACATCGACACCCTGATGCCGTGGCTGATCGAGGCCGGCAAGCGGATCCCGGCCTTCGAGTCGGCCGGGATCAAGACCGTGGTCAGCGGGCCGATCACCCACACTCCCGACTCGGGCTACCTGATGGGCCCGGCCCCCGGCGTCCGCAACTACTGGCTGTGTGCCGGGGCCTCGATCGGCATTACCCAGGGTCCGGGCGCGGGTAAGTTCCTGGCCCAATGGATGGTGCACGGCCAGACCGAGGTCAACGTCGCCGAGATGGATCCCCGCCGGTTCGGTGACCACTGTGGGCCGACGGGCCGCTACGCCATCGACAAAGCGATCGACGAGTTCCACGAGATGTACCAGACCCGCAAACCGGGCGAGGAGCGTTTTGCCGGCCGACCCCAGAAAACCGATCCGATCTACGAGCGGCTCGACGGTCGAGGCGCCCAGTGGCAGGAGGTGTTCGGCTGGGAGCGGCCCCAGTACTTCGGTGAGCCGGAGGATCACACCTTCCGCCGGTCCAATGCCTTCGACATCGTGGCCGCCGAGGTCCGGGGTACTCGGGACCGGGCGGGATTGGCCGACCTCACCGCCTTCTCGAAGTTCGAGGTGACCGGCGCCGACGCCGAGGCGTTCCTCGAACGGATGGCGGCCAACACGATGCCGAAACGTGACGGCGGTATCCGGCTCACCCACTTCCTGACCGGACTGGGCGGTATCGAGGCCGAGATGACGATCACCCGTTTGGCGGCTGACCGGTTCTATCTCAACTCCGGCATCACCGCCCAGTTCCACGATCGGGACTGGCTGGCGCATCACATCGGCGCCGGCGGCCACGACGACGAGGACGTCACCCTCACCGACCGCACCGAGGAGCTGGCCATCCTGGCGGTGTCGGGGCCCCGGGCCCGCGAGATCCTGCAACCATTGACCGGGGCCGATCTGGCCAACGACTCCTTCCGGTGGCTGACCGGCCAGGAAATCACCGTGGCCGGCGTGCCCTGCATTGCGCTCCGGGTCAGCTACGTCGGCGAGCTGGGCTGGGAGCTGCACCACCCGACGAACCGCATGGTCGAGCTCTACGACACCCTCGTGGCCGCCGGCGAGCCCCACGGCATGGTCCACTACGGCTCCTACGCCATGAATGTGATGCGGATCGAGAAGGCCTACAAGGCGATGGGGTCGGAGCTGACCACCGAGATCACGCCGGTGGAAGCCGAGCTCGGCCGGTTCGTCGACATGAGCCGCCCGTTCCTCGGACGGGACGCCGTGCAGGAGCGGCTCGACGCCGGCCGTGAGAAGATGGACTGGCTGCTCGTCTATTGTGAGGTCGACGCCGCAGACAACGACTGTCGAGGAAACGAGCCGGTGTACGCGGAGGGCGAGATCATCGGGCTCACCACGTCTGGAGCCTACGGACACAGCGTCGGGAAGAGTCTCGCCTTCGCCTACGTCGCCCCGTCGTATGCCCATCCCGGTGCCACGTTCGAGATCCAACTCCAGGGGGAGCGACGCCCGGCCGCGGTGCTGGCCGAGGCGGCGCATGATCCCGGCAACGAACGGCTCCGAGTCTGATGGCGCCGCAACGCCGGAGTCGCTCCGGAGGTCGGGCGGCGCGGGTGGCGTTGCGGCAGGCGCCACTGGAGGCCGACGCCAGAGCCGTCCGCCCCGGCCTGACCGGCGGACGGTTCAAGCCGCTGACCGAGGCCCAGTGCGCCGACGTGTTTGCCGCCTCCCTCGGGTTGCTCGAGGATCTCGGCATGGGGGAGGCCACGCCGGAGTTTCGAGCTCTCGTGACCGATGCCGGTGGTCATATCGACGAGTTCGATCGCCTTCGGTTTCCCCGCGGTCTTGTCGAGAAGGCCATCGACACGGCGGCCAAGGAGTTCACCGTCCACCACTTCGGCTCGGACGACGGTGTGGTGCTCGGCGGCGAGCGCGTCCACCTCGCCACGGCCGGTGCTGCGGTGCTCATGTTGGATCACGACACACAGCGGTTCCGGCACAGCGAGCTGGCCGACTGCTACGACACCGCCCGGGTGGCCGACTCGCTCGATCACATTCACTTGTTCGTCCGCACCGTGGTGGCCCGCGACATGGAGACGTCTCGCCTGGTCGACGTCAACACCGCGTTCGCCACCATGGCTGGAACATCCAAACCCCAGGGCACGTCGTTTTTCGAGCCGGAGCATGTGCATGAGGTGACGGCCATGTACGACATCGCCCTCGGCGGTGAGGGCGAGTTCCGCCGCCGTCCGTTCATGATCGCCAACAACACGTTCGTCGTGCCGCCTCTGCGGTTCGCTCACGATTCGGCCTTGTGCCTCGCCGAACAGGTGCGGGCCGGAGTTCCCGTCAACCTCCTGTCGGCGGGCCAAGCGGGGGCAACGTCGCCGGCCGCCCTGGCCGGGTCGCTGGCGCAGGCCTTGGCCGAGTGCCTGGCCGGGCTCACCTGTGTCAACCTGTTGTCGCCGGGCCACCCCTGCATCATGGGGCTGTGGCCCTTCGTGTCAGATTTGCGAACCGGTGCGATGAGCGGCGGCAGCGGCGAGGAGGCGGTACTCAATGCAGCGGCGGCCCAGGTGGTCAACTACCTCGGTCTACCTTCGGGGGTGGCGGCCGGGATGGCGGATTCCAAGCAGGCCGACAACCAGGCGGGCCACGAGAAGGGCAACGCCGTCACGCTCGCCGCCAACGCCGGAGCCAACATCGTCTACGAATCGGCCGGGATGCTGGCCAGCCTGATGGCCTGCTCCCTGGAGGCGATGGTGATCGACAACGACATGCTGGGGGCCATCAATCGAACCGTTCGGGGTATCGAGGTCACGCCCGAGACGCTGTCGTCGGCCACCATCGCCGAAGTTGTTCGGGGTGCCGGTCATTTCCTCGGGCACCATCAGACGTTGTCGATGATGCAGAGCGAGTACGTGTATCCCGACGTCGGGAACCGCTTGAGCCCCGACGATTGGGTTGACGCCGGTGCTCGTTCCGTTGCTGACGTGGCCCACGATCGGGTTGTGACCATCCTGGCCGATCATGTGCCCTCCCATCTCTCCCCGGAGGCCGAGCGGCGGATTCGGGATCACTTCGACATTCGGCTACCTCCGCTGCGTCGCTGACCGCTTCATCGGCGCCCGCCGTGGGGTGGCCGGAGTCACGTTGGTGGTCGCATCCGTTCCGGTACCGTCCACGGAGAGATGATCGACGGCGTTCGCCGTTTCATCAGAACCATCATTGGAGAGAGAAATCATGAACAAGAAGCTGTTGTCGTTGTTCGCTGCGCTCATGGCGCTGAGCCTGATCGCCGCCGCCTGCGGTGACGACGCCACCGACACGACGGAAACCGACACGACCGACGAGACCACGGCGGAGACGACCGAGGCGACCACGACCGAGGCGACCACGGCGGAGACGACCGAGGCGACCACGGCGGAGACGACCGAGGGAACCACGGCCGACACCACGGATGAGACCATGGCCGAGGAAGACGATGCCATGGCCGAGCCCGGCACGATCGTCGATGTGGCCGTTGAAAACGGCAGCTTCACGACCCTCGTGGCCGCGGTCCAGGCTGCCGGTCTGGACACCACCCTGAGTGGCGAGGGGCCGTTCACGGTCTTCGCCCCGACCGACGACGCGTTTG
>JBFHEP010000263.1:0-6238 GCA_041584095.1 Acidimicrobiales bacterium | reverse complement strand
TGCCGCTTCTATCGCCGACCGGCCAACGTGATCGGTCAAACCCACCGCCGCCTGCACGATCACCAGGTGAACGATCGGTCCGGTCGCCATGATCACCGCACAGGTCAATCGCTGCACGTCGACTTCACCGAGGTGTTCGATGTAGCGGGTGACCCCGTAGGGCTGAGCGTCGGATTCGGCGTCGTGTATCCGATGGTCGAATTCCTCGGCTCCTTCCTCGGCGCGCTGCTGGGCGAAGAGGGCCTCCAGCAGGTCCGTCGGCGTGAAGGTCGCGACATTGCCGTCGACAGGCACCCTGCTGACCTTCGCCATGAGGTTCGGGCGAACCCCGTCAACCGCGTCGGGTCCGGCGACGGCGATGTCGGGTCTTGTCCTCATCTCGTTGAGGACAGCGGCGCCGATCGGCCGCCAGGATTCGGGGATGACGAGCTCGATGGCCGGAGGCACCGGAAAGTCGATGGACGGGTACCGCACGGTTCGGACGGCTTGGGCAGGGGTCTCATGATCCACGGCCGGGCTCGACACGGTTTCCTCCAACTTCGCGTTCATGGCCTGACCGTAGAGAACGGCGGGCGAATCCGAAATCGGGATCGATCCCCGGCTGTCCAGGCTCACCGGTCGTTGACTACCGTTGGGAACGCCATGACCGCTGCTGTGACCGACGCCGATCCCTACGCCGACGAGGACCACGATCTCATTCGAACCGAGATCCGCCGACTGTGCCACGCCTATGGAAACGACTACTGGCGCTCGCTCGAACCCAATCGTTACCCCGAGGAGTTCGTTGCCGAACTGACCGTCCAGGGATGGCTCGGCTCACTCATCCCCACTGAATACGGCGGAGGCGGCCTGACCCTCGGCGGGGCGTCGGTGATCCTCGAGGAGATCTCGGCATCCGGTGGGAACCCGTCGGCGTGCCACGCCCAGATGTACATCATGGGCACGTTGCTTCGCCACGGGTCCGACGAGCAGAAGCAGCGCTTCCTGCCCCAGATAGCCGATGGTCGCAAACGTCTGCAGGCGTTCGGGGTGACCGAGCCGACCGCCGGCTCGGAGACCACCGCCATCCGCACCCGGGCCGAGCGGGCCAGGCGTGATGGGGTCGATGTGTGGCGGATCAACGGCCAGAAGATCTGGACCTCACGGGCCCTCTACTCCGACATGATGCTGTTGCTTGCCCGCACCACGCCGCCCTCTGACGACCCCGTCGATCGGCTTGCCGGCATGTCGACCTTTCTGTTCGATCTTCGGGGCGATGACGGCGAGCTGCTGCCGGGCCTCACCATCAACCCGATCGAGACGATGATGAACCACAACTCGACCGAGGTGTTCTTCGACGACGTGGAGATCCCGGCCGATTCGCTGGTAGGGGTGGAGGGTAACGGGTTCCGGCAGATCCTCGACGGCATGAACGCCGAGCGCATCCTCATCGCCTCCGAGTGCATCGGCGACGGCACGTTCTTCCTCGACCGGGCTTCGGCCTATGCCAGGGAGCGGGTGGTGTTCGGCCGTCCGATCGGCACGAATCAGGGGGTGGCTTTCCCGCTGGCCAAGGCATACGCCCATCTGGAGGCGGCCAACCTCATGCGGTGGAAGGCGGCCGGACTGTTCGACACCGGCGGATCGTGCGGGGCCGAGGCAAACATGGCGAAGCTGCTGGCGTCGGAGGCGTCGTGGGAGGCCGGCAACGCCGCGCTCAACACCCACGGAGGCTTCGGGTTCGCCACCGAGTACGACATCGAACGCAAACTCCGGGAGACCCGGCTCTACCAGGTGGCTCCGATCAACAACAATCTCGTGCTGGCCTTCGTGGCGCAGAAGTGCCTTGGCCTCCCCAAAAGCTACTGACCACCTCCCGAATCTGCAGCTCGGACGGCACTCACTCCCGTCGGACGCGCGCAGAACAGCGTGGGCTCGTTAGCGTGGCCGGATGAGCGAACAGAAGGCGGACGCCGACTACGAGTGGCTCGAAGAGGTCGACGGGGTAGAAGCCCTCGAGTGGGTGGAGGCGATCAGTGCCGGAACGCTCGCCGAGTTCGAGGCCTCACCCCGATTCGCCGAGTACCAGGACGCCGCGCTCGAGATCCTGGAGGCCGACGACCGGATCGCCTTCGGCGTGATCCGCGGCGACCGGGTCTACAACTTCTGGCAGGACGCCGAACACGTTCGGGGACTGTGGCGGCGGGTTGACCGCGCCGGCTACGAGGCCGACGACGCCGATGGCGGACCCGACTGGGAGATCCTGATCGACCTGGACGTCCTGGCCGAGATCGACGGCGCCAACCACGTCTGGAAGGGGGCGGCGGTCAGCCCCGATTACACGCGGGCCATGGTGATGCTGTCGGACGGCGGAAAGGATGCCGTCACGGTTCGAGAGTTCGACCTCGTCGCCTGCGGGTTCGTCGCCGGAGGTTTCGAGCTGCCCGAGGCCAAGACCTTCGTGGCCTATGTCGACAACGACACCCTGCTCGTCGGCACGGACTTCGGCGACGACTCGCTCACCGAGTCGGGCTACCCGGCCATCATCCGACGGTGGCGTCGAGGTGAAGCGCTGGACGACGCCGAGACCGTGCACGAGATCGACCGCTCCTGGATGCTGGTCTCGCCGTCGGTCCAGCATCGAGCCGAGCGCACCTATGTTTCGGTGGTGTCGTTACCCGATTTCTTCACCAACGAGATCCACCTCGTCGACGACGGCACCCTGACCGCCGTGGACCTGCCTGCGGACGCCCAGTTCCAGGGCTTCTTCGACGGGCAGGCGCTCGCCATCCTCCGCACCGATTGGCGAGACCAGACCCAGGGCAGCCTCATTGCGCTCGACCTGGGGACCGACGCGGTCAGCCGTCTCTACGAGCCCGACGACCGGTCGTCGGTCGCCGGCGCAGCAACCACGCTCGACGCCGTCGTGTACGCCGTCATCGAGGACGTGATCGGCGGCCTGTACGTTGCCAGGCCCGGGAGTGGCGGCGGGACCTGGTCGAGCGAAGAAGTGCCCATCGACGGACTGGGGACCGTCAGCCTCATGTCGGCCTCCGACGACAACACCGAATGCTTCGTCTCCTACAACGACTACCTGACCCCGCCGTCGCTGATGTCGGTCGACGTCGGCGAGGCAAGCGGTGATCTCGAACCACGTGCTCTGCGCAGTCAACCAAGCCGATTCGACAGCTCCGGCCTGGTGGCCGAGCAGCGCTTCGCCACCTCGGCCGACGGCACACGGGTGCCCTACTTCGTCGTCGGCGACCCCGAGACCCCGGGCCCGAGTCGAACACTGCTCTACGGCTACGGCGGGTTCGAGATCCCGCTCACCCCCGGGTACAGCGCCGTCACCGGCCGGCTGTGGCTCGAGCAGGGCCACACCTTTGTGGTGGCCAACATTCGGGGCGGCGGCGAGTACGGGCCGTCGTGGCATCAGGCCGCACTCAAGGCGAATCGGCACAAGGCGTTCGAGGACTTCGAAGCGGTGGCGGCCGCCCTGGTCGCCACCGGGCTCACCGACCGCGACCACCTGGCCATTTCGGGCGGCAGCAACGGCGGACTGCTGGTCGGCTCGGTGTTCACCCGCAACCCCGACCTGTGCGCCGGAGTGATCTGTTCGGTGCCGCTGCTCGACATGCTGCGCTACCACCTCCTGCCGGCCGGGGCGAGCTGGGTCGGGGAGTATGGCGATCCGACCGACGCCGAGATGGCCGCCTACCTGGCGTCGTACTCGCCGTTCCACAACGTGAAGCCCGACGTCGACTACCCGACCGTGTTCTTCGTGACCTCGACCCGTGACGACCGGGTCCACCCCGGCCACGCCCGCAAGATGGTGGCCCGCATGATCGACCAGGGCCACGACGTGTACTACTACGAAAACACCGAGGGTGGCCACAGCGCCGGCGCCAACCTGAAACAGCAGGCCCGTCTCAGCGCCCTGCAGTACGTCTACCTCGATACCGTGCTCGCCCCCTGAATCGACCGTTTCGTGCGCCCCAGGCCCGGAACGTCGGGGCTGAAGCGCACAGAAGGGGGTGTGGTGGTCAGACGACGATGGTGAGCGAGTAGCCGTCGGGGTCGGAGCCGGCGCCGAGGACATCGGCCTCGCCCCGCGCCAGCCGGCTCGCTGACCAGGCCGCCGCGTAGGCGTCGAGCGCGTCGACGGTCGGCGCGCCTGCCGAATCGATCGCGGCCAGGGCATCGGCGGCGACCAGGCTTGCGATCAGCTCACGCCGCTGTTTGCGGCCCTCATCGGTGTACTTGGAGACGAGCGGCCGGCCGTTGTTCATCTCGGTGAACGACGTCTCCGGGTGCACCTCGCTGCACCACGGCTGCTCGGTCGGTGCCAGCGCCGCCCGAACCTCCCGGCTCCCGGCCAGCAGGTGGAACGACTGCTTGCTCATTCCCTTCCCGGCGATCCTGCGGTTCACGGCGAGCGCCTCGGCCCAGTCGTCGATCGCCAGAACCCGGTGGGCAGGGCTGGTGAACAGTGTGCTGGATCGTCGACCCAGGCGAGCCCGGGCCAGGCCCTCGGCCTCCCGGTTGCCCTCGGGGGCGAACCCGATCGGGATGTCGATGCCGACGGCGGCCACGCGGGATCGGCGGCAGCGGTCGAGAAGGTCGCCGACATTGGAGGCGACGACGACGTCGCTCCCTCCGCCGGGCTCGGCGGCGATCAGCGCCATGACCCAGCCGCCCCGGCAGGCGTCGATGCCGGCCGCGGTGGCCACACCCGCCTCGCCGGTCAATCGACGATGGCCTGGTAGACGAGCGATCGGAAGTCCCGGTCGGGGAGGAGCATGCCGGTCATGTACTGCGACATGAACACCCCGACCAGCTCCTCCGCCGGGTCGACCCAGTAGTAGGTCTTGGCCGCCCCGGCCCAGCCGAACTCTCCATCGGAGCCGGTGCCGGCGAACTGCGCGCCGTTGAGCAATACCCGGGAGCCGAGGCCGAAACCCATGCCCGGGTTGGGCAGACCCATGATCTCGTAGGGGAGGAGTTGCGGTGGCACGTGATTTCGGTGCATGAGTTCCAGCGTCTTGCGGCCGATGAGTGGCCGCCCGTCGGGGGTGCGGCCGTCGTCGGCCAGCATCTGGGCGAAGCGGTGGTAGTCGGCGATGGTGGAGAACAGGCCGACGCCGCCCCGCTGGAACACCTCCGGGGTGCCGGTCGGGTAGGTCTCCGACACGTCGATGCGCTCGTTGAAGCCGGCCAGCGCCGCCGCCACCAGATCATCGGCGGTGTAGTCCTTGCCGACGAGATCGGGCAGCCCGTACATGGCCGACAGCCGGTGGAGGTTCTCGTCGTCGACTCCGAAGCCCGTGTCGGTCATGCCCAGCGGCTCGAAGATCCGGTCATGCAGGAAGTCGCCGAGCGGCTGGTCGGCAAGCACCTCGATGAGGCGGGCGGCCACGTCGATGCCGACGCTGTAATGCCATCGCTCACCCGGCTGGAACGCGAGCGGCAGGTCGGCCAGCACGTCGATGACCTCGCTGAGGGTGCGGGTGGCGTCGTTCATCAAGCGGACCTCCCGGTACATTGCGCCAACCGGGTTGTCGACGAGGAAGTCATACGTCAGGCCGCTGGTGTGGGTGAGCACGTCGCGGATTGCCATCGGCCGCTCCTGGTCGACGAGTTGTCCGTCGGCGCTCAGCACCTTGGTCTTCTTGAATGCGGAGATGTGGTTCAGCACCGGATCCTCGAGCTGGAACGCGGCCTCCTCGTGGAGCATCATGAGGGCCGTCGAGACGATGGGCTTGGTCATCGAGTAGATGCGGAAGATGGTGTCGTCGGCGAGGGGGACGCCGGCTTCCCGGTCCTGATCACCGAAACGCTCGGCGTGCACGACCTTGCCCCGCCGGCTGACGAGGGTCGAGATGCCGACCACGCCCCGCTCTTGGACGTAGGACTGCATGACCGGGGTGATGCGACCCAGCCGCTCCGAACTCAGCCCGACCGACTCGGGTTCGGCGTTGATCGTGACCATGGTGCCTCCCTGTTTGGAAACCAGCAGAACGGTACAGCACGGTGCCGATCGGCGCCCAATGCGGCCCCCCTGACCCGCCCGGGCTCGAATCTGGAAGGGATCTCGCGCCCACGGGGCGCGTGAAATCTGCCAATTCCTGGGTGGGGGACGTCGGGGTTGGCCGACCGGAGTTGGGTCGTCGATCTGGCGACGGTGCCGCCGCCCCCGGCCGCCATCACGGACTCGTGGTGATCACGCCAGCCGTTCACCCGCTCGGCGTCGAGGCCGAAC
>JBFHEP010000262.1:0-6270 GCA_041584095.1 Acidimicrobiales bacterium | reverse complement strand
GGTCATCGTTCAGGACCAGCAACTGGCCGTGATTGATGTTGTCGGGGGAGTAGTGGTGGCCGAAACTGAAGCAGTGTTTGGAGTCGAGCCAGCCGATCCGGGTATGGAAGCGGTCGTCGGCTCGGCGGAGATCGATGGTTGATGTGTCCATGTCGTCGTCAACCGTTGAGAGACACGATTTGTTTCCACTCGGAAATATTCTCAGCGGTCATGGCATCGATACGGCTGCTGCGGCCACCGGTACGATCCGAGCCCCCACTGCGCCTCGGCTACCCTTTGACCATGGTGGCATGGAGGGACGTCGAGGAGGCGGAACCGGAGTTCGCCGCGAGGATCCGTCGGTTGTTCGACGCCGGACGGCACAAGACCATCGCGACGTTGCGAGCCGACGGCTCGCCCCGCATCTCCGGCATCGAGTGCGAGTTCACCGACGACGGCGATCTTCGCTTCGGATCGATGACGGCTGCCCGAAAGGGCGTCGATCTGCAGCGCGATCCGCGTTTCGCCCTGCACGGCCCGACGTTCAATCCCGAGGAGGGCGAGGAAGCCAGGTGGCCGGGCGAGGCCAAGGTCTCCGGGCGGGCGATCCTCGCCGGCCCGATTGTCGGCGAGGACGAGATCGACCAGCAAGACGCCCAATCCCACGGGTATTGGTTCATCGCCGATATCGATCGGGTTGTCGCCACCGGACTGAATGACGATGCGACGATGCTGGTCGTCGAGTGGTGGACGCCGGAGGGCGGCCTGCAACGAGTCGAGCGGGCCTAGCGCCATGTTGGCCGGCGATCAGGCGCGCAGGTCGATGACGTAGGCTCCAACCGCCGACTTCTCCATGAATCTGCGCTGGGCGTCGACCAGATCGGGCAGGGCGAACGTTCCGGCCACGATCGGCTTGATCTCACCGGCCTCGATGTAGGAAACGAGGTTGGCGAACACTCGCGGGGGCAGCACGGTGCAGCCGTGCATGGTCAGGTCGTGGAGATACAGCGTGCGCACGTCGAGTTGGACGATTGGTCCGGCGATGGCCCCGGCCGTGGTGTAGTGGCCGCCGCGGCGGATCACCTCGAACAGCTCGGGAAACTGTTCTCCGGCCACGACGTCGGCCAGCACATCGGCTCCTCCGCCGGTCAGCGCCCGGATCTTCTCGGTGAGCTCGGGGTCCTGCCTGGCCAGCGTGTGGTCGGCTCCGGTTGCAGCCGATGTGGCGGCCAGCTTCGTCTCCGAGGCGATGGCGATCGTGTGCGCCCCTCGCCGTCGAGCCAGTTGGACGACCGCACCGCCGACGCCGCCGGACGCTCCGGTGGCCACCACCCACTGACCTTGCGTGACGTCCGGCCTTTCGAGCATGTGTTCGGCCGTGGCATAGCTGCACGGGAAGCTGGCCAGCTCGACGTCGGTCAGGTCGACATCGATGGCAAAGGCGTTGACGGCCGGCACCGTGACGTACTCGGCGTAGCCGCCGTCGCGCTCCGAACCCAGGTAGCCCGCCTTCCCCAGATCGCCGCCAGGATCCCGCAGCCACGCATCACAGATCACCCGCTCACCGATCCGGCCGGGATCGACCTCTGCGCCGACTCCGATGATACGGCCCGCCGGATCGGCGCCCTGGATGCGGGGGAACGACATGCCACCGCCCCAGGAACCGTCGCCGTCGCCGTCGATGACGCCGTCGCCGGTTGGGCCGCTCACCGACTTCGAGTACCACCCGGTTCTGGTGTTGATGTCGGTGTTGTTCATCCCGCAGGCACCGACCTCGATCAGCACATCGTCGGGACCGGGACTCGGTACCGGCACGTCATCTCGGTATTCGAGCTGCTCGAGGCCTCCGTGGCCGAGGAGGACCATTGCCCGCATTGTCGAAGGAACGTCCGTGTTCTGCATGGTGCGTTCAACCTAACGCCTCGCCGAGCCAGTCCCGGATCCCGGTCGGGCCCCGCTAGGTCACGTAGGGGCGGGCCTTCGCTCGTTTACCGCGAATGCTGGAACCGTTGACGGCCGAGACGACCTCATACACCGCGGACGGCGGAACACCCACGACCGAATAGTGCTCGGAGATGCGGATGGGGCCGATGTCTCGGCCGGAGAGGCTGGTTTCATTGGCGATGGCGCCGACGAGGTCGCCGGGTCGAATACGTCCCCGGCGCCCGACACCGATGTACACGAAGGCGGTCTCGTCCTCGGAGCGTGGTCGGGGCCGGCCACCGGAGTCACCACGGTTCCGATCAGCCCGTTTCGAACCGTTGGCTCCCTTGACCCGGCCGACCTTGCTTCGGGTTTCGGCCACAGCGGGAATGAAGTTCTCGTCGCTGGTGGGATTGCGGGATTCGTGCACGAGCTTGATGGCCGCCAGGGCGATGTCCCGCAGCTCGGCCACATCGCTCAGTTCGTGGATGACCTGGTGGTACTGGTCGACGTCGTCGCCCAGCTTCTCCTTGATGGCCGTGACGGTCAGCTCCAGCTGCCGGGTGCGGAGGTCGTCGACACTGGGGACCTCGGCCACGTCGAGTTTGTGCCCGACAAGCCGCTCGATGTTGCGCAGCCGATTCCGGGTGCTGGGTTCGGCCAGGGTGATGGCGACGCCCTCCCGGCCGGCTCGACCAACGCGGCCGATGCGGTGGACGTAGCTCTCGGGCTGGGTGGGAACGTCGTAGTTCACCACGTGGGTCAGCGCGTCGACGTCGAGACCGCGGGCGGCCACGTCGGTCGCCACGAGAAGGTCGGCGGTGCCGTCGCGCAGCCGGGCCATGACCCGATCGCGTTGGCTCTGATCCATGCCGCCGTGGAGCGCCTCGGCCCGATAGCCGCGACTGTTCATGGTGGCCGTGAGTTCGTCGACGTCGTTCCGGGTTCTGCAGAACACGAGCGCCGACTCGGGGGCCTCGATGTCGATGATCCGACCGAGAGCCGCCGACTTGTGTTTGCGCTGAACCATGTAGACGGTCTGTCGGACCAGCTTCTTGGCCGGTGTCTCGTCGGCCATGCCCGCCTTGATCCGCACCGGCTCGGTCTGGTGCCGAGCGGCGATGGCGTTGATCCGCGGCGGCATGGTGGCGGAGAACAGCACCGTCTGCCGGTTCGGCGGGGTCGACTCGAGGATGGTTTCGATATCTTCGGCGAAGCCCATGTCGAGCATCTCGTCGGCCTCGTCGAGCACGACCGTGGCCACTTCGGCCAGATCGAGCGCCCGGCGTTTGAGCAGATCGATCGTGCGTCCGGGTGTGCCGACGACGACATGGACCCCTCGACGGAGCGCGCTGATCTGGTGGTGGATGGGGGAGCCGCCATAGACGGCAAGTGCCTTGACGTTCTGCTGGGCGCCGTAGCCGGAAATGGCCTCCGTAACCTGCACGGCCAACTCCCGGGTGGGCACGATCACGAGGGCCACCGGCGATCCGGCTCTGCCCCGCTCGATCCCGTTCACGATCGGAAGAGCGAAGGCCGCGGTCTTTCCCGTCCCGGTGGCGGCCTGACCGACGAGATCGGCGCCGCCCAGCAGGTGGGGGATGGTTTCTGCCTGGACCGGTGTCGGCTCGCTGTAGCCCAGGTCGGCGATTGAGCGCAGCAGCTCGTCGCGCAGGCCGAGGCCCGCAAAGTCGGTGGTCATGGTTTGGCTCCCTGTGGATGCCGCATCTTTACTGCGGCACGGCCCGAACGGCCCAGCCCTGTGCCAAACCTGCAATGGTCCAGGATAGCGGCGGCACCCGCCAGGGCGTCGTGACTGCGACCGACAACACACTGCTGAAACATGACATCCATCCACTTGCAGCGAACAAACGTTCGATCTATGGTGGGGTCATGCTAGGAGACACCGACCTCATGAACCCCCATCAACTGGAAGGCCTGCGCCGGTCCGTGGCGATGCTGCCGGCCAACACCGGAACCGGCATCCTCACCCGCGAGGAGACGCTGCACCTGCTCGACGCCATGCGAGCCGTGTTGCGCGACGCGCCACTCAACAGCGGCGACTCGTGACGCAACCCCAACCGTTCGTACCATGATGCGGTGAAGATTGCGTTGGAGGTCTGGTCACCCCACTTCGATGAACTACGGGCCACCTGCCTTCGCGCCGAAGCGCTCGGTCTCGACGGCTTCTACTACGGCGAGTCACCTCACGGGCTCAACCTCGACTGCTGGACGACACTCGGCGCACTGGCCGCGATCACCGAGCGCATCCGTCTCGGTCCGGTCGTCACCAACATCCTCCCGACGTATCGCAGCACCGCCCTTTTGGCCAGAAACTCGGCGACGGTGGCTGCCATCGCCCCCGACCGGATCGATTTCCGGACCGGCGCCGGAGCGGCGATCGGCTTCGCCCGACCGTGGTGGGAGCCGTTCGGCGTCGACTACCCCGACTACGATCGTCGCCTCGACGAACTCCGTTCGACGCTCGAGGCGTTGCCGGGTCTGTGGGCTCGAGTGGGTGTACCCGCGCTGCCGACCACGGTCGCCGCGACCGGCGGGCGGGCGATGCGGCTCGCCGCCGAACGGGCCGACGTGTGGGAGACGTCGTTTGCGACTCCGTCCGAGTTCGAGGAGCGGTGGACGGCCGTTCGGGCAGTCGGCATTGGCCGAGACGTCCACACCTCGCTCGAGATCGACGGATTCATCTCCATGACGTCCGACGGTTTCCGCCGTCTCGTCGAGCGGGTTCGGGCCGAGCGTGGCCTGTCGGAGGACCTCGACACGATCTTCGAACGGGCTCTGCTCGGCACCCCCGACGATGTGGCGCCACAACTCGAGGCCTTGGCCCGTGTCGGCGTCGAGCAAGTGGTCGTAGCCCTGCATGATCCGCACGACCCCGATGCCATCGAAGCCCTGGCTGCGGCGCAAGCGATGTGCCGTCGACCTCACGAGCCAACCCCACTACCGGGCTTGTGACAGAACCAAGCGAAGCCCGAATGCCATATCAACAGCGGAAGCTCGGTGTTGCCCGGCATCTCGGGCACGTACAGATCGAGCAGGTTTGCCCGGCACCGTGGGACCGTTGGCGAAATCCCCCGCAGCCTGTCGACCGGGCTGCGCCGCGTGTTCGCTCGTCGATGGACGCTGCAAAGTAATGCTTCTACAATGTTCTGTTTCCGACCGGTCGGTTCTAGTATCGACTTTGACTAACACTGATAGCTTGGGAAAGGCGTGAGGGCATGAGAGTCAGAAACCGTATGAGGGCGTTGGCCGCGTTGTGCGCAACCGCCGTCTTGTTCATGGTGGCGGCGCCGGTGTCGGCGGAACTTCCCACCGCAAACGTCGTCGACGCCAAGGTGATGACACAGAACCTGTACATAGGCGCCGATCTCGACCGAATTCTCCAGGGCGAACCGCCGGCCGCGGTGTTCCAGACGATCCTGGAGTCCAACTTCGCCGAGCGGTTCGCCACCTTCGCCGCTGAGGTCGACGCCGAGAACCCGGACCTGATCGGCCTGCAGGAGGTGACCAGATTCGAGTTTTTTGACGCCCAGGGCAATTTCCTCCAGGCCATCGACTATCTCGACATTGTGCTCGGCAACCTGGCCCTCCGAGGCGAGTTCTTCGCCAAGTCGTACGCGGTGGAGAACGCCGATGTCACGCTGCCCATCCCGCCAGAGGCGTTCCCCCCAGCGGCGTTCGTCCGGGTGATCGACCGTGACGTCATCATCCACAACATCGACACCACCACGTTGGTTCCCGGCAGTGAGGAGTCGGCCAACTTCACGACGAACTTCGCCTTCCCACTCGGCGAGGACGTGATCGAGTTCACCCGGGGCTACACCTCGGTCGTGGCCTCTGTCGACAGGGGAACCCCCTTCCGGTTCGTCAACACCCACCTCGAGGTGCAGAATGCACCGTGTCTGACACCTACCGGCGTGGTGATCTGCCAGGAGGCCCAGGCCGCTGAGCTGGTCGAGGCGCTGGCCGGCGAGACGCTGCCCGTCGTGCTGCTCGGCGACTTCAATGCCGAACCAGGCGAGCCGACCTACCAGACCATTGTCGACGGTGGCTACGCCGACACCTGGAACAGCGACGACCCGGGCTTCACGTGCTGTCAGAGCGAGCTGCTCAACGAGCCGAGCAATCTGACCCAGCGCATCGACATCATCTTCCACGGCACCGCCAACGCCTCACTCATCTCGGCCACCACCGACACGGTGACGGCCCAGACGCCCGGCGGCCTGTGGTACTCCGATCACGCCGGGGTCGTGGCCGACCTTCGCCTACTGGCCACCGATATCTGCGACGGACTGACCCCGACCATCGAGGGCACCCCCGGCGACGACACCATCAACGGTACCGACG
>JBFHEP010000261.1:0-6273 GCA_041584095.1 Acidimicrobiales bacterium | reverse complement strand
CGATGCGCTCCACGCCGACGCCGCCGACGACAGTTCGAATCACGACCTCGGCGGCAATCTCGTTCCGGCCATGGTGGGCAACGGCGACGCCTACGTCTACGACTTCACCACCAACGTCGTCCCCGGGCGGGAGGAACCGAAGCCTCATTACTGGCGCGATGTCGGAACGCTCGACAGCTACTACGACGCGCACATGGATCTGATCGGCGACTTCCCGGCCTTCGATCTCTACAACCGCCAGTGGCCGATCTTCACCGCCGGAAGCACCCATCCGCCGGCGAAGGTCGTGAACGACAGCGAGCGAGGTATGGCGAGCGTCGAACGTTCGCTCCTGTCGAACGGTGTCGTCATCTCCGGCGGCCGGGTCGAGGGGTCGGTGCTGTCACCCGGCGTCCGGGTCGAGGGCGGGGCGACCGTTCAGGATTCGATCCTGCTCGACGGTGTTGTCGTTGCTCCCGGCGCCACGGTCAAGGGGTGTGTACTCGACAAGCACGTTGTGGTCCCGGCCGGTGCGCAGCTCGGCGTCGACCCCGATCGTGACCGCGAGCAATACACGATTTCGGACAACGGAATCGTGGTTCTGGCCAAGAGCCAGCAAGTCAGCCCGGGCTGATCGCCGCCAGTTCCCGGTAGAGGTCCATGTGCTCGTCGGCCGGTAGGGTCCACGACCAGTCCTGGCTCATACCTCGCCGCTGGATGGCGTCACGGCGGCGGCTCATGCGAACGGCGCGAACGCCCCGGTGGAGCGCATCGAGCACGCCGGTGTCGTCGACGGACTCACTGACGAATCCGGTGCCGTCGCCGCGCCGACGATCGTCGTCGATGACCGTATCGACGAGTCCGCCGACGCCCGTGACGACCGGGATGGAGCCGTAGACCATCGCCTGCATCTGGGCCAGACCGCACGGCTCGAAGCGGCTCGGCATGAGGAACAGGTCACTTCCGGCGAACAAGCGGTGGGCCAGGGGTTCGTCGTAGCCGTCGAGGAACCAGACCCGATCCGGTGTTCGGTCCTGCCAGTACCGGAGACCGTCGGCTATGGCCACCGCGCCGGAGCCGAGCACCATCAGGCGGGCCGGCATCGTGTCGAGGAACCTGGCACAGCTCAAGGCCAAGTCGATACCCTTCTGATCGACCAGCCTGCTGACCACTGCGATCAGCGGCTGATTGTCGTCGGCCCACCCCGCCTCGTTCAGCATGGCCGACCGGCAGTCCGCCCGCTCCGACGTGTCGGTCACCTTGTAGTTGGCGGCAATGAGTGGGTCCGATGTCGGGTTCCAGACGCTGGTGTCGATTCCATTGCGGATGCCGATGAGGCGGTCGCCGAGAGCGGCCAGGCGGTCGTGGAGCCCCATGCCACCTTCCGGGGTGACGATCTCGGACGCGTACGTCGGGCTGACGGTGAGAACGCGATCGGCGAGTTGGATGGCGCCGGCCATCGGATTGGTCGCCCCCCACCAGGAGAAACGGAACGCCTCGCTGCCGAGATGCTGCAGCCAGTACTCACTGCAGACGCCCTGGTAGCCGAGGGTGTGAATGGTGAGCACGGTGGGGAAGCGGCCGTGGAGCCAGGCTGTGGCGGCCGAGGTGTGCCAGTCGTTGAGGTGCACCACGTCGGGATTGGTGGCGTTGGCCAGCAGGGTGACCGCGGCCGAGAATCCCATGAATCGACGGTCGTTGTCGGGCCAGCCCTCACCGGTTTCATCGAGGTACGGGTGGGGTCGATCCATGCCGGGTACGTGGACCAGGTCGACCGGCCCGACAACAGGGTGAACCCCCCGGCGAACGGTCACGGGTCCGACCCACTCGGGTGCGACGAGCGAAAAGGTCTCGGATTCCTCGAGCTCGACCGCACCATAGTCGGGCAATACGAGGTGGACGTCGACGCCGGAGCCACGAAGGGCGCGGACGAGTCCGGCGGCGGCCTCGGCGAGTCCGCCGACCCTGGCGATCGGTGCCAGTTCGGCGCTGGCGAAAAGTACCCGGATTTTCGGCGGAGAGGGATCCGCTGTTGAAGTAGCTGCTGATGACGGGCTCGATGATGGGGAGGTGGAGGTCATGTCAGGATCCGTTCATCTGGAGCACGACCACGGCCCACGGGGCCACGGTCCAAACGTCCTGGGTGGAGACGATGGCATCGCGCTGGTGATCGGTGGCCGTGTCGATCTCCACTCGCCAGCTCATGGTCTCGAGACCGTCTGGCATGTGGAATCCGGTCGCCTCACTGTTGGGGTTGAACAGTAGCAGGAAGCTGTCGTCGGTGATCCTGTTGCCGTAGTAGTCGGGCGCCGGGATCACCTGTCCGTTGAGGTAGACCGTCAGCGAACGGACGAGGCCGTTGTTCCAGTCGTCGTCGGTCATGGGCTTCCCGCCCGCGTTGAACCATTCGATGTCGAAGACATCGCTGCCGTGCAGATCGCGTCCCTCGAACCAGCGGCGGCGGCGGAACGTGGGATGATCACTTCGGAACCGGACCAGGCGCCGGACGAAGGCGAGGAGCTGCTCATCGGCGCTCTCCCAGTCGTACCACGACAGTTCGTTGTCCTGGCAGTAGCCGTTGTTGTTGCCGAGTTGGGTCCGGCCCAGCTCGTCGCCGCCCAACAGCATTGGAATGCCCTGAGACAACAGCAGCGTGGCCAGGATGGAGCGGCGACGAACGTTGCGGATGTCAAGGATCTCGGGGTCGTTGGTCGGGCCTTCCACTCCCGAGTTCCACGATCGGTTGTGGGACTCCCCGTCCCGGTTGTCCTCGCCGTTTGCGTCGTTGTGTTTCTCGTTGTAGGACACCAGATCGTGGAGGGTGAACCCGTCGTGGGCCGTGACGAAGTTGATGCTCGCCGAGGGTCGTCGCCCGGACCAGGCGTAGAGGTCCGAGCTGCCGGTGAGCCGGGAGGCGAAGTCGGCCAACGACTCGTCCGCGCCCCGCCAGTAGTCTCGTACCCCGTCGCGGTAGCGGGCGTTCCACTCCGACCACAACGGCGGGAAGTTGCCGACCTGGTAGCCGCCTTCGCCGACGTCCCACGGCTCGGCTATCAACTTGACCCGGTTGACGACCGGATCCTGGTGGATGAGATCGAAGAAGGAGCTGAGCCGGTCGACCTCGTGTAGACCGCGAGCGAGCGCCGATGCGAGGTCGAAGCGGAAGCCGTCGACATGCATCTCGGTGATCCAGAACCGCAGGCTGTCCATCATCAACTGCAGCGATTGCGAGTGGCGCATGTTGAGACTGTTGCCGGTACCGGTGTAGTCGACGTAGAACCGTTGGTTCTCCGGACTCAGCCGGTAGTAGGCCGGATTGTCGAAGCCCTTGAGCGACAGCATCGGACCGAACTGGTTGCCCTCCGCCGTGTGGTTGTAGACCACGTCGAGAATGACCTCGATACCGGCCCGGTGGAGCGCCTTGACCATGTTCTTGAACTCGACGACCTGTGAGCCTGCCCACGGTCCGTGGCCCCTGTCGATGGCGTAGTCGGCGTGAGGGGCGAAGAATCCGAGAGTGTTGTAGCCCCAGTAGTTGGTCAGCCCCTCCTTGACCAGATGGTGTTCGGAAACGTGGTGGTGCACCGGAAGCAGCTCGACCGCCGTCACACCCAGCGAGAGGAGGTGTTCGATGATCGGGTCGGAAGCAAGGCCGGCGTAGGTGCCCCGCATTTCACGGGGAACACCGGGGTGGGTCATACTGATGCCACGAACGTGGGTCTCGTAGATGATCGTCCGGTAGAGCGGGGTTCGGGGTGCCTGGTCGGTTCCCCAGTCGAAGGACTGGTCGACGATGACCGACCGGGGAATCGACGCTGCGCTGTCGAGCGGGTTCGGCTCGTCGTTGCCGTTCTTGAAGGCGAAGATCGAGTCGTCCCATTCCAGATCGCCCTCGAGGGCGTAGGCGTAGGGGTCGGTGAGCAGCTTGTTCGGGTTGCACAGCACGCCGTCTGCCGGTGACCACTTACCGTGGACCCGGAATCCGTAACGTTGGCCCGGCCGCAATTCGGGGAAGTAGCCGTGATGGACGAACGCCGTAATCGATGGAAGATCGACCCTCGTTTCCTCACCGGCCGCGTCGAAGAGACAGAACTCGACGCGCTCCGCCGGCTCGGAGTACACGGCCACGTTGACGCCGGTCCCGTCCCAAATGGCACCCAGACGATTCGGGTCGCCGGCCCAAACTCTCATCCGCGTTCGGACAGTGCGTCCAGCATTGGTCGATAGAACTCGTCCCGGTAGTCGGCCAGCATCCGGGCCGCGGTGACCTTCGGTCCGAGCGTTCGCCAGCAGACCCGGATCCGCTCGATCCACGGGTCGCCCCATGGCTCGCCGCCGGCCCAGTAGGCGGGGACGATTTCGGCCGAGATGATGTCGAGTGCCGCTTTCGACTCCTCGGCATCACGGGCTTCGGGGTCGTCGAGCTCGCTGGCCGGGATCGTCCAGCCGTTCATGTCGGTGGCCATTTCGTCCCACCAGCCATCGGATATCGAGCAGTTCAGCGAGCCGTTGAGGGCGGCCTTCTCCCCGCTGGTGCCCGACGCCTCACGCGGGCGAACCGGGTTGTTCAGCCAGACGTCGGAGCCGGCGTAGAGCGCTTGTGCGACCGCAATGTCGTAGTCGGCCACGAACACGAATCGGTTGTTTGCCCCTTTGCTCCTGGCGAACTCCACGATTCGAGCCAGAAGGGCCTTGCCGGGCTCGTCGGCCGGATGGGCCTTGCCGGCGAACACGAACTGGATCGGCGTCGAGTCGTCGGCCAGTAGCTCTTCGAGCTGCTGGTGATGCCGGAGCAGGAGATCGGCCCGCTTGTAGGTGGCGAATCGGCGGGCGAAGCCGACGGTCAGCACCTCCGGGTCGAGGGAGGTCCCGGTTCGTTCCTGCACCATCTGGGACAGGGTCTCGCCACCCCGACGACGGAGATTGCGGATGGCCGCTGTGTCCATGGCGGCGATGCGCTCCCAGGCCGCAACGTCGCCGTCGGCCCAGGTCGGTCCGCCGACCTCATCGAACGCCTCCCCGATTCGCGGCGCAATCCAGGTCCGAGCGTGCACGCCGTTTGTCACGTACCCGATTTCGGCTCCCTTGTCGACCTGACCGAACAGATCGCGGCTGACCTTTCCATGGAGCTTGGAGACGCCGTTTGCCTTGGCTGCGGTACGGAGGCAGAACAAAGCCATGTTGAATTCGTCGTCGGCCCCCTCGGGATCGTGTCCGAGGGCGGCGACATCGGCGACGTCGACCGACCAGCGTTTGGCCCAGGGTTTGAGATAACCGAGAATGAGACCGTGATCGAACCGGTCGATGCCGGCCGGCACCGGCGTGTGGGTGGTGAACAGCAGGCGAGGCTCGATGCGTTCCAGCGCCTCGGCCATCGTGGCCCCGTCGGCCACCTCCCGGTCGATCAACTCGAGAATCAGGAATCCCGCGTGTCCCTCATTGAGGTGGTAGAGCGGCGGATTCAAGCCGAGTGCCTGGACCGCCCTGGCACCGCCGACTCCCAGGATCATCTCCTGCTCGAGACGGTGGCGCCGATCGCCGCTGTAGAGGCGATCGGTGATACGTCGATCGTGCCTGCTGTTCGACTCGACGTCGGTGTCGAGCAGGATCAGCCGGATCCGGCCCACGTCGAGGGTCCAGACCCGGGCGGTCACCTCATGACGGACCATCGGGATCGTGACGGTCACTCCGCTGTCGATGGCACCGAGGGCCTCGGGCTCGTAGGTCTCGTACCGTTCCGTCTGATGTCCGTCGGTTACCCGCTGGCGGAAGAATCCATGGCGGTAGAGGAGGCCGACGGCGCACAGCGGCACCTCCAGGTCCGACGAGGCCTTGAGATGGTCGCCGGCGAGGATTCCGAGGCCACCGGAGTACTGGGGAATCCGCTCGCTGATTCCATACTCGGGTGAGAAGTAGGCGATGCTTGGATCGGTCACCCGGGCCTTCAGGTACGCCGCGGCCCGCTGCCACTGGTCGGCCAACCGGGCGACGAACTCGCTGTCGGCGGCCAGGGCCTCCAATTCCTCGTCGCCAAGTCCTGTGATCGTGACCACGGGATGGGGGGGAGAGGTGGGATCCGACTGCTCGGCCCGTTTGTGATCGAGCAACGCCAGCAGCTCGTGGTCCCAGGTCCAGAGATGGCTCGTGGCCAGGGCGAGAAGCTGGTTGCGTAACGTTGTGGGGTCCATGGGGGCGGGTCCGTTCCTGTGTCTACAACCGGACGACGCTCGAATCTAGCCGACGGCGACCCTTCGACCGGTCTTCATCCGGCGGATTGCCCACGGCGATCAGGTG
>JBFHEP010000260.1:0-6286 GCA_041584095.1 Acidimicrobiales bacterium | reverse complement strand
GGTTTGACCAACCGACAGATCGGTGACCGGCTGTACATCTCTCACCGGACGGTCAAGACCCACGTGGAGCACCTGCTGTCCAAGACCGGGGCCGCCAACCGGGCTCAGCTGGCGACGATGGCCGCCCGCTACCTCTCCGAGGCCGACATCGGCGCCGAGAACGACGCTCTGTGACCAACGGGGCGCGACCGGCGACTCGTCGCATGGTGGTCGCGGAGGTCGTAGACCGTTATATCGGCCGATCGGCCGATGCGATGACGGACCGGGATCACCGAGGATGGTACCGACGCTCAACCAAGGAGGATCGCAAATGTCCGATCACGTCAACACCAAGCAGATCACCGCCATGCTCGAAGCCTTCGGCCGGGGGGATCTGGCCGCAGTCGGCGCCAACTTCGCACCCGATGCGGAATGGGAGCTGCCCGGACGGAGTGAGATCGCCGGCACCTACAAGGGTCCGGACGAGATCGTGGGCTTCCTGGCCAAGTCATTCGAGCTGTCGGGCGGAACCCTCTCCCTCGAGCCGTTCACCGTGATCGGCTCCGACTGGGGGGCCGTCCACGTGCAGCGAGTCAGCGCCAACCGGGACGGCAGGACCCTTGACTGCGTCGAAGTCATCGCCCACGAGATGGTCGGTGGGCTCATCCGCCGCACCTACCACCGGCCCGACCAGTACGCCATCGACGCCTTCTTCGGTGCCTGAACTCGAAGCCGGCTTCGGTCGGACAGGCTATTCCCCGTGGTTTTTCATGGCCAGTGACTCCAGTCTCCGCAACGCCACGGCACAAACTGCGAGGTAGGGCGCAGCCAACCACGGAACCCCGAACCCCGCTCGCGACCGCTGCGGGCCCAGGGCCGCCACGGTGTGGTCTGTCGCCGGTATGCCGGCCACGGTCCACGTCCAGCGCCGACCGGCCTCGTGCTCGGTGATCTCGAACGGCAGTGTCACGCCGATCGACGTCATAACGGTGCCTGTGGCGCCGGCCTCGAAGGAATCGCTGTCGAGTTCGGCGAGGCGAACGGTTGGTCCCCAGTCCGGCCAACAGTCGACGTTCGTCAGCAGTTCCCAAACCCTCTCGGCCGGTGCGGCAATATCGCGATGAACCCAGACCGTCCTCACCCAGCCAACGTAGTCTGGTCTGATCTTGGGTGCCGTGTTATGCACCGGGGCCGACGTGGAGTACCCGCATCATCTCGTGGTCTTCGTGGGAGAGGATGTGGCAGTGCCAGACGTAGCGGCCGGGCTTGTCGAACGTTGCCTTGATACGGGTGATCTGCCCCGGTAGGGCGGTCACCACGTCCTTGGGTGCGTTTTCCACGTACTGGGGCGGCTGCGGCGCGACCGCTCCCGGGATGTGCGACACGATGCGGAAACCGTGGCCGAGGAGGCCGTTGTGCTGGACGACCGGCTGCTCGATCAGGTAGGTGCCATCGCCGTTGGGTGGCGGAGTGGTCACGCCATCCGGATCGAGAACGCGGTCCTCCTCCGTCGTGGCCGAATCCCACACGATCTCCTGTCGACCGAGGATCTCGAAGTGCACCAGATGAAGATGGATCGGGTGGGCGTCGCCGGTGACGTTCCAGATCTCCCACTCCTCGGTGCTGCCCAGGGCCGGGTTCTCCGTCGTGGGGGTGTGCCAGGCGATCGACCCCTCCATTTGACCGACGAGCCCTGCATCGGAGTAGACCGGCTCGTTCGGCCAGTTGATCGGGTTGCCCTGGTGGTCGGTGGCCGGCTCGGCCGTGCCCAGCAGCGGCTGCAGTCGACCGAACTCGTCGAGGCCCTCGAACAACGCCACCTTGCGAACCCGATCTGGCGACGGCACGGTGGGCCCGAACGCGATGCCGGTGGGAGTTGGGTCGGGCACACTCGAATCGAGTGGGAGCACGACATCGAAGGCCATGATGCGGTCTGTTTCGCCGAAGACCTGCGGGCCCGGGATGTCCCCACCGAACGGTTCGTCGCCACCGATGTTGCGCATGATCACTCGATTCCCCGGAGTGATCGACTTGAAGTCGACGATGACGTCGTAGCGGGAACCGGTCTCGACCAGCAGCGTGTCGACGGAGGTCGGACTCGACGCCAGGCCCTGATCGCCGCCGATGACGGTGAACGGAAGCGGTCCGCTGATCACGGTCGAGAAGTCAGCAGCACCGGGCGGGACCTCGAAGAACTGCACGGCCAGGAAGCGGCTGTCGCAGCCGTTCAGAAGGCGGAGCCGGTAGTTGCGTGGCTCGACGTTCATCTTCGGCCAGATCGTCCCGTTGACCAGCATGTGATCGCCGAAGAACTCGGCCAGCGCCGTCGGTCCGCCACCGGGGAACACCTCCGGCGGGAGTACGGCGCCCTCACCGGTGATGAAGTCGTCGTAGAACGGATCTCCGGGGAACGCCGGGTAGAACAGGGCGCCGGTGTCGGTGAACATCCGATCCTGGATGGCCAGGGCGACCTCGTAGGGAAGGCCGGGGACGTCGAGCGGATTGTCGGGCCGGCCGGTGTCGTCGTCGTCACGCAGGATGTAGAAGCCGGCCAGTCCTGCGTAGACGTTGAGCCTGGTTATGCCGAGCGCATGGTCGTGATACCACAGTGTTCCGGCAGGCTGATCGTTGAGATAGGAGTACTTCTTGGCGACCCAGCGGGGTCCTCGAACCGTGTAGCCCGGCGAGAAGAAGTACTCCGGGTTGCCGTCGAATTCGGCCGCGGAATGACCGCCGTGGAGATGCGTGACGATCGGTGGGCCGTCGGTCTTCAGCGAGTAGCTCTCGTAGCCGTTCAGCGAGTAGGCCCAGTGCAAGCTGGTATCGACGGGGACGAGATGCCCGTTGGGCAGCTTGTTCTGCCATGTGACCTCAACCGGTACGCCGCTCTCGGCCAGCAATGTCATCCCCGGCCAGGTGCCTCCCGGACCGTTTCGCCCGTAGCCCCACACGGTGGTCGGCAGCGGTGTCCCGGTCATCGGATCAACCAGGCCGGTGTACTGCACCGTTTGCTGGGCGGCGATCTTGTACTTGTTGTTCGGAGAACGGAAGACGAAGCCGGGATCGAGCGCATTGGCGACCCCGTTCAGGAATCTCGGTTGAAGTGCCGGGTCGGCCAATCCCGACGCAGCCGGAACGGCGCTTGCCGGATCGAGCGCACCGACAAGATTGAAGTACACGGCTGCGCCGGTTGCAGCCGACGCCTTGATGAATTCGCGACGGGTAATCATTTGTGCCACCTCTTGTTCTCGCCCACGCCGACCCGCCGCTTCGGCCACGCTACGACAAGCGACAACGGTGTTCGTAGAGTCGAACGGCCTTTGTCCGAGCAGCTTGCGCACAGGAAACGCCTCGCGTAGCGTGAGGACATCTGCGGTGGTCACCGGGCGGGTGGGCCGCGAAGCCGGCCGAGGCCTCGACGAGGGGGCCGGTCATCGACCCACCGATCAAGGAGCGCCCCATGACCGTCATCGATCGCACCACCACATCGCATCCACTCGACCGCCTCACCGAGGAGGAGTCGACGGCCGCCGTCGGCATCGTCAAAGCCGATGAGCGGTTCGGGCCACGAATGCGGTTCGGCAGTGTCAACCTCAGCCCACCTCCGAAGGACGTGGTGATGAACCACGCCCCGGGAGATGAGTTCGATCGGGCCGTCGACATCGTGTTGCTCGACAACGCCGATGGTTCGACCTGCGAGGTGACCGCATCGCTCACGTCGGGTCAGGTCACCTCGTGGGTGCGGATCGAGGGCGTGCAGCCGTCGGTCATCCTCGACGAGTTCTTCGAAGCCGAAGATGCGGTGCGCAACGACCCGGACTTCCAGGCGGCGATGGCCAAGCGGGGCATCACCGACATGGATCTGGTCACCGTCGATCCGTGGTCGGCCGGGAACTACGGCGACGAACTCGAGTCCAACAACCGCATCGTCCGCGGACTCGTCTGGGTGCACGACAAGCCGGGCGACAATCAGTACGCCCGCCCGATCGATGGCCTGATCGTGCTCGTCGATCTGGCCGAAGGGAAGGTGGCCCGCATCGAGGACCACAAGGTGTTCCCGGTCCCTCCCGAATCCTCGGAGTGGTCCAGCAACTTCGGTGACGAGGTGGGCGAAGCGCGGACCGACGTCAAGCCCCTCGACATCAACCAGCCGGAGGGTCCCAGCTTCACCGTCGAGGGTGACCACCTCAGCTGGCAGGGGTGGGACCTGCGCATCGGCTGGCACAGCCGGGAGGGGCTGGTCATCAACACCGTCACCTATACCGACGGCGACGACGTGCGGCCCGTGCTCTACCGGGCGTCGCTGGCCGAGATGACCGTGCCCTACGGCGACCCGTCGATCACCCAGGCCCGCAAGAATGCCTTCGACGTCGGCGAATACGGCCTCGGCATGCTGGCCAATTCATTGACGCTCGGCTGCGACTGCCTCGGTGAGATTCACTACCTCGACGCCCACGTCTGCGACGCCCAGGGCGACATCTTCCGGATTCCCCAAGCCATCTGTATCCACGAGGAGGACTTCGGCATCTCGTGGAAGCACACCGACTTCCGTACCGAGGACGTCGAGGTCCGCCGCCTCCGGCGACTGGTCGTCAGTTTCATCGCCACGGTCGGCAACTACGAGTACGCCATCTACTGGTACTTCTACCAGGACGGCCGGATCGAGAACGAGATCAAGATGACCGGCATTCTCTCCACTGCCGGGATTGACGACGGTGAGACTCCGAAGTACGGCACGATGCTGGCCCCCAATCTCTACGGGCCGAACCATCAACACTTTTTCTGCACCAGGCTCGACATGTGGGTCGACGGCACCGACAACACCGTCGTCGAGGTCAACACGGTGCCGGCGCCGGCCGACGAGAACCCGTTCGGCAACGCCTTCTACGGCGAGGAGACCGTGCTGTCGACCGAGTCCGAAGCGCAGCGCACCGTCGATACGTTCAAAGGCCGCTACTGGAAGATCCAGAGCGCGGCTCGCACCAACCAGGTTGGTCAGCCGACCGCTTACCGGCTCCTCCCGGGCGAGAACATCCTCCCGTTCGCCACGGAGGACTCCCCGATCCGGCAGCGGGCCGGCTACATGTGGAACCACTTGTGGGTCACGCCCTATGACCGGGACGAGAACTGGCCGGCCGGCACCTACCCCAACCAGCACGCCGGCGGCGACGGCCTCCCCCGTTGGACTGGGGCCGACCGCCCGATCGAGAATACCGATGTCGTGCTGTGGTACGTGATGGGGGCCAATCACCTGCCCGCGATCGAGGACTGGCCGGTCATGCCGGTGGCCTCGATCGGTTTCACCCTCAAACCGATCGGCTTCTTCGACCGCAGCCCGGCCATGAACCTTCCGGCGGCCAAACACTGCTCCTGATGTAGCTGACCGGAGCGAGTCCCCGGTTTCGGCGATGCACCCGACGTGGGTGCTGTGACGCTAATCGAGGACGAACGTGACCTGCAGGTTCACCTGATACCGGGCGATGCTCTCGCCCTCGACGTGGACCGACTGCTCCTTGACCCACGCGCTCTTCACGTTGCGCAGCGTCTGGGTGGCACGGGCGACGGCCTGGTTGATGGCGTCGTCGAAGCTCTCGTCCGACTGCGCCGAGATTTCGGTGACGCGGGCGATTTGGGTTGTCATTGGCTTACTCCTGTCCTGGTGTTCGAGCGGCGGCCTACCCCGGGTTGCCGGGTGTCAAACGCTGTCGGTGGCGCTCGCGATCCAGCCCCGCAGTCCCACGATTCGAAGTACGAGGATCTCCGCGAACGGCCGGTCTCGATACGGGCGATATCGCTGAACCAACTGCTCGGCCAGTCCGTCGACTCGGCCCGAGGACGGATCCGGCAGCCAACGCAGCTCGGCCCGAACCCACCAGAGCCTCGACCAGTCCTCGGCATCCCAGTGTTCGGCCAGCAGCACCGCCCGAGGGTCGGCCTCCAGGTTTCGTTGACGCTGCAGACGGGTGGACGTCTTGGATTTGACCGTGTCGACCGGGATGCCGACGTGACGTTCGTCGTCGATGGCATAGACGCAGGGCACCGCATCGACCCCCCGCTTGGCGTGCAGCGTGCAGAGGACGGCGTGGTCGTGGTCGGCCAGCCGGGCCATCGCGTCATCAGAGTCGAGGTTCGGCACGATCCTCAGTGTGCCCGGCGTCGAGGGGGAGTAGTACGCTCGATCGGCGTAACGGCAGACGACGACCGCAGGAGCGAGCAGTGAACCTGGCCGTCTGGATCGAACGACAGGGTCGGCTTCGACCCGAGGCGCCGGCGCTGGCCGACGGCGAACGGGTCCACGCCGACTGGG
>JBFHEP010000259.1:0-6299 GCA_041584095.1 Acidimicrobiales bacterium | reverse complement strand
CGCTCCATTGTATGGGCTGACAACCCCGGTGCCCTGGAGATCGGTTTCCGCAAGGCGCTATTCGGCGCCGCACCGTGAGACGTCGGCAGGCGCGCGACCGGCCAGGTAATCGGCGACGAGGTCGCGCACACAGGAGCTGCCGTTATAGGCCGTGTGCCGGTCGGTGTCGACGACGATCAGGCGGGCGTCGGGGAGAATCTCCGCCACGTGTTCAGCATTGACGAGCGGCGTGGCCGCGTCCCCGGTGTTCCCCACCACCAGAATCGGCACGTCGACGCCGGCCAGGCTCGATGCCGTCACCTCCTGGATCGGATCGTCGGCCGGCGGTGGCCAGTGGGCGCAGACACGAAGTTCGTTGGCCACGGTCGCCCCGAATCGAGGGGCGGCATCCTCGAGGTCGTCGGCGAACCGCTCGTAGGAGTCGGAACCGGAGGGGGGTCGACCGTCGGCACAGGCGAACGCGGCGTAGGCGGTGAACGAGACCGAACCAACGAAGAAGTCGCTGAGGCTCTCGATGGCGGTGAAGTCGTCGCCGTCGGCCTGTTCGAGTGCTGCTGCGTAGGCCGGCAGAACCGACGGTGAGTAGGAGGGCAGCAGCGACGCCATGATCAACTCGGAGGGGCCGACGCCGCCCACGGGACCGTCCGCCTCGAGTCGACCCCTGACCCGGTCGAAAGTGGCCGTGATTCCGCCGGCCGGACATCGGAGCTCGTCGCATCGATCATCGAGCTGCTCGAACCCGGTCTCGAAGGCGACGGCCTGCTGGCGCAGCAGATCGGCCAAATCGGCCCGTGGGTCGACGACGCCGTCGAGGACCATATGCCCCACCGATTTGCCGAAGAGCTGCGCGTAGCGAATGGCGAGCAACGTTCCGTAGCTCAGCCCGTAGTAGTGCAAGGCATCGTCGCCCACCGCTTGCCGGAGCCGATCCAGGTCGCGGGCCACGTTGGTCGTTGTGAGGTGGGGGAGTAGCGTCCCGTCCGAGGCGATGCAGTCCTCGACCACCTCGACGGCGAACTCGTCGAGTTCACGCGTCTCCTCGTCGGTGTCGGGAGAGAGGTCGGGCATGGCCGACTCGTCACGAGCCACCGAGCAGGTGAGCGGGTTCGATTGGCCGATGCCCCGGGGATCGAAGCCGACGAGATGGTAGCGACTCGCCGACTCCCGGTCGAGACGGAAGCCACGTCGAACGAACTCGATTCCGGACGCCCCGGGACCGCCGGGATTCACGAAGATCGAGCCGACGGCATCGCCGTTGGCCGGAACCCGAACGACGGCGATGTCGAGCAGCGAACCGTCGGGGGACGCATAGTCGACGGGTACCGGCACCGAGCCGCACTCCAGGCCGCCGCCGCAATCGGTCCATTCGATCGATGACACCGGGGGTTCATCGGTTCCGGGGCCGCCGTTGGTTTGGCCTTCGACCCGCCCGCTCGTGTTGCCGGAATCGGCTGTCGGATCAGGGGAGACGACGGTGTCGGCGGGCTCCGCCTGGGATCCAGTCGGCTCGGAACCAGCCTGGCCGTTGGTCACGGCCGAGCACGCCGTGGTTGTGAGGACGATCGCCGTCAGGACGACGGCGCACGCCCGACTCACCCCACTAGTCAAACCAGATCTTCTGGTACTCCCGCGACTGGGTGTGAATCACGGCCGCGGCCAGCGCCGTCGGGAACACCATCCGGTTGAGGCTCTGCAAGACGCCGATGACCGAGAAGCTCAAGATGTTCGCAACGAGCACGGCCGTGAGGAGCAGGGCGATGAGTATGGAGCAGATGGCCAGCAGGTAGTAACCCCAGCGCTTGTTGTTGGCGGTGACGAACGCACCGGCTCCGATGCCGATGTAGAGAATGAAGAAGAACTGGGGCTGGAGAAGACCGAAGACGGCGCTGATGTAGCCGAGAATGACGCCGGCTTGAAGGGTCATCGGGTGCGATCGGTTCAACCACTGGTTCATAGCCCAACCAGTATGGCCTAGGTGCCGGGAAAAGCGGCGTTGCGTCGGGGTCGGGGCCGCAGCTCGACGGTTGACGGCGGGCCTGGGTGCTCGGCGCTGGACCGTGAACCGGCGAGCTGGCCGCAGGCGGCGTCGATGTCGGTGCCCCGGTTGCGGCGCACCGTCACGTTGATATCGGCGGATCGAAGTCGCTTGGCGAACGCCGCGATACGTTCCGGCGGCGATCCGACGGTCGGCCAGCCCGGGGTGGGGTTGAGCGGTATGAGGTTGACGTGGGCCCGTGCATCGCGGGCTACCGCAATCAGCTCGTCGGCGTCGGACTCACGGTCGTTGACTCCGTCGATCATCGCCCATTCGATCGACACCCGGCGACCGGTCAGCTCTCGATACCGCCGACAGGCGGCGACGAGCTCGGCGATCGGATGGTTGCGGTTGATCGGCACGAGCTCGGTGCGAAGTGTGTCGTTCGCTGCGTGGAGCGACAGGGCCAGCCCGACCTGGAGTCCCTCCTCGGCGAAGCGGCGCATCTGCGGCACCAACCCCACGGTGGAAACGGTGATGTGGCGGGCACCGAGCCCGAAATCGGTGACCAGCCGCCGGGTCGCCGCCAGCACCCGGTCGTAGTTGGCGAACGGTTCGCCCATGCCCATGAACACGACGTTGGACAGCCGCCGCGACGGCTGTGATGGCCCGGCATCGCCCCGTCCGGGATCGTCGTCGCGGCACGCTCGCCGGGCGGCAACGACCTGCTCGAGTATCTCGCCGACTGACAGATGGCGTTTGAAGCCGGCCTGACCGGTGGCGCAGAAGCCGCAGTTCATGGCGCAACCGGCTTGCGACGAGATGCAGACCGTCGATCGACGGTCGTAGTGCATCAACACCGTCTCGACCTGAGCGCCGTCGACGGTCTCCCAGAGCCATTTGATCGTGGCCCCATCGACGCTCCGCTGTTCGGCCACTTGCCGTAGCGCCGGCTGGAACGCCTCGTCGATATCGGCTCGCATCTGCTTGGGTAGCGTCGAGATCGCGGAAGGAGCCAGTGCCTCGTCGTAGAGGCCATACCACAGTTGGTCGAGCCGGTACGAGGGAACGTCGCCGAGGAAATCGGCCCACTCGTGCCGACTCGGTGTCCACGGCGAGCGGGTGAGGGAACCGGTGAGCTTGTCGCGGACGGTCACGACCGCCTCCATGCGGTGTAGGTGTCGTGAATGGTGAAGCCGAGCTTCCGGTACGTTGCCACGGCCGCGTCATTCTCGGCTTCGACGTAGAGCATGCCGGTCGTGAGGCCCTGGTCGGCCAGCCACCGCAGCCCGGCGGTGGTCAACCCGGTGCCATGGCCCTCGCCGTGGTAGACCGGATCGACGGCGATCACGTAGATCTCACCCAGTGCGACCCGGTCGTTTCGCTCAGGGTGGATTTTCGTCCAGCAGAAGCCGACCATGGGATGCTCACGGGCGCGGGGGTCGCTCGGTTCGGCGTCGAGGACCCGCACCGACTCCGGTCGAAAAGAAGGCGAACTGAAGGCGGAATCCAGATCCGGCTGCTCCTGGTCGCTCTGGTCGGGGTGGGAGGAGAACGCCCGATTGTTCACCGCAAGAAGGCGTTCGGTGTCGACCCTCGGATCGAGGGGGCGGGTGCGGTCCGAAACCGTGGAGTCGCCGGCAGGAGGTAGCGGGCAGCGCATCTGGTACAGGGACCGGACCGGTTGGAGCCCGAGCTGTTCGGCCAGCGCCTCGTGCCAGGCCCGTCGTGGCCGCCCCCAGAGTTCGAACACCAGGTCCGACGACGGCGCCGGCGAGGCGCCGTTGAAGGTCGTCGTCGCCCGGCCGATCATCGTATGCATGAGCGGCAGGATCGTGGCCCCGACATCGCCGCCGGCAACCTCGGCGATGCGATCGACATCGGCGGCGACGTCGAGCTGGAAACGGCCTCTCGACGCCGAGGCGGCGACGTAGGCCACGGCCTCATCACCGCAGCGGCCGAAAATGAGAACCGACCCGTCATCGGGCCGGTCGTACGGTTCGAAGCGGTCGTCGGCGTGATCGGCTCCCACCGCGCGTTCGAGAATGGTGGCCGCTTCTCGTCGCCCGGTTCTCGATTCGGCGGCCGACGCCATGTCCACGGCGACGATCGTGAACGGTGACGGTGGCTCGGATTGAGACGGTGACACGTGGACCAACGTAGCCTGCCACCGTGTCCGGGCCACGTGGCAGGGGGCGGAGCCGTGCGTATGCTTGGAGCCCGAATCCGTGGGAGGAGATCACATGGCGAAACCACGATCGCCCAAAGGGCGGGCGCGGCGCACGCACGAACGGTTGGCTGCGGAGTATCCCGACGCCGAGTGTGAACTCGATCACCAGAACGCCTTCCAACTCCTCATCGCCACCATTCTGTCGGCGCAGGCAACTGACGTGGGCGTCAACAAGGTGACACCGGGCCTGTTCGCCCGGTTTCCCGATGCCGAGGCGTTGGCCGGGGCATCCCACGACGCCGTCGAAGAGCTCATCGGCTCGCTTGGCCTGTTCCGCAACAAGGCCAAGAGCATCATCAAGTGCGCCAATCAGCTCGTCGAACGGCACGACGGCCGGGTACCGACCTCGATGAAGGACTTGACCGCACTCGCCGGTGTAGGCCGTAAGACGGCCAATGTTGTGCGCAGTGTTGCCCTCGATCTGCCGGGATTGCCCGTCGACACCCACGTGCTCAGGCTGAGTCGCCTACTCGAACTGACCTCCGAGACCGATCCGGTCAAGGTCGAGTACGAGTTGAACCCGATGATCCCGGCGTCGGAGCGTGGCGTGTTCAGTCTGCGGATGATCCTGCACGGTCGGCGGGTCTGTATCGCCCGGCGCCCGAACTGCGCGGAATGTGTACTGAACGACTTCTGCCCCTCGGTGCAGCTCTGAAGTCGGCGGCACGCCGCTGCGAGTTCGTGTTCGCAACCGCTTGGCCTGAGAGGGTGCCCTGAAGTTCGGTCGTTCCGCATCCTGCCAGTTACAATGGCTCTCTAAACAGCGCGGAAAAACTTTCTGAATATCCACCAAAGCATGACAGCGGTTGTTTAGTCTTACTGCTACCAGGTTCCCGCCACCTGGTAGCAGCGAGATCGGGGATCCGCCGCCCCGTATCGCGCCGTCAGCGCCCTCTTCTGAGGGCGCTGACGTATTTTTGCATAATCCGACGCCTGTGGACCGTTCGACCTCTTTGTCGCTAAAGAAGGCGACTTCTTGTAATCTATTTTAACTTGAAACACCATGAATCGCTCTGTGTATTGTTGGATGCGGCGTGAGCGCCATGCGGCGACAGAGACGGGGTGAAACAGTGCTATCGGGGCCGTGTGAGCTTGGCCAGTCGTCGACTGGCGGTGCTCAGCTGTCGCTCGATCTCCAGGAGGTCGACGACCGGATCGTTGTCGTCGTCGGCCGATCTGGCCACCTCGCCGATTCGACGGACGACATCCTCCAGGGTTGCCGAGAGTGAGCTGAGCAGGTGATAATCGATGGCCATCCGGATCTCCTGACGTTCCTGGTGAATGAATCTCAACGCTGCTCGAGTTTCGGAGTTCGGCCCGCGAGAGCCGGAACGACGTCGCGTGCGACCGGCGGGAGCTCCGTTCCGCCGCCCGGTTTGGGTGTGGAATGGGAGCGGGGCGTCCGGTCGCTCTCTGACACGCTACCGTTCGATATGACCGGCTCCGGCTTCTCGAAGCGGGGCGCGCCCGATCCCACGAACGTGTGCAAGTCCTGAACAAGCCAAGTCCCGAATGTGAGGGCGTGTCATGTTAGCCACGCTAGATTTGAGAGGCCGTGACCTCGGCGGCGATCTCGCCCGACTGTTGCCCCGGCCGGTGATCGCCGGTGAGGAGCCACGCCAAGTGGTCGCCGGCATCATCGCCGATGTGCGAGAGCATGGCGATCGTGTTCTGACCGAGCTCACGGCTCGATTCGACGGGGTGACGCTCGAGTCTCTCCGGGTGCACCCGGACCAGCTCGACGCTGCGGTGGAGGCCATCGATCCTCAGTTGCGGGAAGCGATGGAGGCGGCCATCGACGCCATCACCGAGTTTCATCGCCATCAGCTCCGAACACCGGAGACTTTCGTCCGGGAAGGCATAACGATCAACGCCTTTCAGCGCCCGGTTACCCGAGCCGGCCTGTACGTCCCCGGGGGCCGGGCCGAGTATCCGTCAACCGTGCTGATGACCGCCGTCCCGGCGAAGGTCGCCGGCGTCCACAACGTGGTGTTGTGCGTCCCGCCCACTGGCGGACCGAATCCTGGTGTCGCCACGTCGGTCCTGGCCGCGGCCCGCCTGGCCGGGGTGGACGAGGTCCACCCGGTCGGCGGG
>JBFHEP010000258.1:0-6323 GCA_041584095.1 Acidimicrobiales bacterium | reverse complement strand
GATCGCCTGCGGGGGCGGCCACCACGACCGTGTAGTCCATGGCGCCGTACTCGTCGAGCAACGCCACGATCTGAGCGACCGTCGAGGCTTTCTGGCCGATCGACACGTAGATGCACTTCACCCCGAGACCCTTTTGGTTCAGGATGGTATCGACCGCGACGGTCGTCTTGCCCGTCTTGCGGTCGCCGATGATGAGCTCACGCTGGCCCCGCCCGATCGGGATCAGCGAGTCGACCGCCTTGATACCGGTTTGCAGGGGTTCGTGGACCGGCTGGCGACCGATGATGCCCGGAGCCTGGATCTCCATCCGGCGCTCTTTCACACCGGTGAGTGGACCCTTGCCGTCGAGCGGCTCACCCAGCATGTTCACGACACGGCCGATGACGCCGTCGCCCACCGGCACCGAGAGGATGTCACCGGTGGCTTCCACCGGCTGACCCTCCTCGATCTGGTCCACGTTGCCCAGAACCACGGCGCCGATCGTGTCCTCGTCGAGGTTGAGGGCTAGGCCGATCGTGCCGTCCTCGAACCGCAACATCTCGTTGACGGCGGCGTTGGGCAGCCCACTCACCCGGGCGATGCCGTCGCCAACCTCGGCAACCCGACCGACGGTGACACTGCGGACGTCGGTGTCGAATCCCGCCAGGTTCTTGCGGAGGGCGCTGGTGATGTCGTTTGGATCGAAGGACAGTGCCATGTGTTCTCTCTTCTCGCCGCGGGTGCTGTGCGATGTATTCGTGCGCTGATTACGCGCTACCGGTACGTACGTTTGACGGATTGGAAACGGACCCTAGAGGGCTTCCCGCATCTGGTTGAGCCGGGTGCGGAGGGAGCCGTCGATGACGGTGTCGCCGATGGTGGTGACAGCGCCGCCGACGACCTCGGGGTCGACGACGTTCTCGAGCTCCACCGGTCCGCCGACCGAATTGCTGAGGGCGTGGGCGAGGCGGGACTTCTGGTCTTCGGACAGGGCGACGGCGCTGCGCACGGTGGCCACCCGCTTCCCTGAGGCCGCAGCCGAAGCGTGGACGAAGGATTCGGCGATTTCGCTCAACTCGTCACCTCGCCCGGCGGCGACGATCATCCCGACCATGCCTCGAACGACGTCGGACGCCTTTCCACCGAGAATGTCGTCGATGATCTGAATCCGGGTCGCGGCCGGGAGCAGGTTGTTTGTCACCGACGCCCGAAGTTCCTCGTTACCGGCGACGGCGCGGGCCACATCGGTCAGTTGTGACCGGATCCTTTCGACATCGCCCTCCGCCCGGGCCACCGACAAAAGGGCCTGGGCGTATCCGTCTGCTCGGTCACTCATGACATCTGCCCCACTTCGTTGATGTAGGCGTCGATCAAGTCGGACTGGGCACCGGCGTCGAGGTCGGTGCGCACCATGTCTTCGGCCGCCCTGCGGGCCGCCTCGGCGATCTCGGCCTGGAGGTCGGCTCGGGCCTGTCGTTTGCGGTTGGCCACGTCGACCTTGCCCCGCTCACGAACCGCTTCCGCCTCGGCCTCGGCCTTGGCGATCAGGTCGGCCTTGAGCCGCGTTGCCGTCTCCTCGGCCTCGGCCCGAATGCGGGCCTCCTCGGCGCCGAGATCGGGCAATTCCGACGTGCTGGCGCTGAGCGCCGCCTCGGCCGCCTCGCGCCGGGACCGGGCCTCGGCCAACTCGGCCTCGATGCGCTCGGTGCGGGACGCCAGCGCCCTCCGGATGGCAGGCGCGCCCTTCCACCAGATGAGCCCGACGACGATGAAGAACGCCGCGCTCCCCCAGTACACCTCTTTGATGTCATGGGCCAAGTGATATCCGTTGCCCTCAGCGGCCAGAAGATTGATGAAGCTCATAGGTTTCATCCTCAGTTGGGATTCGTCAGGTATTGATCGACAACGGATTGGGCCGAACCACCGTCGATGGAACGACCGGTGACCCGGGACGCCGCAGTGACGGCAAGCTCGGCCACCTGGGGCCGCAGCGCAGCCAGCGCCTGTTCCCGCTCCAGCGTGATCTCGTTGTCCGCGATCTCCCGCATGGCGTTGACCTCTCGTTCGGCCCTCGCGACCAGCCGCTCACGCTCGGCGTCGGCCTCGGCGCGGGCCGCGTCGATGATCGCGGCCGCCTCCGCCCGGACGTCGGCCAGTTGGTCGGCCATCTCGGCGCTGGCCGACACCGCTTGGGCTCGGGCTGCGTCGGCGGCGTCGATGTCGGCCTGGATCGTGGCGGCCCGTTCATTGCGGATGCGCTGAATCGGCGGGAGCAACACGTAGGTCACGAGCACATACAGGGAGGCGAAGGCGATGACCCCCCAGAACATCTCGTTCAACTCCGGGATGACCGGGTTGATCGCCTCTTCCTCTCCTTCTGCGGCTTCGGCAAACAGTAGTGCAAAGAGCATGCGGCGCCCCTCAGGCGAACTTGAGCAGAATGAAGACCACGAACCCGATCAGGGCCAACGCCTCGGTGAAGGCGATTCCGAGGAACATGTTGGTCCGGACGGCGCCGGCCGACTCGGGCTGGCGGGCCATTGCCTGCACGGCCTGGCCGACGAGGTAGCCGATGCCGATGCCCGGGCCGATGGCGGCCAAGCCGTAGGCCATACCGGCACCGGAGGCGCCGGCGATGTTCCGTTCGTCGGCTGCGCTAAAGGCTTCCTGGGCCACCTCAACAGCTTGCATGCCAATGGTTGCGAGGACGCTCATCTGAGGTTTCTCTCCTGTGTCTGGTTACCACCCCGGGTGGGGTGGGGTCTCCCACCGGAGTGGGATCGGTTTGTCGGTTGGTTGATTGAGACTACGGCTGGGTGTTGGGTGTGTGGGGCGGCGATGTGCCGCATCCGGCTCGCCTAGTGGGCGTGCAGTGAGCTGTCGATGTAGACCGCGGTGAGGATCGCGAAGACAAAAGCTTGGAGGAGCGAGACGAAGATCTCGAAAGCGGTGAGGATGATGAGCATGCCAAAGGTCAGCGGCGTGAGGATGACGAGCAGCGATGTCGTGAACACGGCGATGGTGAGCGCACCGAAGGTGACCAGCAGGATGTGGCCCGCCAGCATGTTGGCAAAAAGCCGGACCGCCAGCCCGAAGGGCCGGATGATGAACACCGACAACACCTCGATGAACCCGACGAGAGGACGCAGCCCGATCGGTACGTCGTGCGGCCAGGCAATACCTTTGAGGTAGCTGAAGCCGTTGTGCCGGAAGCCGATGTAGGTGAAGACCACCAGCACGATCAACGCGAGGAACATCGGGTTGGCCATTCGAGCGTTGGCCGGCATCTGGAATGTCGGGATGACCTCGAAGATGTTGCCCCAGAAGACGAAGAGGAAGATGCTGAGCAGCAGGGGCAGGTAGCGAAGACCTTCGGGGCCGATGGCCGGCATGATGATCTGGTTCTCCACGAACTCCACCGACCCCTCCACGAAGTTCTGCAGGCCACGGGGAACCATTTCCTTCTTCGAGGTGAGAAACATCACCGCCGGGATGATCATGGCCAGCAACGAGATCAGGCCGATCTTGTTCAGCGCCCAGAACGAGTCACCACCGAAATAATTCGGCCAAACCACCAGGTCTTGAATAGAGGGGTATTCGAATCCGAACACTGAGGGGGCTCCTTCGAACAGCGTCGTGTTGTCGGGTCTGCGTTGTCGGTTCGGGTCGCCCAATCGGGCCGCTCGATCCGAGCTTGTATCGGAACCGGAGTTCCGACGGTGTCATTCGTCGGAACCGGAGTTCCGACGGTGCTTCTTGATGCGTTCCGGGTTGTAGCCGGCAGCCGGCCGGGTTTTTGCACTGCGCAACCAGGGCGGTCGCCTCGTCCTTGAACCTCGCTCCATCGAGGACGGTCCTCGATTTGTATTGGACGTCGGTTTCAGGCCCGGGTGTGCGAACGACGCCGAGACGTGCCGCAGTTCCCATACCAGCAACCCGAGGTGCGTAGCGATAATAGCAATACCCAGTGGGATCATCCGGATCCAAGCGGCATCCCTCACGAGCCACACGGCCATGAAGATCAGAGCCAGTCGCATGACGTATCCACCGAGCGCCACCGAGGCTACCAGACCGAGGGAGATACGGGCGGCCCAGCGCAACAAATACGCGGACAGAAGAAAGTTGATCAGGACGATCGCCATGGCGTAAGCCACGGAGACGGCGGCGGGCAACCCACCGGTCACGGCGACGACCGCGAAGACGATCGGCATGACGAGCAGGCCACGGCGGGCCATGTCCCGGGCGATTTCCGCCGCTGGGGCGTTCTCGGCCGGGGCGCCGATCGAGACGACCGGGTCGGTCGCAGGGTCGGCGCCGATCGTCACGGCCCGGTCCTCCGGAGCCGGGCAGCCTCTTCCTCCCGTGCGATGTCGCGCTGATAGCGGTAGTAGATGTTGGCCACCGCGCCGGCGAAGCCGGCGACGGCCAAGCCGATCGTCAACCAGGGCAGGGTGCCGAGCCGCCTGTCAAGCCACAGGCCGATCAACGAGAAGATGACCCCGGAGAACGCCAGCTCGTAGCCGCCGCTGCTCTGGTGATAGTCCTCGTTCCATCGACGATGGTTGGCGTCCACGTTCGTTCGTCCTTATCCCACGGGCAATACTCCGCTCGGAACCGGCGTCGAACGAAACGATAGAGAGCAGTAGGCCGCAAACCAACACCGGAGCGGCGGGATCGTAGTGCAAAGCGAGGGCGCGTTGCGGCCACCTACCCCTGTATTTGCCGGTCCGACGGGATTTTGCCTGATCAGCGGCCGACGACGTCCCGGGCTCCGTCCACGACCCTAACCCGACGATCGGGATTCGAGCTCCGCGACAACTGATCGACAGATCGCCGCTCATCGGCTGACAGCCGCACCGATTCGATGGCGGGTGGTGCTGCCTCCGGGGCGCTCGCGATGTCGGACATTCGCTCCCCGTCGAGCCCCCGATCGGCCCCCCGGGCCCGGACGCCGGGGTGGAACCAGGTGTAGAGCAACAGTCCGAGTGCGGCCACCCCGAACGGCACGACCCCGTCGCCCTGGCCCTCGTTGTACGTCGGATACAGCACGCAGGCCGAAAGGAGTGCGGTCCAGGCCCAGAGGATGCCCACGCTTCGCCGGTGCCCGTGACCGAGCCGGACCAGGCGGTGATGCAGGTGATCCTTGTCGGCCGTGGCCAGACCCTGACGTTGTGTTGCCCGGCGGATGATGGCGAACGCCGTGTCGAGCACCGGGACTCCGAGTATCAGGAGCGGAATGGCCAGCGGCGCGTAGAAGAAGAATGTCTGACCGCTGAACGGATCGGGTGTTCGACCTCCGACGGCCATCGTCGACGCCGCCATGAGGGTTCCGAGCAGCAGGCTGCCGCTGTCGCCCATGAAGATCTGGGCCGGGTAGACGTTCCACGGCAGGAACCCGATGCACATGCCGAGCGTGAGGGCGGCCACCAGCGGACCGATGTTTCCGGGAAAGAGGAGTTCGGCATCACCGAGACGAACGGCGTAGAGAAGGAAGGCCGCGGCCCCGATGGCGACGATGCCCCCGGCGAGACCGTCGAGCCCGTCGATGAAGTTGACCGCATTGGCCATGCCGAGCACCCACACCACCGACACCAGGAGTGCCAGGTCGTAGGGCATCACGAAGACGTCGAGGAACGGGACCCGGAACCAGATGATGCTGACGCCACCCAGGCCGAGCAGGAACGCCGACAGGCTCAATCCCGCCGTCTTGGCCGGAGCGGAGATGTCCTTGACGTCGTCGATCAACCCGATCAGGCAAGCGACGGTGGCGCTGGCCACGACGGCGATCGGTTCGCTCGAGCCCTGAAACAGTGGAGTGAACCAACCCGAGTACCAGGCGCCCACGAATCCGGCGACGAATCCGAGATACATGGCCGTCCCGCCCAGAATCGGCGTCGGGCGTTCGTGCAGGCGGCGGGCGTCGGGCTCGATCAACAAGCCTGTCGCTTGAGCGATGAGGCGAGAGAGGGGGACCAGGGCCAGGGTCACTCCGGCGGTTACGGCGGCGACGACCAGGTAGGACGATAGAACCGGGCGCATGCGTCTCGGTCAACGCTACACCGTCGAACCTCCCATTGTGTGCGGCCCACGCCCGAGTTCCCGGGTCGGCGGCGCACAGAACGAGGGCGGCCGCGGCACATGTGCACTCCGTGCGGCCCACGCCCGAGTAGTCGGGCGTCGAGCGCACAGGTGGGCTGCGTTCAGACGAGATCGGGGTAGGGAGCGAACGGGGTGCAGAGCTGGCGCACCTCTTCTCGGATCCCTTTGATTGCAGCCTCGTCGTTGCGGTTCCGCAGCGTGGCGGCGATCAGACGACCGATCTCCGCCATCTCCCGCTCCTTCAT
>JBFHEP010000257.1:0-6323 GCA_041584095.1 Acidimicrobiales bacterium | reverse complement strand
TCGGGCGGGTGGCGGAAACGCGGTCGAGGTGCTCGGCCAGGAGGCGATCGTCGGCATCGAAATAGATGGGGTCGAGGCCCCAGGCGACGAGCGTGTCGCTCGCGTCGTCCATCTCGGCCGCCGCCGATCGCAATCGGTCGAGGACCTCGTCGATCGACGCGCAGCCCGGCCAGTGTGCACCGTCGGGAGCGACACGATCGAAGTAGCCGACGTAGGGCATCGTCCACATACCGCCGATCATGGCGTGCGAGTGGGCTTCCACGAAGCCGGGCAGGAGCACGTGACCGGCGAAGGTCTCATCGATGGTGTGCTCGCCCCAGGCGGCCACCTCGTCGAGCGACCCGACCGCCACGATCCGGCCGTCGCGCACCGCAACCGCCTCGGCCGACGGTCGTGCCGGATTCATCGTGATGATACGTCGAGCGGTGAAGATCGTGTTGCTGGACGCCGAGCCCACAGCGCTACTCCTCCCGGGCCACGAGATGGCCCGGCTCGATCTCGATATGTTCGACCAGATCCGGACCCGTTCCCTGCTTCCAGACCGGGCTGGGGATCTCGCCGGTGAGCAGCGGCCGGTCACGCCGTCGTCGGGGATCGGCGATCGGGACGGCGTCGAGCAGGCGTTTCGTGTACGAGTGCCGCGGGTTCTCGAAGATCTGGGCCCGCGAGCCGAGCTCGACGATCTGCCCCAGGTACATGACGGCCACCCGGTGGCTGACCCGTTCCACGACGGCGAGATCGTGGCTGATGAACAGGTAGCTGAGGCCGCGCTCGGCCTGCAGATCCATCATCAGGTTGATGACCTGGGCCTGAATGGACACGTCGAGTGCGGAGACCGCTTCGTCGGCCACCACCAGCTCCGGCTCCAACGCCAGCGCACGGGCGATACAGATGCGCTGACGCTGCCCGCCCGAGAACTGGTGGGGGAACTGATCCACGTGTGACGCCTCGAGCCCGACGACCTCGAACAGGTTGCGAACCCTCTCGTCGAGCGCCGGTCCCCGCTTGGCCACGCCGTGGATCAGGAGCGGCTCGGCCACCGCCTTCCCGACCTGACGGCGGGGATCGAGGCTGGCGAACGGGTCCTGGAACACGATCTGCATCTTGCGCCGGTGGGGCTTGAGGGCCCGGGTGCCGAGATCGGTGATGTCGACGCCGTCGAGCTCGATCCGGCCACTGGTCGGTTCGAGCAGCCGAATGATCATGTTGGCAAGGGTGGATTTGCCGCAGCCGCTCTCCCCCACGACGGCCAGCGTCTCGGCCCGCCCGATCTCGAGCGACACCTCCTCCACCGCGTGCACGGTGTCGTGACCCACGGGGAATCGTTTGGTCAGATCGGTGACCCGTACCAGCGGGTCGTCGACCGAGCCCGGTTTCCCGGCGGCGACGCCACCAGCAGTGGCGGTCACGACAACCCCTGACCGGCCGAGCCAGAATCGTCTGACACACCGACCAGATCGAAACGGGCCGGGGCGGCGGTTCCGCTCATCGAACCGAGCCGGGGCACGGCGGCCAGCAATGACCGGGTGTACTCCTGGGCCGGGTTCTCGAAGATCTCGTAGACCGTGCCGGTCTCCACCACCTTCGACCGGTTCATGACCACCACCTCGTCGGCCACCTCGGCCACCACTCCCATGTCGTGGGTGATCATGATGACTGACGCCCCGGTCTCGTCCTGTAGGTCGCGCATCAGACCGAGGATCTGGGCCTGAATCGTCACGTCGAGCGCCGTCGTCGGCTCGTCGGCGATCAGCACCGTCGGATCGCAGGAGAGGGCCATGGCGATCATCACCCGCTGGCGCATCCCGCCCGACATCTCATGGGGATACTGGTCGAGCCGCTCGTTCGGATTCGGGATGCGGACGAGTTCGAACATCTCGACCGCCCGCTTGCGAGCAGCGTCAGCGTCAAGCCCCTGGTGCAGCATCACGGCCTCGGCCACCTGGTTGCCGACGGTGTACACCGGGTTCAGGCTGGTCAACGGCTCCTGGAAGATCATCGAGATCTGATTGCCTCGAATGTGGCGCATCTCCTCCTCTTCTGTCCTGACGAGATCGATCACCGAGCCATCAGGACTCCGGAAAAGGATCTCGCCGCCGGTTATCCGGCCGCGGCTGCCGAGTTCGACGAGGCGCATGATCGACAGCGCCGTCACCGACTTGCCCGACCCGGATTCACCCACCACGGCCAGCGTCCTACCGGGATGGAGGTCGAACGAGATGCTGTCGACCGCGGTGAAGGATCCGAAGGTCACGGTCAGGTTGCGAACCGAGAGGACGGCGTCGACGCCGGCGAGGTGCGACGTCACCGGCCGCGCAGTTTGGGGTTGAAGGCGTCCTGGAGGCCGTCGCCGATCAGGCTGAAGCTCAGCACCGTCACGAAGATCGCCAGCCCGGGGAAGGTCACCGACCACCAGGCACTCAGGAAGTTGGCCCGGTTCAAGCCGATCATCAGGCCCCAGCTCAAGGTGTTGGGGTCGCTCAGTCCGAGGAACGCGAGGCCGGCCTCGAACAGCAGAGCCGCCCCCATCAGCAGCGACGCCGACACGATCAACGGCGGCAGTGCGTTGGGGAAGATGACCCGGGACATGATCGACCAGTCACCGGCCCCGATGGCCCGGGCCGCCTTCACGTACTCGAGGTTCTTCAGCCGCAGGAACTCGGCTCTGGTCAGGCGGGCGATGCTGGGCCACGCCACCAGACCGATGGCCACCGAGATCGTGGCGATCGACGGGGTGAACAGGGCGACGATCACCATGGCGAACAGCAGCGCAGGAAGCACCTGGAAGAACTCCGTGAACCGCATCAACACCGTGTCGACCCAGCCACCGTAGTAACCGGCCGTCGCCCCGATGGTGACGCCGATGAACACCACCATCAGCGCGGCCATGGCCGCCACCAGGAGGCTGACCCGGCCGCCGCTGATCACGCCGGCCAGCACGTCGCGGCCAAGGTAGTCGGTGCCGAGGGGCGGGGCGCCGTCGGCGCCGGGGGCGAGCACCGGGCGGGCCACGATGTCGCTGGCGTCGTTGTCATAGAACATCGGCCCGAAGATCGTCATCAACAGCACGGCCACGAAGAGGATCACACCGAACACGGCGGCCCGATTGCGGAGAAACATCCGAAGCGCCTGCCGGCCGGGCGGTCCGGCGATCTCGCTGTCGGCCGGCGCCAGCGCACCGAGCGGACCGACGAGAACTTCGGCGTCCTGGACGCTAGCCACGGGCGCCTCCCACCCGGATCCGGGGATCGATCAGGCGATAGACGACATCGGTCAACAGGTTGGCCACGACGACCAGTACGGCGGACATGAGCAGCACACCGAGCAGGACCGAGGTGTCGCGGCGGAGGATGGAGTCGAAGGCCAGGCGGCCGAGACCGGGCCAGTTGAAGACCGTCTCCACCAGCAGTGCGCCCGACAGGAGGGCACCGAACTGGAGACCGGCGATCGTCACCACGGGAATCACGGCGTTGCGCAGCGCGTGCTTGTAGACCACCACCCGCTCGGAGAGACCCTTGGCCCGGGCGGTCCGGACATAGTCCGACTCGAGCACCTCCAGCATCGAGGCCCGGGACAAGCGGGAGTACTGGGCCAGGTACAGCAGGCCGAGGGTGAGCGCGGGAAGGATCAGGTGACGGATCACGTCGAACACCGCCGACATCGTGCCACCCTCGAACTGCACGTCGCGCATGCCGGAGATGGGGAGGATTTCGAAGACGGAGGCGAACAGGATGATCAGCAGGATTCCGGTCCAGAAAACCGGCATGGAATAGCCGACCAACGCCAACACCGTGACGCTGTGACTGACCGCCGACTCGGGGCGACGGGCGGTGAACACACCGGCCAGCACGCCGAGCACAACGGCGAACACCAGCGCCGTACCAACCAGCAGAACGGTCGGCCACAACCGCTCGCCGATCAGCTCCGTCACCGGTTTGTCGAAGAAGAAGGAGAACCCGAGGTCGCCCTGAAGCACATCGCCGATGTAGCTGCCCAGTTGCACGACGAACGGTCGGTCGAGACCGTACTCGGCTCTGATCTGAGCGATCGTTTCGGGGTCACCGGCACCGCTCTCCCCGGCGATCACCGTGGCCGGGTCGCCGGGGGTCAGGTGGATCATCGAGAAATTGAGCACGATCACCGCCAGGATCAGACCGAGGGACTGGGCGATCTTGGCAACGACGGTTCGCATCGGGCTCAGCTTCTACAACTCTGCTTCTACTCGGACAACCAGACCTCGTGCATCGGTGACATCTGACCCCATATGTTGAGCGGCGGATTCTGGACCGAAGGCTGGTAGATCTGCCAGAACGGAGGGTTCGACACGAAGTAGATCGGCACTTCGTCGGCCACGATCTCCTGGAACTGGGCGTAGAGCTCCGTCCGTTCGGCCTCGTCGAACGTCTGCCCGGCCTGCTCGAGCAGGGAGTCGACCTCGGCGTTCTCATAACCGGTGTTGTTCGTCCAGATGGCCCCCACCCGGTTCGAGCTGAGATACGTGCGATGCACACCGATGACCGGGTCGCCCCAGTTCCACACGTTGTTGGTGGTCATCTGGTAGTCGCCGGACGACACCCGCTCAGCCCAGGTCGGGAAGTCCGGTGACGGGTTGAGGTTGACGGTGATCCCGATCTCCTCCAGCGCCTGGACCGTGTACTCGGCGTAGGCCGTGCCCTGAGGGAAGCCGGGGATGTATTCGATGGAGAGTTCGATGTCGCCCTCGGCGAACCCGGCGTCGGTCAGGAGCTGACGGGCCTTGTCGAGGTCGAGGTCATAGCCCTCGACATCGGGGTTGTAGAACGGGCTGAAGGGCGTGATGCCGGTCTTGGTCGGGTTGGTCAGGCCGAGGTCGAGGGCGTCGACCATGAACTCCCGGTCGAGGGCGTACGCAATGGCTTGCCGGACCTCCTCGATGCCCAACACCGGATCGGCCAGATTGAACTCGAGCCAGGTGATCTGGCCGATGGCCTCGTGACCGTCACTGGTGACGATCAGGTCCGGGTTGTCCTGCATACGAACGATGTCGGCCGGGCCGGGCGCCGACGACAGGTGGACGGTGCCGTTCTCGAGCCCCAGCACGGCGGGTGACGGATCCGGATAGATCTCGATGATGATCTCGTCGAGATACGGCCGACCCTCGATGAAGAAGTCGTCGAATCGCTCCATGCGGATGATCGATTCGGGGTTGTACTCAACGAGCTGGAACGGTCCGGAGCCGACGAAGTCCTCGCTGTTGCGGGGGTGGGTCGGCAGATCCTGCCCGTCGTTGAAGATGTGCTCCGGGATGATGGGCAGCAACGCCGGCGACATCGCCAGGAGGATGGCCGGATGGGGCTGGCTGAGGTTGACGACGGCCGTGACGTCGTCGGGGGTGTCGACGGTCGTGACCGGGGCGAACATCGTCTTGAACGGATGATGGGCCTGGGCGGTCATGATCGAGAAGGCCACGTCCTCAGACGTGATGGGCTCCCCGTCGTGGAAGACGGCGTTGTCGACGATCGTCACCGTGACCGACAGACCGTCCTCAGCCACCTCCCAGCTTTCTGCCAGGTAGGGCTGCGGGTTCCATTCGGCGTCGTAGAGCAGCAGACCGGCGTTCAACTGGGTGCCGGGGACCGCCGTGGCGTAGCCGGACTGCACGGCGCCGTTCAGGTGGCGGGGCACCTGGGTGCTGCCGATGACCAGCGTTCCGCCGGCCACGGGATCACCCTCGACGGCGCCCGCGTCACCGGCGTCGCTACCCTCGTCACCTGCATCGGCGGGCTCCTCGCCGGCGTCGGCCGCCGTGTCCTCGGTGGCCGTTTCGGCTTCGCCCTCATCAGTGGTCGAGTCCGACTCGTCGGAGCCGCCACAGGCCGCTGCCACCAGCGACAGCGCCAAGAGAAGCGCAAAGAGAGCGCGCAATCGGTGGAACGTCATCTGTTTCTCCCCTTCTCGGTCGACGCATACGGCTGCATCGGACCTCCCAGCAAGCTAGCCAGTCGACTGAGAAGCTGTCAATCTGCGCCGACGCCGGGCGGCGAGGGACCGGCGACGACGTCGAGGACCGCAACATTGAGATCCAATGCCTCCGCCAGCAGAGCGGAGCGCTCCTGCGCCGAATAGATCTCCAGGTCGAGATCGAGGTCGCTGTGCGCGGCCACCGGGCGAAGGATCAGCCAGGGCCTGTCGGCCCGTGCCTGCGGTTGCTCGATCGGCGGCGGCCCATCGGACATCGACACGACGACATCTTCGACCGATCCTTGATGACCCCGGTCGAGGCCGATCGCCACCCGCAACAAGCCGGCCAGGACCGAGACCCGCCGCTGATCGTCGGCGTCGAG
>JBFHEP010000256.1:0-6326 GCA_041584095.1 Acidimicrobiales bacterium | reverse complement strand
GGAACTCGCCGTGTCTGAGACCAAGTCCATGACCATGATGTGCCTCACCTTCGGTTCGGCCTCGAGTTCCTTGAAAGGAACTCGCCGTGTCTGAGACCAAGTCCATGACCATGATGTGCCTCACCTTCGGTTCGGCCTCGAGTTCCTTGAAAGGAACTCGCCGTGTCTGAGACCAGGTCCATGACCATGATCCAGGCGATTCGCGATGCGCTGGCCGTGATGATGACGCGCGACGAGCGGGTCGTGTCGTTCGGGGAGGACGCCGGCTATTTCGGTGGTGTGTTCCGCTGCACCGAGGGTCTCCAGCAGCAGTTCGGCAAACACCGATCGTTCGACACGCCGATCTCCGAGAGCGGCATCATCGGTTCGGCGATCGGCATGGCCGCCTACGGGCTGCGGCCGGTGGCCGAGATCCAGTTCGCCGACTACGTCTATCCGGGGTATGACCAGATAGTCTCCGAGGCCGCCCGGCTCCGGTCGCGGTCGGCCGGTGGATTCACCGCCCCGCTGGTCATCCGCATGCCCGTCGGTGGCGGTATCCGCGGCGGTCAGACGCACTCCCAGAGCCCCGAGGCGTTGTTCACCCACGTTGCCGGGCTGAAGACCGTGATTCCGTCGAACCCGGTCGACGCCAAAGGCCTGCTCATCGCCTCCATCGAGAGTCCCGATCCGATCATCTTCCTTGAACCCAAACGCCTCTACAACGGACCCTTCGACGGCCACCACGATCGACCGGTTCAGCCGTGGAACCGCCACCCGATGGGCGAGGTGCCCGTCGGGTACTATCGCACGGAGCTGGGCACGGCCCGCATCACCCGGCCGGGCAACGACGTGACGGTGCTGGCCTACGGCACGTTGGTTCATGTCTGCGAGGCTGCGGCCATGGAGTCCGAAATCGACGCCGAGGTCATCGATCTGCGAACGCTGCTTCCGCTCGACACCGACGTGATCGTCGAGTCGGTTCAGAAAACCGGCCGGTGTGTGATCGTGCACGAGGCGACCCGAACCAGCGGCTTCGGGGCCGAGCTGTCGGCCCAGGTCCAGGAGCGGTGCTTCGACTACCTGGAGGCGCCGATCTCCCGAGTCACCGGCTTCGACACCCCCTACCCGGTCGGGCTCGAGTGGGTCTACTTCCCCGGCCCCGACCGTGTGGTCGAGGCCATGCTTCGGGTACTCAAGTACTAGCCGCCGGGATTGATTGCCGAGGATGGCGAGATGAGCGAAACCCAGACAACCGACGGCGAATCCCCGACAGGCGGTTCCCCCTCCGGCGGTTCCTCGACCGGCAGTTTCATTGTGAAGGTGCCCGACGTGGGTGAGGGGGTGGCCGAGGTCGAGATCGTGTCCTGGTCGGTCGCGGTCGGTGACACGGTGTCCCGCCTGCAGACGGTGGCCGAGGTGATGACCGACAAGGCCACCGTGGAGGTGCCGTCACCGGTCGACGGTGTCGTCGCCGAACTCGGCGGCGCGGTCGGTGATGTGCTGCTCGTCGGCTCGCCGCTCATCCGTCTGGGTCTCGGCGGTGGCGCGGAAGCACCGGGCGCCGCCGATTCGGCGGCTGCCAAGGCTCCACCACCCGAGCGGCCACCCCGCTCGTGGGCCGCGACCGACGACGAAGTCGAGACCGACACCGGCGAGTCGGCTGAAGCCGGCACCGACGAAGTCGACGACGGCGGGTCAGCGGTCCGATCGGTTCCGCACCCCCCGGGCGTGCAAGCCCGGCCGCACGCCACCGGCGCGCCGATGTCGAGCGACGAGCCCCGGTCCCCCCGGGTCACGTCCGCCTCTGTGGCCCAGGGCCTGGCGATGCCGCCGTTCCGCACGCTCGAAGGCAAGGTCCTCGCCACCCCGGCCGTACGGCGGCGAGCCCGCGACAGCGGGGTGGACCTACGCATGGTTGGAGCGACCGGTCCGGCCGGACGGGTGACCCACGAGGATCTCGACGCCTACCTCGCCGATCGAACAAGCTCCGGCTTGGCCGCCGGCAGCCCGACGCCCGGCGCCACCGTCGCCCGGGTTGCCCGAACGGGCGTCACCGAGCAGCCCGTGGTCGGCCTACGCCGCCGGATCGCCCGGCAGATGGTGGCCTCGACCTCCACCATCCCCCATATCACCTACGTCGAAGAGGTCGATATGACCGCGCTGGAAGAGCTGCGGGCCACCCTCAACAACCGGATCGATCACCGTGACCCTCCTGGCGGGGCCACGCAGGCCCGCCTGACCCTCCTCCCGTTCCTCGTCCGAGCGCTTACCAACGTGTTGGTCGATTTTCCTCAGTGCAATGCCCACCTCGACGACTCCGAGTCGACGGCCGCCGACGGCGGCGGCCCCGACGTGCTGACGATGCACGAGGGTGTGCACGTCGGTATCGCCACCCAGACCGACAACGGCCTGATCGTGCCGGTGCTGCGCCACGCCGAGGCTCACACCGTGTGGTCGGCGGCCACCGCGATCGCCGAACTCACCGAGGCCACCCGCACCGGTCGGGCCTCGGCCGAGGATCTCAGCGGTTCCACCATCACGATCACGAGCCTCGGTGCGCTCGGCGGTGTCGTGTCGACACCGGTCATCAACAAACCCGAGGTGGCCATCGTCGGGGTGAACAAGATGGCCGTCCGCCCCGTGTGGAACGAGTTGGCCGGCGAGTTCGAACCTCGCAAGATGATGAACCTGTCATCGTCGTTCGACCATCGGGTGATCGACGGCTGGGACGCCGCCAACTTCGTTCAGGCCCTTCGAGCCCAGCTCGAACAGCCGGCTCTGCTGTTCGTCGACCCGATTCCCGGAGGCTCGTCATGACCGAGGCAGGGGCGGAGCCCACGCCCACGCAGGTTCTGATCATCGGCGGCGGCCCCGGTGGCTACGTGGCCGGGATCCGGGCCGGCCAGCTCGGCCTGTCGGTGACGGTGGTCGACGCCGAGCCGATGGGCGGAACGTGCCTGAACGTGGGCTGCATCCCGTCCAAGGCCGTCATCCATGCCGCCGACGAGTTCGCGTCGACCCGAGCCAAGACCGAGAAGCCCGAGATGGGGATCTCGCTGGCCGGGGCGTCGGTCGACCTGGCGGCGACCATGGCCTGGAAGGACGACATCGTCGGCCGGCTCAACGACGGCGTGGCCGGGCTTCTCCAGCGAGCCGGTGCCCGCATCATCGCCGGTCGGGCGGAACTGCTCGACGGCAAGACCGCCCGGGTCACCACCGACGACGGCGAGGTCCTGACGATCGCCGCAGAACACGTCGTGGTCGCCACCGGCTCGGCGCCGATCGAGCTCCCTCACCTCCCGTTCGGGGAGACGGCGTTCGGAGCGGTGATCTCCTCGACCGAGGCGTTGGCGCTGCAAGAGGTTCCCGAACGGTTGGTGGTCGTCGGCGGAGGCTACATCGGACTGGAGCTGGGGGAGGCGTTCGCCAAACTGGGCTCCGCCGTCACCGTCGTCGAGGCCGAGCCACAGATCCTGCCGCTCTACGACCGCCGCCTCACGATGCCGGTTGGTCGAAAGCTCAAGAGCTTCGGCGTTGAGGTGCTGACCGGCGCCCGGGCCCTCGGGCTCGACCCCAGCGGTCTGCTGGTCGAGGTCGGGGGTGCCGACTACGGCAACGAGCGCCGCACCCTGCCCGCCGATCGGGTGCTGGTAACGGTCGGTCGTCGTCCGGTCACCGACGGGTGGGGGCTTGAGAACCTGGGCCTGACCATGAACGGCCGGTTTGTGGCCATCGACGAGCGCTGTCACACGTCGATGAAGCACGTGTGGGCGGTCGGTGATGTCACCGGGGAGCCCATGCTGGCGCACCGGGCCATGAAGCAGGGTGAGGTCGTGGCCGAGGCCATCGCCGGCGAACCGACCGTGTTCGACGCCAGAGCCATCCCGGCCATCGTGTTCACCGACCCGGAAATCGTGTCGGTCGGTCTGGGCCCCGATGAGGCCGCCGACAAACTCGGCGCCGACGGCGTGGAGACCGTCGAGGGCCGATTTACGCTGGCGGCCAACGGCCGTTCCATGACGTTGCGCCCCGACCAGAGTGCGTCGCCGGCCGACGCCGGCTTCATCCGGATCCTGGCCCGGGCCGACAACCACCTCGTCGTCGGCATCCAGGCCGTCGGCCAGGGCGTGGCCGAACTGGCTGCCGCTTTCGGGCTGGCCCTCGAGATGGGAGCGCGGCTGGAGGACATCGCCGACACGATCCACGCCCATCCCACCGTCGGCGAGGGCCTGGCCGAGGCTGCAGCCGCCGCGCTGGGTCACACCATCCACGCCTGACCCCGCGCCATCCACGCCTGATCCCGGGGTGCTCCCACTGTCCCTGCTCCGGAACTGGCAGCGTTTGCGCGCGGACGGCGCGCGCAAATCCTTCCAGATCGCCGGCGTGGCCGAAAAGTTGGAGGGTTCGGTATGGCCGCGGGCGGGTACGGTATGTCGGAAGCAACCATGAAGGAGAAACGATGACCGACATGACCTACCGCCACCTCGGACGATCCGGCCTGAAGGTGAGCGTGTTGTCGTTCGGTTCGTGGGTGTCGTTCGGCAACCAGCTCGACATCGAGCTGGCCGAGTCCTGCATGGTCGAGGCCTACAACGCCGGCGTCAACTTCTTCGACAACGCCGAGGCCTATGCCGCCGGGAAGTCGGAGGAGATCATGGGCGAGGTCATCCAGCGCCAGGGCTGGCCTCGCCACAGCTACGTGATCTCCTCGAAATACTTCTGGGGCATGCACGGTCCCGACGCCATCAACGCCCACCACACCCTCAACCGCAAGTATCTGATGGAAGCCATCGACCCGTCGCTCGAACGGCTTCAGCTCGACCACCTCGACCTGGTCTATTGCCACCGGGCCGATCCCGACACCCCGATCGAGGAGACCGTTTTCGCCATGAGCGAGATCGTGTCGTCGGGCCGGGCCCACTACTGGGGCACATCCGAATGGACGGCGGACGAGATCCGGGCCGCCTACGAGATCGCGGAGCGCCACAGCCTCCACAAACCGGTGATGGAGCAGCCGCAGTACAACATGTTCGAGCGCGACAAGGTCGAGAACGAGTTCGACCGCCTCTATGACGACATCGGCCTCGGGCTCACCACCTTCTCGCCGCTGGCCAGCGGGCTGTTGACCGGCAAGTATCTCGACGGCATCCCGGACGACAGCCGGGCTGCGCTGGAGGGCTACGAGTGGCTACGTGACCAGCTGACCGACCCGGACCGCAACAGTGTGGTGTCGAACCTCGCCGACCTGGCCGACGAGCTGGGTTGCACGCTCGCCCAGCTCGCGCTGGCCTGGTGCGCGTCGAACCCCAACGTGTCGTCGGTCATAACCGGTGCCAGCCGCCCGGAGCAGGTCACCGAGAACATGAAGGCGCTCGACGTACTCCAACAACTCGACAACGACGACGACCTGCTGTCACGAATCGAGGACATCCTCTCCGGCGGCTAGTTCGACCCCACCGGGAGGAGGCTCAACGTTCGGTGCGGTGATCGGGGAACGCTGTTTCGGTCCGACCGGGGGCGGGTAGATCGAGCCCATGTTCCTCAGCGTAGCCCTGGCTGCTCAATCCCAGGACGAACCCGGACTCGACTCGCCGACCGAGGAGGTGACCGATTCCGCCAGCTCGATGTTGGAGGGTTTTCTCGAAACTCTGCCCCGGCTCGGGATCGCACTCGCCGTCGTGGTCCTGGCCTGGATCGTCTCCCGTGTCGTGCGCATGATCCTGTTCCGGGCGCTCGACGGCCACCAAACCCCCAGCTTTCAGCGGGTGATGAGCAAGCTCGGCGGCTGGTTGGTTTTTGGCCTCGGCGTCCTGATCGCCATGACGGTCGCCTTCCCGTCGGTCAAACCCGTCGACCTTCTGGCCGGACTCGGGATTTTCTCGGTGGCCGTCGGCTTCGCCTTCCAGGACATACTGGAGAACACGCTGGCCGGGGTCCTGCTGCTGTTCCGCCAGCCGTTCGAGTCGGGCGACCAGATCGACGTGCAGGGACAGCAGGGCACCGTGGAGGCCATCACCATCCGTGAGACGCGTATGAAGACCTTCGACGGCCGCATGGTCATCATCCCCAACCGAGACGTGTACAAGAGCGTGATCGTCGTCCAGACACATTATGAGGTGCGCCGCCTGAACTTCGTCGTCGGCGTGGCCTACGAGAACGACGCGGACGAGGCCCGTCAGGTGGTGGTCGACGCGCTGGCATCGGTCGACGGCATCCGCTCCGATCCGGCGCCGGAGGCACTGATCAACCAGCTCAACGTCTCGACGGTCGACATCGACGCTCGGTTCTGGACCGATGCGCCGCAGCAGGACGTGGCGCGCGCCATGCTGGACGGGGTGCGCGAG
>JBFHEP010000255.1:0-6343 GCA_041584095.1 Acidimicrobiales bacterium | reverse complement strand
GGAGCAGCTCGGACTTTGTCATCGTCGACCGGCCGGGAAGTTGTCGAGCCCTGGCCCGTTGATAAAGCTCCACTTTGGTCAGTTCGGACAGATCCGCCGGGTCGTTTGCCATGAATCAGACGGTACCGGCCTAACACCGGTCCTGACATCTCCTCACCCGGATCGGCCTTCCTGCCGAGCCCGCTCAGTAGCGGGCGGAGAATCGAAGTTGATCGTCGCGGATCTCGCAGAACACCTCGGGGATGTTCTCCTTGTAGAGCGACCAGGGGTAGGCCGTGGGCCGGTCGGCGATCCGAGTGAACACCTCGGCCATGAGGTGGGCGGTAACCGGGCTGTCGGCGCTGACCGCAAGGGCGTAGGCGTTGAGCGCAGGCAGTGCCTCGGTCGGGGCCGGTGACCGCGTGGCTCGAAGGAACGACTCCAGTGCCCCGGCCAGCTCTCCGACCACCACCTCCTCGTTGAGATAGGCCGCAAGATTGGCCCCCTGCCCGTCGAGTAGGCCCTGTTCGAGGTGGGCCACCGGGAGCGACAGGCGGGCCGGCGAGTCGGGCGGGGCCTCCTGCTCCACCCAGCGGGCGAAATCGAAGGTGGCGTCCTGGGACCCGCCCCACTTCTCGGTGAGCCCTTCGACGTACTCCCGGCAGGCGTCGGGCCGGAACGGGTTACGACTGTGGGCGTTGTCGAACCGCTGCCGCAACTCCTCCAGCCGTACCCCGAGACCACGACCGCTGATCAGGAGGAGAACCCACGGGTCCGACAGGCTGGGTCGGTCGCGGATGACATCGTAGAGGAGACGCTCGCCCTGCTTGAGCGACTCCTGATGGTCGGTCGCCGCCCGCTCGGCACTGCGGGCGACCTCGATATCACCGAGCTGGGTATGGAAGACCGGGTTGGCGATGCGCGCCTCGACTGCGGCCCTGGTCTCGTAGGCATCGCGGATCAGCGCACCGGCGTGGAGGCAGCGGGCCCGGGCCGAGTTCGTCGCTTCGACCCAACGGTTGAATGTGATGGTCTCGATCCCCACGATCGGCCCGGTGATGGCGGACGAAAACATCCATTCTTTGGGCGAGCTGTCGAGAAAGTTCTCCAACCGGCGCCAGTCTCCGTCGACCAGATACCGGTAGGCGTTGCGCAACTCGACGTCGGCCAGAAACGGATCGAACCGGTCGAGTCGGGGCGGAAGCACCGGACCGTTCCTGGTCTGTTGATTGTTTCGGAATGCCATCGCCGCTTCAGTCCCTCAGAGTTCTCCAGCGTACAGCGCACCCAGATCGGGAGCGCCATTGGCCGGGCCGGTGGGACCCACCAACGGCAAACGGCCGTACGCTGGAAGGCGATGATGTCGATGCACATGTTGTGGCCCCGCGATGCCGATTCGGTCAAGGGGGCGCAGATCGGAGCCGAAACCGCGTCTCGGATCTGGCGCTTCGCCCACCCGTATCGGGGCCAGGTTCTCGGCTTCCTGACCGCGGTGATCCTCCAGGCGGTGCTCGGCCTCGTGCCGCCGCTGTTGTTCGGTTCGATCATCGATCGAGCCATCCCCAACTCCGATCGCCGCCTCCTGCTCATCTTCGCCATCGCCATCGTGGCCGCCGCACTCCTCCAGGGAGTGGTCGGTTTGTTCGAGCGGTTCTGGTCATCGCGCATCGGCGAGGGTGTCATCTACGACCTACGGGTCGCGCTGTTCGACCATGTGCAGCGGCTGCCGCTCGCCTTCTTCACCCGTACCCAGACCGGCACGTTGACGAACCGCCTCAACAACGACGTGATCGGCGCTCAGCGAGCCCTGACCACCACCCTGGGAACCGTTGTCTCGAACGTGATCACCCTGCTCACCACCTTGATCGCCATGTTCGTGCTGGAGTGGCGGCTCACCCTCCTCGCACTCGTGCTGACCCCGCTGTTCGTGCTCCCCTACCGGCGCATCGGCCGGATCCAGCAGGGCATAACCCGGGAGGGGATGGATCTCAATGCGGCCATGAACTCGACCATGACCGAGCGGTTCAACGTGGCCGGTGCACTCCTGGTCAAGCTGTTCGGACGAGGCGAAGACGAACTCCAACTGTTCGCCGACCGGGCGGCGCAGGTGCGCGACATCGGGATCCGGTCGGCCATCTTCACACGGGGTTTCATGACCGTCCTGTCTCTGCTCGGCGCCATCGGCACCGCCTTGGTCTACGGTCTGGGCGGGCTGTTCGCCCTCGAGGGATCGTTCTCGGTGGGCGAACTCACGGCCATGGGCCTGCTCGTCGGTCGCATCTACATGCCGCTGACCGGGTTGACCAACGCCCGCATCGACGTGCTCACGGCGCTCGTGTCGTTCGACCGGGTTTTCGAGGTGCTCGACGCCGAGAGCCCGCTCGTCGATGCACCCGACGCCCGTACCCTGCGGAACCCGAGAGGTCGCATCGAATTTCGCGACGTCTCGTTCCGGTACCCCCGCTCCGACGAGCTGATCGTGCCAGGGTTGGAGACCACTAGCGCCGCAGTCAATGGTTCCGGCAACGGCTCGGCCGAGGCCGAGGCCCGGACGGCGCCGGTGCTGCGCAACGTCAGCTTCACCATCGAGCCGGGCCAGTTGGTGGCGATCGTGGGCCCGTCCGGAGCGGGGAAGACCACGCTGACCTCACTCATTCCCCGTCTGTACGACGTGACCGACGGGGCGGTCCTGGTCGACGGCCATGATGTGCGGTCGCTGACCCAGGAGTCACTCCGCTCGGCGATCGGCGTCGTGGTCCAGGATCCGCACCTGTTCCACGAGTCGATCGGCGACAACCTCCGCTACGCCAAGCCCGACGCCACCGACGCCGAGCTGGTCGAGGTCTGTCGGGCCGCCCAGATCCACGACGTCATCGAGGCGCTGCCGGCCGGGTTCGACACCATCGTCGGCGAGCGGGGCTACCGCATGTCAGGGGGCGAGAAGCAACGACTGTCGATCGCCCGGATGCTGCTCAAGGACCCGGCCATGATCATTCTCGACGAGGCCACCAGCCACCTCGACTCGGAAAACGAGGCCCAGGTCCAGGCCGCCCTGGCCCGGGCACTGACAGGGCGCACGTCGGTGGTGATCGCCCACCGGTTGTCGACCATCACCCAAGCCGACCAGATCCTCGTCCTCGACGATGGGCGGCTCGTCGAACACGGCACCCACGAGGTGCTCCTGTCCGCCGACGGTCTGTACGCCGACCTCTACCACCTGCTGGTTCGGGACGGCGAGACCGTGCTCGGCTGACGCGCCGACGCTCGCCCGAGGCGGCTAACGTTCGATCATGAATTCTCAGTCCGAGCTGTGTGATCTCACCGCCACCGAGCAGACCCGGATGTTCCGCCACCGGGAGGTCTCGGCCCGGGAGCTGCTCGACGCCCACCTGGCCCGGATCGACGAGCGCAACCCCAGGATCAACGCCATCGTGGCCGCCGATCCCGAGGTCGCCCGGCGGAAGGCGACCGAACTCGACGAGCGGCGAGCCAACGCCATTACCGAGGCCGAGGTCGAGGCGCTCGGCCCGCTGGCCGGGATCGTGACGGCCTTCAAGGACCTGAACGACACGGCGGATTTCGTCACCACCTACGGTTCGCCGCCGTTCGCCGGCCACCGCCCGACAGCCGACTCGCTGATCGTGTCACGCATCAAGGCCGCCGGCGCGATGGCGGTCGGGAAGACCAACGTGCCGGACCACGGCGCCGGCTCACACACCTTCAACCCGGTCTACGGGACCACCGTCAATCCGTTCGACACCAGCCGCAGCGCCGGCGGTTCCTCCGGAGGGGCCGCCGCCGCCCTGGCTTGCGGCATGGTCGGCGTGGCCGACGGCAGCGACTCGGGCGGTTCGCTGCGCAATCCAGCGGCGTGGAACAACGTGGTCGGGTTCCGCCCGTCGGCCGGCGTGGTCCCGGTCGGGAGCGAGGGGAACGCATGGAACCCCGTGCCGATCCATGGACCCATGGCCCGCACCGTCGACGACATGACACTGCTGCTGTCGGTGATCGCCCAGCCCGACAGTCGGGATCCGCTGGGCCGAGGGCTCCCGTCGATTCGCCCGTCGACCCATCCGGTCGACCACCCGCTGCGGGTGGCGTGGAGCACCGACCTCGGCGGGCTGCCTATCGAGCCTGCCATCACCAAAACCCTGGCCCGGTTGGTTCCTCTCATGGCCGACGATCTCGGCTGGACGGTGGCCGACGACGAACCGGACTTCTCGGGAGCCGACGAGACCTACCTCACGCTTCGATCGTTCACCTACGCCGGGCAGGCCCATCGCCTGATATCGCATCTCGACCAGGTCAAAGCTCCCGTCCGGGCCGAAGTGGAAAGGGGACTCGCCCTGACCTCGGCGGAGATCAACGAAGCGTTCTCCCATCTCAAGGTGTTGTGGGATCGGGCCAACCGGTTCTTCGAAAACTACGACCTGCTGATCGCCCCCGTCACCCAGGTGATGCCGTTTCCGGCCGATCGGGAGTACCCGATCGAGGTGGCCGGTCAGCCGATGGAGCGCTACACCGACTGGATGAGTGTCTGCTACCGGATCACGGCGCTCGGGTTGCCGGCGATATCGCTGCCGGCCGGATTCCACGACGGGCTGCCGGTGGGCGCCCAGCTCATCGGCCGTCCCCACGGCGACCTCGACCTGCTGCGGGCTGCCAAGAGCCTCGAATCAGGGCTGGCCTGATCTCCGTTCCAAGCGCTGCTGCACCAGCCGGCCGCGCAGGTTGTCGCCCAGGACGAGACAGGTATTGGCGATGGCGAAAACCCCGAACCACCACAACCGCTGATCGACCCCGACAACCCAGTAGGGGGCGAACCGGGCCAGTGCAAAGGCGACCGCCATCGCCGCGACGACCGGCACACCTCGGGCCAGGACACGAGGAATCGCACCACGGCGCCGGAGATCACGACGATTCAGCGTTGACCCTCTCGATACGGATCCAGTCGATCAACAACCGCACGTCGCTGGACAGCACTGGCTGCTCACCGGGTGCGGTCGGGCTGTCGAGCGGGTCGAGCCGGATCACGAGGTCCATCGGCCCCTGCGGAATCCGGGCTGGGTCGACGGTCAGGTTCAGCGGATCACCGTCGACGGCGACGGTCACCCGATCCGCCGTCCAGTCCAGCGTGTAGACGTGCCATGCTGCGGCCGAAACCGGCCCCTCGGCGGTTCGGTGGGCTTTTCGGGTGGAGGCGGCTCCGTCGGCCCCCGTCCACTGAACCGTCGATTCGACCGGCGTTCGGGTGGTGCGGTTGCGGCTCGTGTCCATGATGCGGATCTCCTCGTTCGCCGTCTCCGCTGCGTCATCCGAGGAGGTCGGTCGCAGCAGAACGACACCCGCCGTCGCCCGGTCGTGGTCTACGTCGACCCTGGCCCGTACGGTGTAGCGGCCGCTGCTCAGTTGGTGGTCGACCAGGCGCACGGCGCCCGACACCACCAGGCCGGCTTCGGCCCCGGTTCCCATACGGGCGGTGATGGCCAGCACATGACCACCGGCAGCCGACGAGTCGGGGAGAACGCTCACCGAGGAGGGTCGGAGCAGACCCCACCCGTCGTTGCCGGCCGAGCTCGCAATCGACCACCGACCGTCGCTCAGCTCGCCATCGGCAAAGTCCTCGTCGTAAACGGTGGTCATGGCCGGGTCCGCGGCCACGGTGGACAAGCCATGCTGTGTCGTCGACGACGAGCCGCCTCCGTCGGTGGTGGCCTTCGGGTCTCCCTCGCCGTCGACGGGAGTGGTCGTGGCCGACCCGGGTGCCTTCTCACGATCGGCTCCGGCCCCATCGATATCGGTCTCACCGCCAACCGGCTCCTCGGGCGGGGCCACCGTCGAGGTGGTCGTGGTGGTGGGGCGGGTGGTCGTCGTGGTCGGCCGGAGCAGATTCGAGCCGCCATCGACGGAACCGGGGCCACCGAGATCGCTGAACGCCAGATCTGAAGGGGCTTGGCCATCGGTGTCCCGCCGGTCCGACCCGTCGACCGTCTCGGTTCGCTCCGTGACCCGATCGGCAACGGCCGAGACCGTGGCGCTGTCCCACAGTGCGACGACGCTGAGCGCCAGGCCCGCCAGCACCCACAGGGAAAGTTGCCATCGCCTGGCCATGGACGGACTATCGGCCGACCGCGGCCGGGAATTAGCCCAAATGACCTATGGAAGAGATGCCCCTCGAGATCGGTCTTTCGACATCCTGCTAGCCTCGACCCGTATGGTCGGGTCGGTCGGAGACGGAATCAAGAATCGATTCCACGCATTCTGGGACACGACACCGATCATCACCCTCGCCCTGTACGGCATGGTCGTTGCTGCGATACCGGTGGTGCTTGGCTGGTATCTCCTCGGTGGCGGCATTTCCGGC
>JBFHEP010000254.1:0-6361 GCA_041584095.1 Acidimicrobiales bacterium | reverse complement strand
CTCGCCGACCGACGGTCGGGCTGCCGTGGTGAACATGACCGGCGGTGGACCGGACCCGGCCGGAGCGTGCGACCACAACCCGGCCGGACTGGTCAACAGATTGTGGGGCGCCCGCCGCGACGAATCTCGCCAGTACTCGTCGACCTTCAGCGCATTGACGTTGACCACCGGGGCGGCCCTCAGGGCACGGAGAACACCGGGGTTGGCCCCCGAGGCGGCCAGCAGCGGACGGTTGTAGGGGGCGAGCACATCGAAGTCCGACACCCGCACCGAGCGCACCGGCCCCACCACCGGCGGCGACTGGCTGTGGTACACGCCGATCAGCCGGGTGAGGTTCCCTTCGACCATCTCCTCGTAGACGACGTCGGCCCGGTTGAGACCGATGTGGGGTCGGGCGCCGTCGACGTTGTCGATCTTGATGGCCAGCGCCGGTCGGGTGACGGCCGACGGCCCGTATTGACCGGTGAGCGGATGCTTGACCGGGAAGAGCCGGCCCAGCCGGGCCCGGTAGGCGTCGGAGCCGAGGACCTCCTCGATCAGATCGATCGTGGGTGTGGTCGAGGGCCGCGACGCCCAGGCCGCGGTGTTCTCGTCGCCGGGAATGGTCTGGAGCAGCGTCACCCACAGCAGCGACAGCCGGGCCGAGACGCTGGTCCGGCGGATGTTCTCGGTCGACTGGGCGAACGCCATCAGCATCTGGCCGCGTTTCATGCCGGAGTTGAGCTGCCCGGTCCAGTAGGCGGCCCCGGTCTCGTCGGCCTGCCGGCCCAACACGTTGCGGTAGATGCGGTTGACGAACTCAGCGTTCGAAAGCGAACCGTAGCGGTTCCGGAATTCGGTCGAGGTGGCGAACACGTCGGCCACGGCGTCGATGTCGGAGCCCGACCGGACGGTCTTCACCCAGTATGCGAGCCCGTTCGGGTCGGGCGGGCGGAGGAAGGCGGATCGGTACAGCCGGATCGTGGGCTCGTAGGCGCCGCCGACCTCGGCCGAATCGATGAACGCCTCGACAACCTCGGCCGGCGACATCCCTGACGACACGGCCGTGGCCCAGAAGTTCAAACCTCCGGCGTCGGCCGGTCGACCGAGAAGATCGCGGTAGATCCGGTCGACGAGGGCATCGGGCGCGACCTGTGCGGGTCGGAGTCGAGTGACAGCGGCGGCCGGTGCCGCGCTTGCCGCCGCCCGTGATGCGCCAACCGTCACCGCCGTCGAAACGACGAGCAGGACGGCGGCGATCGCCGCGGTCCTGAGTAGGCGGGCGCTTGTCGGGGTGTTGCAACGTGAGACCATACGTGGGTTGTCCATGGGTTCGGTGAGCGTCTCCCCATCGGGCCGAACTCATCAACATTGAGCCACTGCGGGTAATCCGGACGGTGATGCAAGCAGTGATCAACAGGTGGGTCGGCGGACACACCGGTTGGCCGGCGAGATCGGGTGCCCGGCGATCGATCGGACCCGGTGGCGGCGGGAATGCGCCGAAGGGCCGGCAGCCTTCGTGCCGTGTGAGGCCCCTGCGCGTTCGATCCGATTTATGCGGTGCTACCCGCGCCGCGAGGGGTCGTCCGGCCAGTCGTGTTTCGGGTAGCGGCCGGCCATCTCGGATCGGACCTCGGCCCACGTGCCCGCCCAGAAGCCGGGCAGGTCGCGGGTGGTCTGGATCGGACGTTGCGCCGGGGACAGCAGTTCGACGACGACCGGTTCACCGGCCACCACCGGATGCCGGTTCATGCCGTAGAAGTCCTGGGCCCGCGACGACACCGTCGGTCCCTCGGTCCGGTAGTCGATCGGAAGTCGCCGACCACCGGGCAGTTCGAGGTGGGTGGGGGCCAGCCGCTCCGCGTCGGTTCGCAGCGCCGGGTCGAGCGAGCGTTCGAGCATCCGATTGGGGTCGAGCCGGTTGACCTCGTCGATCGACGTCGCCGCCAGCAGCGACGGTCCGAGCCATGTATCGAGCGACGCCAGCAAACCTTCGTCGGACCAGTCGGGCCAGGGATCTCCGAACCGTTCCCGCAATGCCATCACCCGGTAGCGGAGGCCGTTGCCGTGTGACCGTAGGGCCGAGGCCCGGTTGCCCTGGGGCCGAGTTGCCCCGCTACCTTTCCCCGTTCCCCTGCCTTTGCGCTTGCCCTTCCGTTTCCGGTCGGTTTTCGTGGACCGGGTCGGTGGCGACACCCGCTCTCCGCCCCAGTCGAGCAGATCGAAGTCGCGGCGGATCAGCTCGCTCAGCACGGCCGCCGCATCCTCGCCGGGTTCGGCCCGACGCTTGGCCTCGGCCAGCACGACCCCGCCGATGCGGGAGATGCGGTGCTCCATGACCCGTCCGTCGTCGGCCACCAGCTTGACCTGCGTCTCGATCCGTCGATGGAAGCGATCGAACACGTCGACCTGATCGAGCGCCCCGGCCAGCCGGATGCGGGCGTCGGCCCGCTTGCCGTCGAGGTCGGCGGCCACCAGGAACTGCTCGTTCGACAGCGAATCGCCGTCGGCCACCCAGGCGGTTGTACCGGTGCGGAGTTGGAATCGGCCCCGGCTGCCCCGGGCCACCGCCAGCCGATCGGGAAACGCGAGGGCGAGGATACGACCGACCCGCCCGGCGTCGACGCCCTCGGGTGAGTGGCGACCGCCATCGAGCCCGGTTCGTCGCAGAAGATCCTCCGTGGTGCGCAGCACCCGGCGAAGCGCACGCCGGTCGACGGTGAGGTCGTGGCGGGGCACGCTGCCGGCCAACAGGTGTATCCGCAGGCCGAGGTCGGCCGGGGGATGGGGGCGGTTCCCGGCCAGTGGATCACGCTCGTCGAGCAGTGCGGCGATCATGCAGGCCAGGTGCTGATCGGCCTCGGTCTCGGCGTCCAGGATCATACGGGCGAGGCGGGGGTGGGCCGGTAGCGACACCATCCGGTGGCCGAGTTCGTTGAGCAGGCCGGCGTCGTCGAGTGCGCCGAGATCGTCGAGCAGCTCCTCGGCCTCGGCCCAGATGCCGGCCGATGGACGGTCGAGGAAGAACAGCGACTCCGGACTGCGGAGGCCCCACGCCCGGAGTTCGAGAACCAGCCCGGTGAGATCGACCTGCGTGATCTCCGCCGCCCGCCGGCGATCCCGGCCCGCGTGCTCCATCTTCGACCACAGCCGGTAGACGACACCCGGTTCGGTTCGCCCGGCCCGCCCTGCGCGTTGGTCGGCCGAGGCCTGAGAGATCGACACGGTCTGGAGGCGGGTCATCCCGGTCCGGGTGTCGAAGCGAGGCTTGCGGGCCAACCCCGAGTCGACCACGATCCTCACCCCCTCCACGGTCAGGCTGGTCTCGGCGATGTCGGTCGACAGAACGACCTTGCGCCGCATGGAGGGCTGCAGCGCCCCGTCCTGCTCGTCGAGCGACAAACCTCCGTGGAGCCGGTGGATCTCGGCCGGAACACCCCCGGCGTCCAGCTCGTCGGCCACGGCGTTGATCTCACCGATCCCGGGGAGGAAGACGAGCACGTCGCCCACCTCCTCGTCCAGCGCCCGGTGAACCACGGAGGTGACGTGGGCGACGAGGTCCCGCCGGTTGTGGCGAGGCCGTCGCGGTCGACGGCCCCCACCCGGCGGCTTCGCCGGTGTGTAGCGGACGTCGATCGGGTGTTCTCGACTGGCCGATGTGACGACGGGTACCGGCTGATCCAGGTGGTCCGACAGTGCGCCCGAGATCTGCTCGGCGTCGATCGTGGCCGACATGAGCAGCACTCGAAGGTCGGGGCGGATCGACTGGGCGACGTCGAGGGTCAGCGCCAGCCCCAGGTCGGTCTGCAGGTTCCGTTCATGGAACTCGTCGAACAGGATCGCACCGACGCCGGACAGCTCCGGGTCGTTCTGCAACCGCCGGGTCAGAACGCCCTCGGTCACCACCTCGATCCGGGTTTCTGCGCTGACAACTCGATCGTCACGCGTCGTGAAGCCGACCGTTCGGCCTGCCCGCTCGCCGAGCAGCGACGCCATGCGATGGGCTGCGGCCCGGGTGGCCAGCCGCCGTGGTTCGAGAACGAGGATGCGGCGGCGATCGAGCCATGGTTCGTCGAGCAGCCGAAGCGGGACGATGGTCGTCTTGCCCGACCCCGGAGGTGCGACCAGCAGCGCGGTCCGCCGGTCGGCCAACGCCACCCGGAGCTCGGGCACCACCTCCTCGACCGGAAGGCGGTCGAAAACACCGTCGGCGCCGATCGGCAGCCCGTCGGCGGAGTTCGAGGCATCGGCCGGATCACCCACGCCCTCCAGGCTAGGAGCTTGCGGGAACCGAGCCCCCAGGTGATCAGTTCCTCGGTGTATCAGCGGCGGATTGAGACCGTCTGAAAACACAGAGAGATCCCGACTCCACCAGCTACGTCCTCGGGAGGGAACCGTGGCCATCGCCTACACCATCACGCCACAGCAGGATCGTCTCACCGTCCTCGTGCTCGTCGCCGAGCCCGAACCGCCGCCCGAAGTTCTGCACCTCCACGTGTCGCTCGACGGCGACGAGCAGGCGGTTCCCGTGTCCAAGGCGGAGATCTCTCAATGGCACACCACGACCCCTCACTCGGCCAGCGTGGCCCGACGCTGGCATGAGGCCCGGGGAAGGCTGGGCGACATCCCCGAGATCACCTACGCCAAGACGGTCGTCGACGGACTGGAAGCCGGCACTTCCTACCGGATCGACGTGAAGCGAGGCGAGGAGTCGCTCGTCCACTGCTTCGGGGCGACCACCCCCGGTCCCGAGACCACGACCGCCCGGTTGGTGTTCGGCTCGTGCCATGGCGTGTCGGCCGAGAAGGTGAAGGCCGGCCACCGAGCTTCGTTCCTCGACTCGGCCCACGGTCGTCTTCGGGCCGGCCCCCACGGGCCGATCTACCAGTTCTGGCTGGGCGATCAGCTCTACGTCGACGATCCGTGGAAGCACGGGTGGAAGCCCACCATCGACCCCCATCGGGAGATCATCAACCGGTATCGGGTCGCGCTCGGCCTGACGCCCCATCCCAGCGGACTGCCTACCATCCTGTCGCAGGGGTCGAACCACTTCATCCCCGACGACCACGAGTTCTGGAACAACTACCCGAGGGCAAGCATGGCCACCTTGCCGGTGCACACGATCTCCCGGGTGGCGGCCCAGGTGAAGCGCTACTTCTTCAACAGCTCGGAGAAACCCCACCCCTATCATCACGGCGCCTGGGGATGCGCCGCCGGCGCCGCCTTCATGGCGTTCCAGTCGGCGGACAACCGGGCGTTCGACGAGTTCGAGCCGAAGGTGTCACCGAACGCGGTCCAGACGATCGAGTTCCCCGGAGCCACCGTCGCCATGGTCGACACCCGGTGGCATCGCACGATGGCGTTGCGCGACGTGTCGGGCCGGGCCCGATTTCTGCTCGACGAGGACTTCGATCGGCTGGCCGGGATTCTCGAGCGGGACCATCTCGTGGTTCTGGCGCTGGCCAAACCGATCATCGGGGCACTGTCCCCGAACGGCTGGTTCAACGAGTCGCTCGAAGTCGGCCCGGAAGACTACCGGGCCCAGTACCGGAAGCTTTGGGCCAACCTCAACAGGCGGGCGGACCGGGATCTCCCGACCGTCGTTCTCGCCGGCGACGTGCATCATCACAGTGCTCGGACGGCACTCGACGGTCGTCTGGCCGAGTTCGTCTGCTCACCGATGGCGCTGATCGACTCGCTCGACTATCTGGAGATGCTGCCGGTCGAGGGCGCCGATGCGGCGGACGACGAATCGTCCGTGGCGGCGAAGGTCAGCTTCAACGTCAAGACCCACACGGGATTCTCGAAGGTGCTGAGCCGCCTCAAGCAGGGCAAGAAGGTGGCCTGTCAACTGGCCAACAACACCCAGGCCGCCGTCCTGCGTCGGGATCGGAAACCGCTGCGTTACCGTGATTCGGCTCGCCGCCACCCGAGGATCGACGGCGAGGGGCGGCTGACCTACGCGGACGGCACCCAACTGTTCCCCCCGGTCAGTGCGCCTGAGCAGGCGGTCCCCAAGGTTGAATGTTCGGGTCTCGCCGCCGTCGACCTTGATCTCGACGGCGAACACCCGGTCATCCGCTACCGGGCCGAACTCGACAACTCGGGGATCTCCGATGTCGTGCCCTCCCGAGTCGACATCAAGCTTCGCTGGACCGGCACCCGCTGGGTCGACTGACTGTGCGCTGACATTCTCCGCTCGCCCGCCCCTACCGCCCGAACTTTTCGCCCCCACCGACCCTTTTCGGGGTCGTGCAGGTCGAAAAGTTCGGTGGGAGGGGGTCGTGCGGACCGGAAAGTTCGATGGGGCCACGTGCTCGGCGGGACGCGGTACGGGGGCGCCCGGTTGATCCGGACGCCCCTCGCCTACCGCTGGCTGTTG
>JBFHEP010000253.1:0-6380 GCA_041584095.1 Acidimicrobiales bacterium | reverse complement strand
CCTCTTCCGGTCCGAGCGACGGATCGGGCCACAAGACGACGCCGGTGGGAAGATCCGGCATCAGTTCGGGGCGGCTTTGCCAGTCGGTGGCGAGGCATTCGGCGGCCACCGATTCGAGCAGGCCCTGCGAACACCTCGAAACTTGGCCATTGGCCCAGGTCACCGTGACGATCCCCTCGTCGAATGAAACGGCCCCCGGCGGCACCTCGCCCAGGGCGAAGGTGTCGACTCGACGTTGTTTCGTGGTCGGGTCCTGGCCTACTTCGCTCTCATCGTGATCGCGGAGCCAGTGCCAGGAAATCGGTGCGGGACGGTCGAACTCGGGAAGGTGAACGTTCAGACCGTTTTCGGTGACGGTGATCGTCGAGGTCATCGGGAGTCCCTCCATGTTCGGCCGTGATCCCTCACCGTCACAGGAGACCGACGGTTTGGCGAGCGATCGTTTCGGTGAGGGCGTCGGCGAGACCCGGACGGGCTGTCGGCGAGAGCCGGTACGAGGGCCCGTAGATTCCGATCGAGGCCACGGGGCCGTTTTCGGTCACGATCGGCACCGCCAGACCGTTCACGCCGATGTCGAACTCCTCCTCGGTCCAGACATACCCGTCGTCGCGAATTCGCTTCAGCCGTCTCCGGATCGCCGTCGGGTCGGTCATCGATCGGGCGGTCGGTGCGTCCAGCGCGCCGGACAGATAGTCGTCGAGCCGCTCGGACGACCAGTGCGACATGAGCGCCAGACCGTGGGCCACGACATGGAAGGGATGGCGTTCCGCCTCCACGTCCGGGGCGGTGACGGCGTTGTCGGCATCGACCTGCGAGATATACAGCACGGCGTCACCATCATCGACGGCGATTGTGGCGGATTCACCGAAACCGTCGGCCAATGCAACCAGCAGGGGTCGGAGGCGGTCACGAAGGAGCGGTTGCGGTCCGTCGATGGCCAGCGTTGCCAGGGCGCTGCCGGGCATGACGAGGCCGTCCGCGGTGCGCTCGACCATGCCGATCGCGTTGAGCTGGCCGACGAGACGCGATGCCGTGGATCGAGGCAGCCCAGTGCGACGGCCTAGCTCCCGGACGCCGATCGGCACACCGGCCGCCACAACCGTCTGCAGCATGGCAAAGGCCCGTTCGATCGGGCCGGACTCGACGCTTGACGATCCACTCCTGTCGGCCATACACTCGTACCGTATCACAGGACGTCCCATCAAGCGGGACGCGTTCGACCGGCCACTGCCGGATCGATTCAAGGAGCAACGTGTACGGCTCGGAACCGACGATTCCCACCCCGGACTTCTATCGATATCCGTGGATCCCGATCTCCGTCGCATCGATCGAGGGCGATTTCGTACGGCTCGAATGGGCCGACGGCGCGACCCTGTCGGCCTATTCCTGGTGGCTGAGGGAGTCGATCGTCGCCGACGGGGCAACCGACCCGACCACCCGGGAAAGCACCATCGACCCTGCCGATTTCGACGACTCGCTCTCGATGACCACCGTCGAACTCACGTCCAACGGTGCCCTGCGGATCGATTTCAGCGACGGGTTCGGCGGCGCTCTCCACCCCGGTTGGCTTCATCACGTCGCCACCGGCGGTCATCGGGCCGAGGCCGCCATCCCGACCTCTGTGAGCTGGACCGCCGAGGAGTTCCGGGAACCGCCGACGTTCGACGGCGCCGCCGTCCTGGCGGGCGATGGCGACGAGCTGCTGTCGTTTCTCGAGGCGATGGTCGTCTACGGACTGGCCCGGCTCGGCAATGTTCCCCCACTTGTCCCGGACGGGGGCAATCTCGGCGTCGAGGGCCTGGTCGCCGTGACCGATCTCATCGGCGTCCGGCGCGACACCAACTTCGGCGCGGTCTGGAACGTCAGGGCCGAGATCTCCGGCAACTTCGAGAACACCACTGCCAACACCGGCCTGCGTCTCGGGCCCCACGCCGACCTCCCCACTCGCGAGATCCCCCCCGGGTTCCAGTTCCTCCACTGCGTGGCCAACACGGTCGGCGGCGGGTGGAGCCGGATGACGGACGGGGCGGCTCTGGTCGCCCACCTCGAGGCCGAGGAACCCGACATCTACGAGGCGCTGACCTCGCTCGACTGGGTGTTCTTCAACCGGTCCCGGGAGCACGACCACCGCTGGGTCGGCCCGATGATCGACCACGGCGCTCCCGGTTCACCGCTCACCATCCGGGCCTTCTACCCGGTGCGAGGATTTCCGGCCATGGACCCCGTCGACGTTCCCCGGGCCTACCGGGCCGCCAAAAGGTTCCATCAACTCGGTGCCGACCCCCGTTTCCAGATCGGCTATCCGTTCCGACCCGGCGACCTCGTCGGATTCGACAACCGGCGCATGCTCCACGGCCGTGACGCATTCGATCCGGCCGGCGGGATCCGCCACCTGCGCGGCACCTACGTCGATCATGATGAGGTGTACTCCCGGATCCGGGTTCTGGCCCGGGCCCGGGCCCTGCAACACGTCCCGTCACCGACCGACGGCGAATCATCGACGCCGGACTTCTTCGTACGGGATAAGGAGGTAGCCCCATGACCCGATCACCAAGCCGCAAGGTCTTCATCACCTGTGCCGTCACCGGATCCGGCGACACGGTGAACAAGTCCGACAAAGTGCCGTTCAAGCCCGAGGACATCGCCCGCAACTGCATCGAGGCGGCCAAGGCGGGGGCGGCCGTCGTCCATATTCACGTCCGTGATCCGATCAGCGGGGCCCCGGCGCGGGAGGTCGACTACTACCGCGAGGTCGTGGAGCGGGTACGCGAATCCGGAACCGACGTGGTTCTGAACCTGACGGCCGGGATGGGTGGCGACCTCACGTTCGGGTCGGCCGAAGCACCGTTCCCGGTCGACGAGGGCGGGACCGACATGGCGGGGGCCAGCGAACGGCTCGACCACGTGCGGGAGCTTCGCCCCGAGATCTGCACCCTCGACTGCGGCACGATGAATTTCGGCGAGGGCGACTACATCATGACCAACTCGCCGTCCACGCTCACCGAGATGGCACGCCAGGTGCGGGATCTCGGAGTGCGACCGGAGCTCGAGCTGTTCGATCTCGGCCATCTGAGTTTCGCCCGATGGTTGGTCGACGAGGGGCTGGTCGTCGATCCGGTGATGGTTCAGCTTTGTATGGGTATCCCCTGGGGTGCGCCGAACGACCTGAACTCGCTGATGGCGTTCGTCAACAACCTTCCCGAGAGCTGGACGTTCTCCGCCTTCTCGATCGGGCGGGACCAGCTCCCGTATGTGGCAGCGGCGGCGTTGGTGGGCGGCAATGTCCGGGTCGGTTTGGAGGACAACCTCTACCTGTCGAGAGGAAATCTTGCGTCCAACGCCGATCTCGTCCACCGGGCGGTGCAGATCCTGGAGGCCATGAACATCACGGTTCTCGGCCCGGACGCGGTGCGCGACCAGCTGGAGCTGCCGACCCCCTGACCAAGGGAAGGGCGCGGTGGCCGTCGGCCGCACAAGGCTGCGCCGTTTGGCTCTATGATTTGGCTCCTGGACAAGGAGGTCCGTCATGAGCCGGACAGCGTTCTACCATCAACTGGCCGAATCGCTCAGGGAGATCGACGCCGACGGGCTGTGGAAGGCCGAACGGGTGATCGTCAGCCCCCAGCGAGGGGAGATCGAGGTCGAGCAAAACGGCGTGCACCGGTCGGTGCTCAACCTGTGCGCCAACAATTATCTGGGCCTGGCCGACAACCCGGAGATCATGGGCGCAGCGCAGCAGGCGATCGACAGCCACGGCTTCGGTATGGCGTCGGTGCGGTTCATCTGCGGCACTCAGGATCTACACAAACGCCTCGAACGGTCGATCGCCGATTGGCTCGGCACCGACGACGCCATCACGTTCGCCGCCTGCTTCGACGCCAACGGCGCCGTGTTCGAACCGCTGCTGGGTCCGGAGGACGCCATCGTCTCCGACTCGCTCAACCACGCGTCGATCATCGACGGCATCCGCCTGTGCAAGGCCGCCCGTTACCGGTTCGCCACCGGCGATCTGGACGATCTCGAGGCCAAGGTCGACGAGGCCGAGGCCGCGGGAGCGGGCACGATCCTGATCGTCACCGACGGCGTGTTCTCGATGGACGGTGTCGCAGCCGATGTCGCCGGAATCTGCGAGATCGCCGACCGTCACGACTGCCTTGTCATGGTCGACGATTGTCACGCCACCGGATTCATCGGGCCCGAAGGTCGCGGTACCCCGGCGCTCTACGGCGTGGCCGATCGAGTCGACATCGTCACCAGCACGTTGGGCAAGGCGCTCGGGGGCGGGATGGGGGGCTTCGTGGCCGCAAGGTCCGAGATCGTCGACCTGCTCCGCCAGCGGGCCCGCCCCTACCTGTTCTCCAACGCCGTCGCTCCCCCGCTGGTGGCCGGGGCGATCAAGGCCATCGAGCTGGCCCGGGAGGGTGACGACCTGCGGGACCGTATCACGGCCAACGCCGCCCACTTCCGGTCGGCCATGGGCGACGCCGGGTTCACGCTCGCCGGCCACGGTCATCCGATCATCCCCGTGATGCTGGGCGACGCGGTGCTGGCCGCCGAGTTCGCCCGCCGGCTCCTCGATCGGGATGTCTACGTCACAGCCTTCTCGTTTCCGGTGGTGCCCCGTGGCACGGCCCGCATCCGGACCCAGATGAGCGCGGCCCACTCCATCGAGCAGCTCGACCGGGCCATCGACGCCTTCGTCGAGGTCGGCCGGGAACTGGAGGTGGTGGCCTGATGGGCGGCGGTGGGAACGCCCAACTCCCGACAACCATGCGTGCGTTGCGAAAAACCGAGGCCGGGCCGGGATTGCAGCTTCGCGAGATCGAGCGACCGACCGTGGGCACCGACGACGTGCTCATCGAGGTGCAACGCATGGCCATCTGCGGTACCGACCTGCACATCCATCAGTGGGACGACTGGGCGGCCGCCACGGTCCCGCCTCCCCTGACACTGGGTCACGAGTTCATGGGGGTGGTGGCCGAGGTCGGCGACCATGTGCGGGGTATCGAGGTCGGCACCCGGGTGTCGGCCGAAGGCCACATCACGTGCGGGCACTGCCGCAACTGCCGGGCCGGTCGCCGTCATCTGTGCCGCAACACCGTGGGAGTCGGGGTTCAGCGCGACGGCGCCTTCGCCGAATACGTGGCGGTTCCGGCGTTCAACGTCTACGAGGTTCCTGATCACATCGACGACGACACTGCGGCCATTCTCGACCCGCTCGGAAACGCAGTGCACACGGCGCTCACCTTCGATCTCGTCGGTGAGGACGTGCTGATCACCGGTGCCGGACCGATCGGGTTGATGGCCGCGCCGATCGCCCAGCGGGCCGGCGCACGTCACGTCGTCGTCACCGACCTGAACGACCACCGGTTGAAGGTGGCCGAGGAGCTCGGGGCGACCAGGGCGGTCAACGTCGGCCGGGAACGGCTGACCGACGTCATGGCGGATCTAGGGATGCAGGAGGGCTTTGACGTCGGACTCGAGATGTCCGGGGCACCGGCGGCGCTCACCTCCATGATCCAGGCGATGAACCATGGTGGCCGGGTCGCTCTGCTGGGTTTGATTCCCGATGGCACCGCCGTCGACTGGAGCGATGTGATCTTCAAGGGCCTTACCCTCCAGGGCATCTACGGCAGGAAGATGTTCGACACCTGGTACAAGGCGGCGGCGCTGTTGTCGGAGGGTCTGGACGTCGGCCCGATCATCGGTCGTCGCTATCACGTCAGCGAGTTCGAGGCTGCGTTCGATGCGGTGGAGAGCGGCGACGCGGCCAAGGTGCTGATGACCTGGGACGAGACCGGCTGATCCCCGGACGTCGGGCCGGGGCCGGGATAGTGTGGGGCCATGTCCTGGCCCGAAGCCCGTCCCGCACCGCCCCCGATCGACACCCATGCCGGCGAGCGGGAGATGTTGAGGCAGTTCCTCGATTACTACCGGGCGGCGTTGGTCGACCGGGCCTGGGGGCTCACGAACGAGCAACTGCAGGTCAAGCTGCCCCCGTCGACGTTGACGCTGTCCCGACTGATCGGCCATATGGCACTCGTCGAGGAACACTGGTTCCGGGTTCGATTCGACGGTGAAGAGTTCAGCGAACGGTCAGCCTCGTTCGACTTCGACGCCGACCCCGATGCGGAGATGACCCACGCCCAATCGCTTTCGATCGATGCGCTGATCGCCGCCTTCGAGACGGCGTGCGAGGACGCCCGGATCCGTGAGGCGGCGGCCGAGTCGCTCGATCAGGAGTCGAAGCGGCCACATCCCCGGACTGGCGAGACCTGGAATCTTCGTTGGATCATGGTGCACATGATCGAGGAGTACGCCCGCCACTGCGGTCACGCCGACTTCATTCGGGAGTCGATCGACGGCGACACCGCCAGTTG
>JBFHEP010000252.1:0-6404 GCA_041584095.1 Acidimicrobiales bacterium | reverse complement strand
TTGAGTGTTGTCCGCGCTGGCGAAACCTGCGAGAACAGGCACCAACGGAACGAGGGCAGTAATCAGTGGCTTCACGGCCGGCCAGGACCGCGCCACCAGACCAGCTGCGTCGACCGCAGCCTGGGCGGTCGGCTCGGACCGATCGGACACCCCTTTGATCATCCGACCGTCCCTGATCATTCGACCGGTCACCGTCGCGGCTGGCGTAGCGACCAGAACGGCAAGAGCAGGCCACGATGACGTGATGGCGAAACCGCTGTTCATCCACTGCACGACGAGAATCGCAAGTGCGGCCCCGGCGCCGAGGAACAGCGATGTCTTCCGGGCGCCAATTCCGTGCCCAGCTCCCACCAACCCCGCCACGACCGGTGCGAGCGCGAAGGACAGCAGCAGCAACGGCTCGCTGATGGCGGTGTCTTCGATCTCCCACGAGACTGCGGAGGCCGCAGCCACTGCACCAGTGGTAAGTCCGGCTACGGCGAGCGGTCGCCGGGAGGAGAATGGCACCAGGCTGTCGGGCAGCCGGGCCTCGGTCTCGGAAACCCGCTGGGCTATCGTCTCAACCTCGGCTCTGAGCTGATGGATCTCCAGATCGGCCGCTTTGCGCAAATGCTCGACGCCGCGAAGCAATGGTGCCAGAACGGCAAAGTCCCGGTTGCAGTGCATGCACACGACAGCGCCGTCGAGGATCTCGCTCTGACAATACGGACATCTCATGACTACCCGGACCTCGTCATTGTCGGGGTCGCTGTCGGGACTGGTGTCGAATCAACGGAGCTTGTGAGCTCGCCGGCGTGGCGGCCTAGATCCGTGACTCGACCACCAAAAGCTAGTCGCTGCCGGCGTCACGTGCTCGCTGGAGTGATGACCAGGCTCGCTTCTACCGTGCTACGCGCGGAGCGGAGATGGCGCCTCAACCGCGAACGCAAGGAGGCAAGGAGAGCCGTGAAGGGCACACCTTCGACGGGCCGTGATCAGGCGGTTTGCAGGGCGGTGATGGCCTCGGCCGTGGCCAGAATCCGCAGCGCGTTGTCCCGGTGCAGGTTCTCGACCATCCGGCCGTCGACGGTGACCACTCCCTTGCCCTCGGCCTCAGCGGCGTCGAAGGCCGCGATGATTCGGTGGGCCTGTTCGACGTCATCGACCGTCGGAGCCCAGATCTCGTTGGTGGGTTCGACCTGTGACGGGTGGATCAGCGTCTTGCCGTCGAATCCCATCTCGAAGCCCTGCACGGCCTCGGCTCGGAAGCCGTCGAGGTCCTTCACGTTGTTGTACACGCCGTCGAGGACGGCGACGCCCGCCTCCCGGGCGGCCAGCACCGCCTGTGCCAGGTAGGGCGAGAGTGTCGATCGTCCGGCTCCGGGCAGGGCTCGCAGCTCCTTCACGAGATCGTTGGTGCCCATGACCAGCACGGCCACCCTCCGGTGGGCGGCCAGCGCCCGGACTTCGAAGACGGCCCTCGGCGTCTCGACCATCGCCCAGATGGCCAGGTCGTCGGGGGCGCCGCTGTCGTCGAGCGCGGCGGACACGCGATCCAGATGGTCGACGGAATCGACCTTCGGGACAACGACGGCAGCGGCGCCGGAGGTTGCGGCGGCAGCGAGGTCGTCGGCCCCCCACGGGGTCTCGAGCCCGTTGCAGCGGATGGTGATCTCCCGCCGACCGTACTCGCCCGAACCGGCGGCGGCCACCGCCTGCGTCCGGGCCGTTTCCTTGGCGTCGGGCGAGACGGCGTCCTCCAGATCGAGGATCAGCGCGTCGGCCGGGATCGTCCTGGCCTTCGCCAACGCCCGTTCGTTGGACGACGGCATGTACAGCACCGAACGGCGAGGGCGGGGGACCGTTGGGCGGCTGCTCATCGTCGAGACCTCAGAAGCCGTAGACCTCGGCCAGCTCCGGGTCGCGTTGGGCCAGCGAGCGGGCCAACTCGACCACCACATGGCACTGTTTCACGGAGGCGTCGTCCTCCATCTTCCCGTCGAGCATGATGGCGCCGGTGCCATCGCCCATGGCGTCGATCACCCGTTGGGCGTGGGCCACCTCGGACGGATCGGGGGAGAACACCTTCTTGGCGATGCCGATCTGGACCGGGTGCAGCGACCAGGCCCCGACACAGCCGAGCAGGTAGGCGTTGCGGAATTGGTCCTCGCAGGCCACCGTGTCGGCGATATCGCCGAACGGACCGTAGAACGGCAGGATGCCGTTGGCCACGCAGGCGTCGACCATGCGGGCGATCGTGTAGTGCCAGAGATCCTGCTGGTAGGTGGCGCGGTCGGCTCCGTAGTCGGGACCTTCGCCGTCGGCGCCCTCGGGTGGATCCCGACGCACCAGGTAGCCGGGATGCCCGCCCCCGACCCGGGTGGTCTTCATGCGACGGTTGGCGGCCAGGTCGGCCGGTCCCAGCGACAGACCCTGCATGCGGGGTGAGGCGGCACAGATCTCCTCGACGTTGGCCACACCTCGTGCCGTCTCGAGGATGGCGTGGACCAGCAGCGGTCTCGTCAGCCCGGCCCGGGATTCGAGCTGGGCCAGGAGACGATCGACGTAGTGGATGTCCTCCGGTCCTTCGACCTTGGGGATCATGATCACGTCGAGCTTGTCGCCGATTTCGGTGACCGTTGTGGTCAGGTCATCGAGGCACCAGGGGGAATCGAGCGAATTGACCCGGGTCCAGAGCTGGGTGGAGGCCATGTCGACCGTCTTACCGACCTCGACGAGCCCGGCCCGAGCCGCCTCCTTGTCGGCCACCGGCACGCCGTCCTCCAAGTTGGCGAGGAGGATGTCGACGGTCGGGGCGATCTCGGGGACCTTGGCCACCATCTTGGGTATCGACGGCGGGAAGAAGTGGATCATCCGGCTCGGTTTGATCGGGATCTCCCGCATGGGGTCCGGAGCACCGACGGCGAGCGGCTTGAAGAAGTCCTTGGCACTACGCACGATCAGCAACCGTACTGTTCGCACATTTCGCTAGCCCAGTCCGGTGATGAAGTCGATGAGGAGGCGGTTGACCTCGTCGGGTTGCTCCTGCTGGACCCAATGGCCGCAGTTCTCGACGATGTGACTGCCGGCGAGATTGGGGAGGTTGGTGCCGAAGTTCTCGATGGCCCTCGCACCGAGGATGGTGGGTCCGTCACGGTCGCCGCCGATGAAGAGTGACGGCACGGTGATCGGAGCGAACCGCCAGGCGCTCAGCTCGTGGTGATCGCGGGTGATGTTGCGGTAGCGGTTGAAACCGCCGGTGAGGCCGGTCCGTTCGAACTCACCGAGGTAGAAGGCGAAATCGTCGTCGGTCATCCACGCCATCCGCCCCTCGGCCGGCTGCTGGAACCGGTCCCGCATGCGTTCACCCGGTGTCACGAACCCCATCGACGGCTTGGAGAAGTCACATTCGGCCGACGCGGAGAAGTAGAACCCGCGAAGCCAGGAGGCCAGATCGCTTTCGACCTCGGCTTCGACGACGCCCGGTTCCTGGAAGTAGTCGATATAGAAGATCTCGTCCCCGGCCAGCGCACGAAGCGCATCGAGCGGTTCGACGTCGCCCCGCGGGTTGTAGGGCACCGACATCCCGACCACGCCCCGCACCCGGTCGGGTCGCCACAACGCTGTCGTCCAGGCGATGGGCGCGCCCCAGTCGTGACCGACCACCACGGTCTGATCGACGCCGGCGTCGTCGACCACGGCGATCACGTCGCCGACCAGGGCGGTCATGGCGTACGCCTCGATCTCTTGCGGCGCGGCCGACCGGCCGTAGCCTCGCACGTCGACGGCAAGCGGGCGAAACCCTGCTGCGGCCAGCGCCGGCAGCTGATGGCGCCACGAGTACCAGCTCTCGGGAAAGCCGTGGATCATCACCACCAGCGGCCGGTCGGAACCGGCGGATTCCTCGACCTCCACACAGTGGATTCGACGACCGGAGGACATGATGGCGCGGTGGGTGAAGGGCATGGTGACACGATAGGACTTCGGCAATCGCCGGTACGACTCCGCCGTGGCCTACTCTTTACCCGTCGGCTTCGTCGTGAAGCCGGGGAATCGAGGCGCAATGAGTGGGGACGCGACCAAGGGCGGCAGGACCGACGATGACCTCGCCGGTGACCGGATCGAACTGGCCAACGCCGGCGACGGCGAGGTTCGCGGCAAAGGTGATCATGATGACACGGGCGATGACGGCGACAAGGAGTCCCGCCCCATCCTCGAGGGAGCCGAGGGCGACACGACCGTGCCCCCCGCGCTTGTCGTTCGACAGGGCGCTGGAGTGGGTGCACGCCTGGCCGGTGTCTTGGCCGCAGCGCTCGGTCTGGTCGGCTGTCTCCTGTCGTTCGCCCTGCTGGCCGTCTCCATCCGGTCCGGGTTCTCCGCCAGCAGCGTGGCCGAAACAACCGCAGAGCCGCTGGCGGCCGCCGTCGATCGCTTGGAGACCCGCATCGACCAGACCGATGACCTGATCGACCGCGACGGTGTCTCCGGCTCCGAGTTCAGCGAGCTGCGGGCTCGGCTCGACGGTCTTGCCGACACCGCAACCTCGGCGTCGCAGGCATTCGCCGCCATCGACGACCATGTGCTCTACCGGTGGCTGCCAATCGACAAGTCGGAGCTGTCGTCGTCGTTGGCCGACTTCGAGGAAGGGGCAGCGGAATCCGTCGACATCGCGCTGCCCGCTGACTCGCTGAGTCCGACCCAGGCCGCCCGAATCGGCGATCGCATCAACACAATGCAGACTTCGGTGTCGGGCACCGGCGATCTCATCGAATCGACGGTCGACTCGCTGAAGAACGGGATTCGCCTCTCGGCCCTCGGTGGATTCTTCCTCTCGCTCTGGTCGCTCTGGGCCCAGATCTCCCTCATGAAGCGGGGCTGGCGAGGTATGCGCGGTCAGTTGTAGGAGCTCCATCACCATCCCACCGGTCGAATATCAGCTCCGACTGGGATCATTTGCCCCTTCGGTCCGGCGCAAAGGCACGTATGGTTTTCCAGGGAACCGGGAAGGGGCGCGCGCCGTGGCGGACGAGGTGCTGGAAGTCGAGATCGATGGTATGCCGGTTCTCTGGGTGCCCAGCGACAGTCGTGACCTCACCGGCGGCATCATCGTCCGTGTCGGGTTGAGTGACGAACCGTTCGTGCGTCGGGGGTTCACACACCTCATCGAACACCTGGCCCTGAGCACGCTGAACGTCGACTACGACTACAACGGCTTCGTCGACTCGACGACCACCAACTTCATCGCACGCGGTTCCACCGACGACGTCCTTCACTTCGTCGAGTCGACGCTCGCCGCCCTGTCCGCGCTGCCGTACGACCGGCTCGACGTCGAGCGCAGGGTGCTGCTCGCCGAGTCCGAGCGCAACGGCGTCTCGTCGTCGGCGTCCGCCCTGGCGGTGCTCTACGGAGCGAACGGTGTCGGCTCGATGGCTCTGCCCGAGATGGGCCTCTGGCAGGCGACTCCCGAAACACTCGACGGCTGGCTGGCCGACTGGTTCACCGGCCAGAACATGGCGTTGTGGTTCGCCGGCCCCGAACCGCTGCGGCCGTCGCTCGCCAATGTTCGCAACGGCGCCCGCCGGCCCACCGTCATGATGAAACGCAACCCGTCGACCGGACCGGGCTATTTCGTCGACGCCGTGCCGGGGCCCGGCCTGGTCAACGTCGTGGGACGGTCGCCGCTGGTGGCCGCCGGCCTTGCCATCGTGACCGACCGGCTCACCGACCGGCTGCGTACCACCGAGGGGATGTCGTACTCGGTCAGCTCCAGTGTTCAGCCGCTGAACGCTTCAGCGACGTTGCTGACATTGGCCGCGGATTGTCGAATCGATGACGTCGACGACGTGTTCGACATCATGGTCATGGAGCTCAATCGGTTTGCGTTCGAGGGTCCGAGTGCGAAGGAGGTCGACGACTATCTGCGAAAGCGACGCCGGGTCATCGACGAGGACGGCGCACCGGTGGCCAAAGCCAGTACGGCGGCATACCACCGACTCCAGAGCGCTCCGACGATCGATCCCGTCGACGCACTGGCCGAGGTGGAGGAGGCGTCGCCGCCGACGATCGCCGCTGCCGTGGGGGACATCATCCGAACGGCGGTCTGGATCGTGCCGCCGGGCGCAACCGTGCGCGATCGACGTTTCACCCCGGTGCGAACCTATGCCGCGACCGGGCCGGCCGGGCCGGCCTACCCGTCGACGTTGAGCGACGCCGAACTGGTGATCGACGGTGTCACGATCGGATTGGCCGACCGCGGCAACGGCCTGGCCATCGTCATGGATATCCAGGACCTTGTGGGTGCCGTCGCCTACCAGGACGGAGCTCATACGTTCCACCGCAACGACGCCGTGTCGCTGACGATCCAGCCGGCGGACTTCCCCGGTTGTGGAGCGGCCTATCGTGAGTTCCTCGCCCGAGTGCCGGCG
>JBFHEP010000251.1:0-6422 GCA_041584095.1 Acidimicrobiales bacterium | reverse complement strand
TGTGGCTGGCCCAACGGGGCCTCGACGTGATGGGAGTCGACGTGTCGACGGTGGCCGTCGACGTTGCGACCGACGCGGCCCGGCAACTCGGTCTCGCCCACCGCTGCCGGTTCGTTGTCGCCGACCTCGACGACGGTCTCCCGGACACCCCACCGGTCGATTTGATCATGTGCCACCGATTCCGGGACCCGGCGCTGTATGAACCGATGCTCGACCGGCTCCGTGCCGGGGGCATGCTGGCCGTGGCCGTGCTGAGCGAGGTCGGCTCTGCGCCCGGCCGCTTCCGGGCGAAGCCGGGCGAGCTCCGGCAGGCGTTCGGAGGTCGACTCGACGTGCTGGTGGACAGTGAGCGATCGGGCGCAGCGGTGTTGATCGGCATCAAGCGCTGATCCTTCAGTTTGCCCACGGCGCCGGGAGTTCGGACGTGATCGACATGTGGAGTCGGCCGATCAGCCACTGTTCGAACGCCCGATCTCCTGGGCGATTCGGGCGGTGTACCGACAGAAGAACTCGTCGCCGAACAGGGCGACATGGACGAGCGCCGTGTGGAGCCAGTAGAAGAGACGACGGTGCTCGTAGCCGGGACGCAACGTGTGATGGGCGGTGTAGGCAGCGAAGAATGCCTCACGGTCGTTGTCGAACACCTCGAGATAGGCCAGCTCGAGTTCGACATCGGCAAACTGGAGATCGGGATCGAGCAGGCCGGAGAGCCGCCACTGCCCGTCCTCCCGAACGGCCATCAGGTTGCCGTCCCACACATCGCCGTGAACCAGCGTCGGTCGACCGGAGTCGACCAGCGCCGACCGGCAACGGTCGATCGCCTCGTCAACGTCGACCAGCACCTCGGCATCCAACCGTTCGGCAATCGTCGGATGGGCTCGAATCTCGTTGAGCCGTGCGGTGAACAGGCCGGCCCACGACTCCGAGGTGCCACGGGTCTCGACGTCGCCCCAGCTTCCACGGGTGTGATGGTGAAGGCCGGCCAGGACGTCGGCGAGCTGAACGTCGATCTCGATCCGATCGCTCGGCTCGAGGTCGAGGCTGTGAACACAGTCCCCCCGAACATGTTCGAGAAGCAGGAACGCATGCGGGATCAGACGAGCGGAACCGTCGTGGAGATAGACGCTCGGAACCGGGCACGAGGTTTCGGTTCGAAGGTACTGAAGCGCGCCGGCTTCGGAGTCGAAGGTGTCGGATTCGGTTCCGTGGATCTTCACCACCGCCCGGTGGGGCGGCCGGTCGAACCCCAGGCGGAACACCGAGTTCACCATCCCACCGTGGAGCGGCACGATCTCCTGGCACATTACGGGGGTGCTCAACCAGGCGCTCAGGAGACGCTCGGCCTGGGCAATCGTGAGATCCAGATCCGGCTCCAGTTCGATCACCGGCTCACCGACGCCCCTGTTGCATGGCCACGGCGTAGACGTTGGCACGGCCGGCACCCGTTCGACAAGTTCAGCGTCCGGGGTCCTCGGTCGAAACGATGAGCCATTTTCGGCAACAAGTGCCCGTCCCGGTAGTGTGTCAGCTGAGCTGACGTTGGCGGCCACGCTCGGGCCCGGTTCGACGAAAGGTCCATTTCTTGACCGAGACACTGTCCTACCGGGTGATCGACAGCAGCGACTCGATCGAGCTTCGGGAGTATGCGCCCTACATCGTGGCGGAGGTGAGCGTCGAAGCAGGTGGTGCGCGACAGGCAGCGGAAAAGGGCTTCAGGCCGCTGGCCGACTACATCTTCGGGAACAATCTGCCGCGGAAGAAGATCGCCATGACCACGCCGGTAACCGCCGCGGCGGAGGGCGAGAAGATCGCCATGACGGCACCCGTGACCTCGACCGGGGTCGGCGACGGTCGCTATCGCGTTCGATTCTCCATGCCGGAGGACTACACGATGCAGACACTGCCGAAACCGACGAATCCCGATGTTCACCTGGTGGAGGTCGACGCCCAACTCGTGCTGGCCGCCACCTTCCGGGGTCGCGATGATGCCAAACGGGTTGCTGCCGGCGCCGAGCGACTCCTGAACCACGCGGCCGAGCACGGCATGGAGATCGTCGGGCAGCCGACCTGGGCCGGATACAGCGCGCCCTACATACCGGTCCCGTTCCGCAAATGGGAAATGCTCGTGACCGTTTCGCCCCGAGGGACATCCTGACGACCCGTTGGACCGGTCTCATCGCTCAAGACCTGTCCGACGGGCTGAAGACCACCTTCATGGCGTCGTCGGCTCTCAGTGCGGTCTGCATGGCCACCTCAGCCTCGTCCAGACCGAATCGATGGGTCACCGCCCGTTCGAACGGTACGTCGTCATGGTGGCGGGCCAGCATGGCCAGGGTGCGGTCGTAGGCCCTCGCATCCTCTCCGGCCACGCCCACGATGGTGAGGTTACGACCGAGAATCGCGGCGGGGTTGACCGGCACCGGTCCGAGGTCGACGAACGCCCCGACCTCGATGAGCGTGCCGCCGTCGCGGAGCAGATCGAGCGACGGGCCGAAGCTGGCCGGGTGACCGGTGGCGTCGACCACGACGTCGGCGCCGCGTCCCTCGGTGAGTTCCCGCACCTGTTCGACCAGCGCCGGGTCGTCGGCTCTGGCGACGATCCTGTCGGAGGCGCCGAGTTCGCCGGTCAGCTCGACCCGCCGCTGGTAGGGGTCGACCGCGATGACCCGGCCGGCGTCCATCAGCGCCGCCTTGGCGGCATGGACCAGACCCACGGGTCCGGCACCGATGATCACGACGGAGTCGCCCGGATCGAATCCTCCGGGACGGGGCGCGGCCCTCACGAGATCGAGGCTGTGGGTCACGGCGAACAGCTCGGTCAAGACGGCGACCTCGGTCGGCAGCCTTTCCGGCACCCTGAACACCGGCGTTCCGGGGAGAAGATACAGGTACTCGGCCCAGCCGCCGAACAGATGCGGTGGTGTGGCCGAGGTGAGCGAGTTGCCGTAGTTCTCCAGGTTCCGGCAGAAGTAGTAGGGAAAGTCGCGACGGCAGAAATGGCAGCGCCCACAGGCCCGGTTGGGAGCGGGGACCACCCGGTCGCCAGGCTTCAGCTTCGTCTGGTCGAACGCCGTGGCGCCACCCTGTCCGACCGCCACCACCACGCCCACGTTTTCGTGGCCCTGGATGATGGGAAACGGCGTCGATGAAGCGTGGTCGGTGCCCGCATACTGCTCGGTCTCGCCTCGGAACGTGTGCTTGTCGGTTCCGCAGATTCCCGACGCCAGCATCCTCAGCAGCACCGCGCCGGGTTCGAGCCGATCGGGATACGGGTACCGCCGTAGTTCCAGCCGGCCCGGCGCAACGAGGGTGGCGGCCAGCACGTCTGTCGTCATGCACCGAGACTACTGCCCTCGAGACACCTCGGCCCGGCTCGGCCAGGCTGCGGCGCTGGCCCGTGCCATCGCCGGTGAGCTAGGTTTCGACCACGAGATCGACAAGGAGAACCCGACATGGAGAAGAAGCCGACGCCGCCGTCGAGGAAGGGTCCGCCGGAGCTGTTCACCGGCGACGTGTGGATCGATCCGATCGCCTCCGGTGAGGAGGGTTCAGATCTGTCGGTCGCCGCCGTGCACTTCACGCCGGGTGCCCGTACGGCGTGGCACACTCACCGGGGAGGCCAGACCTTGTATGTGACCGACGGCGAGGGCCTGGTGCAGGCCCGCAACGAAGATGTGGTCACCCTGCGACCGGGCGATGTCGTGTTCACTCCCACCGGTGAGTGGCATTGGCACGGCGCCACACCCGACAAGACGATGACCCACCTGTCGATCACCGATGGGCCCATCGAGTGGGGCGATCACGTGACCGATGCGGAGTACCCTGGCTGACCCGGTCGGAGTCGATGTTCGCCCGGCCCCGTTCCGGACGCGCCGCAGCGCCCGTTGGTGATCACGGGCACTGCGGGATTCGATGTGCTGGGTTCCGGGCTCCTACCAGGTCACCCCGTCGAGTTCGATGCGTTGTGTGGTTGACGTGAAGATCGGGAAGTAGGTCATCGTCAGCCTGCCTCGTGGAGGGTGGCCGCAAGGTCCGAGCTGATGCTGGTGGCGTCGAGGCCGGTCCATGTCACGCCCGACCACGTCGCTCCCGACCATGTTCCGCCGGACCACGTGGCTCCCGACCATGTCGCTCCCGACCACGTCGCTCCCGACCACGTTCCGCCGGACCAGGTGGCTCCCGACCACGTGGCGCCGGACCAGGTGGCTCCCGACCACGTGGCACCCGACCATGTTCCGCCGGACCACGTTCCCCCCGACCACGTCCCGCCGGACCAGGTGTCGATGCCCGCCCAGGAGGTGATCCCGAGTGCCGGTGGATGCGCCTGGGTCGGGGCGTTGACCGCATTGGCGGCGTTGTCGGCTGCGGTGTCGGGGCGCACCTTGCCGGTTCCGTCGAGAAGAATGTTGTTTCGCACGACGTCGTTGGCATTGTTGACGAGCAGGTACTTGACCTGATCGGGGGTGAGCGTCGGCTCGGCCGACAGCAGCAGCGCCACCGAGCCGGTCATAACCGCAGCGGCCTGTGACGTTCCGCTGCCCTTCATGAAGCGATCGCCGACAGCGGCCTGGGGATACTCCTGGGCCAGGGTCGATCCCGGAACCCGAAGACTCACGATCGACTTGCCGGGGGCCACCAGGTCCGGGCTGCGCACGAGGTTCCCGGCACTGGACCACGCTGCCACCCCATCGCGAACCGCCCGACCGTTCAATCCGCCGGTGGCGATCACGTAGGGAGACACCGCCGGGCTGTCGAGCCCGTTGCTTGCGTTGGTGCGATTGCCGGCGGCGACCACGACCACGATTCCGGCTTTCCACGCCCGCTCGACGGCGGCCGACAGGGGATCATTGACATTGGATGGGATACCGTTCCGGCCCAGCGAGAGGTTGAGGACCCGGATGTTGAGCCCGTCGGTGTTGCGGTGCTCGACGACCCAGTCAATGGCTGCCGCGACCTGGGCGATGTGGGTTTCACCGGTGGCGCCGGCTACCTTCACCGACACGATCCTGGCGTCAGGGGCCATGCCCTTGAAGCCGCCGTCGACTCCGTCGTTGCCGGCGATGATGCCGGCCAGGTGGGTGCCGTGACCGTAGGTGTCGAGCGTGGCCAGATTCTGCAGCTCGCCCTCGTTCGACAGGTCCGGACCGAAGAGCACCTTGCCCGGCGCATCCAGTCCCACAACCGGGGTGACGCCGGTGTCGATCAACGCCACATCGATTCCCTGACCGGTGTGACCCAGCGCCGCCATCGGCTCGGCCTCGAACTGACGGACCAGGTCCATCGTGAGACCTTCCGAAGCTGCGCCATCACTACCCTTGTCGGGCTTGCCCAGGAAGGCGACCGAGTCGGCGTCTTCTGCCGGGACTTCAGGCGGAGCGGAAACGGCGAGCGTGGCCGCCAGGACCATCATCGTCGCCGCTGCGCCGACGACACGGCTCCATGCGCCTCTCCTGGAACGCCACATTCTGTGGCGAGCGGTACTCCTCGAAGGCTGATCAATCATCTCGGCTCCTGGATCTCTGCTGTCGATCCGGATGCCGGTTTCGCCACTAGCTCCCCGAACCGTCAGGCGACCAATTACGACGATTCGGATCAGCGCTTCATCCGCTTGTCCAATGACATCGTCCGACAAGCACCAGACCTTGAGCGCTTTGGGCGAAAGTTGCACGGGTTTCCCTGGATTTCGGGCAAAAGAAGACCCTCCTCGCCTAAGGCGGGAGGGCGTTGCGTCTGATGAGGCGGTACCTCCGGGGTGAGGCTCGAACTCACGACCCGCTTGTCAACGGTTCTGGCGAGACTTGGCTCCGGGGGTGAGGCTCGAACTCACGACCCACTGATTAACAGTCAGTTGCTCTGCCAACTGAGCTACCCCGGATTGGCGAATCGCCATGATACCAAGTTCTCATCGGCACCCGATCCTCATTCTTGGAGCTGACGGGTGACGTGGGAACGGTTCTGGTGTACCGAGTGATCGATGGCGAGCACTGGGTACCCCGGAACGGCATCGGTAACGGCGAGCGGTCGCAGCAGCCGGATTCCGTCAGTCGAGGTAGTCGCGCAGACGATCGCTGCGGAGCGGATGGCGGAGTTTGGCGAGGGTCTTGGATTCGATCTGACGGATCCGCTCGCGGGTCACGCCGAACTCCCGGCCGACCTCCTCGAGCGTGCGGGGGCGGCCGTCGTCCAAGCCGAACCGGAGGCGCACGACCTCGGCCTCCCGCTCGGAGAGGTCGTCGAGCACGTCCTTGACCGCCTGCTCCAGCAGTTTGCGGGCCGCCACGTCGAGCGGGGCGGCCCCCTGGTCGGCGATGAAGTCGGCCATCGACGTGTCGTCATCGTCGCCGACCGGGCAGTCGAGCGACAGCGGATCCTGGGAGGCGATACGCAGAATCTCCTCCACCTTGTCCGGCGGCAGGTCGACC
>JBFHEP010000250.1:0-6427 GCA_041584095.1 Acidimicrobiales bacterium | reverse complement strand
GTGGGGGTCGACGTCGACGATGAGCACCGCACCGTCGTTCATCGTCACCGCCAGCGGTTGGGCGCCGCCCATCCCGCCCGCTCCGGCGGTGACGGTGAGCGTGCCGGCCAGCGAGCCACCGAACCGGCTGCGGGCGATCTCGGCGAAGCATTCGTAGGTTCCCTGGAGGATCCCCTGGGTGCCGATGTAGATCCACGACCCGGCGGTCATCTGGCCGTACATGGTCAGCCCCTGATGCTCGAGGCGGCGGAACTCGTCCCAGTCGGCCCAGTCGGGCACGAGGTTCGAGTTGGCAATGAGTACCCGCGGCGCCCATTCGTGGGTACGGAGGACACCGACGGGTTTGCCCGACTGCACCAGCATGGTCTCGTCTTCGGCCAGCGTCTCGAGGGTGCGGAGCATGGCCCGGTATGCGTCCCATGAACGGGCGGCCCGACCGGTGCCGCCATAGACGACCAGTTGATCGGGGTTCTCGGCCACCTCGGCATCGAGATTGTTCTGCAGCATCCGATAGGGGGCCTCGGTGGACCACGAGCGACAGGTCAACGTTGTCCCCCGTGGTGCGCTGATGTTGGAGACCGGAGTACCGATGTCAGCCATATGTGCAGGCCACCTTTCGATCCGCTCACGAGCGGATTCGCGTACAGCTTCTCCTTGCAGTCTGTCGGCTCGATGACTAGATTGTCAACCGTTGAAACTGTCTTTCAACTGATGCAAGCTTGCCGAAGCAGGTCCGACCAGGACGGGAACGTGGCGAACTCGGAAATGACCAGCACAACGGAGGGTGACAACGCCGAATCGGTGGTCCCCCGCTCGGTTGGTCGCGTCCTGGATCTGCTCGAAATCGTCCTGGCCGAACGACATTGCAACCTTACCGGAGCTGCTGAGAGGGCCGAGCTCAACCCGTCCACGGCACTTCGGCACCTCCGCGCCCTCGAGGCTCGCGGCTACTTGTCACGGGGAGACGATGGTGCCTATCGCGCCGGTCCCACCATGTGGCGCCTGGCGACGGTCTTCGGCGGGGCCGCACCTGTTGAACGCCTGATGGCCGCCGCCCAGCCGCTGCTCGATGAGTTGGCGGCCGTGTGCGGCGAGTCCGCCTATCTGTCGGTCTCCGATGGGCGGGTGGCGACCTATGTCGCCACGGCGGAGAGCAGACGGGCCATCCGTCACGTCGGCTGGGTGGGGAAGACCGTGCCCCTCGAGGGATCCGCCGTCGGGGCCGCACTGGCCGAACCCGGCGAGCCCTTTGTCCGGACCGGAGCGATCGAATCCGACATCACCGCCGTGTCACGGGCGGTGGCGGCCGATCTACCCTTCGACGTGGCGGTATCGGTCATCGGTCCCGCCCACCGGATGAATGCCTCCTCGATCGCCGCGGTCGAGTCGGCACTGGACACCGTCGTCGCCCGATTGGCGTCAGCCCTCGGAACAGCAGAGGAGAAGTCGCCGTGAGTGTCGAACTCGACGGCTACACCACCACGATCGGCAACGTGGTGGCCGTGGCCAGGAATGGGGCGGAGGTTTCCATCACCGACGCGGCGGAGCAGCGGATGGCCGAGTCGCGAGCCATCGTCGAACGGCTGGCCGAGGGGGAGCCCAAATACGGAATCTCCACCGGGTTCGGCGCCCTGGCCACGGTTGCCATTCCACCCGACCGGCGAACGGCTCTGCAGATCGCCTTGATCCGATCCCACGCCGCGGGCATGGGGCCGGCGGTCGAGGAAGAGGTGGTCCGAGCGATGATGTTGCTTCGAGCCCGCACCCTGACGATGGGTCGGAGCGGTGCCCGGCCTCGACTGGCCGGAGCGATCGTCGATCTGTTGAACGCCGGCATCTCACCGGTCGTACCCGAATACGGGAGTCTCGGCGCCAGCGGCGATCTGGCCCCGCTTGCCCATGCCGCTCTGGCCCTCCTCGGTGAGGGTGAGGTCGACTACCGCGGTCGCCGGCAACCGGCGTCAACCGCCCTGTCGGATGCCGGGCTGACACCGGTCGATCTGGTCGAGAAGGAGGGCCTGGCCCTGATCAACGGCACCGACGGCATCCTCGGAATGCTCTGCCTCGCGGTCCACGACGCCCGTCGCCTCCTGGCGACGGCCGATCTCGCAGCGGCCATGACGGTCGACGGTGTGCTGGCCACCGACCAACCGTTCGCCCACGATCTCCAGACGTTGCGCCCGCAACCGGGTCAGGTCGAGAGCGCCGCCAATCTGCGAAACCTACTGGCGGGCTCCGGCATCATGGCCAGCCACCGGGTCGACGATCCGAGGGTGCAGGACGCCTACAGCATTCGGTGCACGCCCGCGGTGCACGGCGCAGCCCGCGACACACTGGCCCATGTCCGCACGGTGGCGGAGAACGAGCTGGCCGCCGCGATCGACAACCCCATGGTCCTGCCCGACGGACGGGTGGAGTCCTGTGGCAACTTCCACGGCGCACCGCTGGGCTTTGCCGCCGACTTCCTGGCCATCGCACTGGCCGAGGTGGGCGCGATCGCCGAACGGCGGGTCGACCGGCTGCTCGATCGCAGTCGCAACCATGGCCTCTCGCCGTTTCTGGCCGACGAGGTCGGCGTCGACTCCGGCCTCATGATCGGTCACTACACGGCAGCCTCGATGGTGGCCGAGAATCGTCGCCTCGCCGCGCCGGCGTCTGTCGACTCGCTGCCCACGTCGGCGCTGCAGGAGGATCATGTGTCGATGGCTTGGGGTGCGGCGCGCAAGCTGCGCCGAGTCATCGACAACCTTCGGCGAATCCAAGCAGTGGAGATCGCTGCCGCCGCCCGGGCCATCGACCTGCGGGCGCCGCTGGAGACGTCGCCGGCCGTTCGAGCGGTCATCGACGTCCTCCGGGCGGACGTGCCCGGTCCGGGCCCCGATCGGTATCTGGCACCTGAGTTGGAGGCTGTCGACGCCCTGTTACGAGCCGACGCGTTCGCCGATCCACTGGCCCGACACGGCATCGAACTCGTGTAGCCGAGGCGGGGCTGGACCGCTCCGGGTTTCGGTGGGGCGTCGCAACATGACGTTCGCCTCTACCCCGAACGGTGGACCCGGGCAACGATGTTCGGAGGCGTGGCCCGACGTGGAGGTGGACCGTGAGATTCTTTCGAGATCCGGTGCAACAGACCGGCTGGTTGTTCGTTCTGGCAACGGCAGCCGGCGTCCTGAGCGTGCTCGTCACCGGTTCGACACTCGGGGACGATGACCTTCTGGCCGCCGTCAACGCCAACCAGGGTGCAATGCTCACCGGCCAGATGCTGATCCTTGTCATGCTGGCTGCGATGACCGGCACGGCCGTGTTGCTCGCGCCCATTTTGCGGCGCCACAGCGAAACGCTGTCGCTGGGCTACGTGCTCGCTCGAACCCTCGAGGTGGTAACGCTCGTGATCGGGCTCGTCGCGGGTCTGGTCTTGCTGCCCTTGAGCTGGAACTCGCTCGAAGCGGGAACCGATGCAGCCCTGTTGGCCGAAACCCTCAAGATCACCAACGACTGGACGGGCTACCTCGGCGCACAGATGGTGTTCAGTCTCTCGGCCCTGGTTCTCAACTGGGCGCTCTACCGCTACCGACTCGTGCCCCGCTGGCTCTCGGTCTGGGGACTGATCGGCGTACCGCTGATGTTCCTGTCCGGCCTTCTTCCGATGTTCGAATCGCTCAACTCGAACGCGGCAGCCCTGAACACCCTCGTCATCCCGCTCGCCGTGCAGGAGATGGCGATGGCCGCCTGGATGATCGTGAGAGGTTTCTCGGACGAGTCCCAACCTGTCCTGATCGTGGAGCGTCCCGAGCAGTTGAGCCTCTGATCAGATCCGGCCAGATCAGCGAAGCGATTACCATGACGAGGTGTCTGCATCCCTCGAACGTCGGACCACTGATTTCGTAGGCGAGAAGATCGGTGATGTGGCGTCGAGCCGTCGGCTCAGCGGTGGGGATGTCGCGCATTCCTACGCGGTCGACCTCGTGGACGGTCGACGGGTGTTCGCCAAGACCCACGCCGCTCCACCGGCGGGATTCTTCAGCACCGAGGCTGCCGGATTGACGTGGTTGCGGGAACCTGATGAGGTCAATGTTCCCGACGTGCTGGCCGTATCCGACGACCCTCCGGTGTTGGTGCTGGAGTGGATTCGGATTGGAGCCCTCGCCCGGCGGTCACCTGCCGGCGAAGCCGACTTCGGTCGCTCGCTGGCTCGGCTGCATCGGGTCGGTGCGCCGATCTTCGGCCGGACGGACGGTCGAACCACCGGAAGCCGCGGCCTCCCCAACGAGCGACAGCCGACATGGGCCGACTTCTACGCAACCCAGCGTCTGCTTCCCCTCGCCCGGCTGGCCGTTGATGCCTACGCCCTTCCGAGCGACACCGTTGCCGGCCTGGAACGCATCGCCGGCCGCCTCGTCGATCTGGTGGGGCCACCCGAGCGGCCTGCTCGCCTTCATGGTGACCTGTGGGCCGGCAACAGGGTGATCGACGAGGCCGATCGCAGCTGGCTGATCGACCCGGCCTGCTTCGGCGGCCACCGGGAGTTCGACCTGGCGATGATGCGGCTGTTCGGAGGATTCGACGACACGGTGTTCGACGCGTACCAGGAGGTGTGGCCGCTGGCCGACGGCCACGAGGAACGGGTACTCCTGAACCAGCTCGCTCCCTTGACCGTCCACGCCATCAAGTTCGGTGGCCCGTACGTCTCGGCGACAGCCCATGCCGTCGCCCGCTACCGGTAAGCCGATCCAGTCCCGGTTGGCCGACGTCACCCGGCTCGGCTCAGGGTGCGGTCGACACCAACGGCTGTCCGGTCTCCAGCAGTGTCTTGAGCCCGGCGACGATGAGAGGTACGCCGGCCATGAAATCCGCAGCCTGCTTACTGTCGGCGGCCAGGTCGTAATACTCGACGGTGATCCGGGTCAACCCATCGCTCTCATCGACGATCCAGGCCATGTGCGCCGCACCCTCGCTCTCGAGCGCTGGGTCCCACCGGGGATGAAACGTCATCTCCAGCCGATGGGGGGCGTCGGCGGCTATGACGTCACCGTCGGCGACGACGGAACCGTCGGGGGCCAGGTAACGAAGGGGCTCACCGGCCACCCAGGTCGACTCGACCCTCGTTCCGTAGAAGTATCGGACGGTTGAATCGCCATCCGTGATGGCGGTCCACGCGTCGTTCGGCGTGCAACGCACGAATGTCTGATATCGATGGCTTGGGACGGGCACGGTTTGCTCCTTGGGTTCGCGGTGGGCAGCGTAGGTGACGCCGAGAGCGGCCAGGCCGCCCACCATTGGTTCGGTGAAGTTGGAGATCCAGCGATCGTGGATCAGACGAATCGGAACAGGGTTGAGGTAGTGATGTTTGTTTCGGCCCGCGGTGACGGTCGTGACCAGATGGGCATCGGCGAGGACACGAAGGTGGTTCATCACGCCGTAGCGGGTCATCGACGGCAGATGGGCGCACAATTCGCCGAGCGTCTGGCCATCCTGCTGTCGAAGCCGGTCGAGCAGGAGCCGCCGGCTCGGGTCGTTCAGCGCCTTGAACACCGAATTGACCGATTCCACGTCCTCGTCGTTGGGGACGTTTCCCGAGCGGGCCATCTCGGCATTATAGGTGAGTAAATACTCACATGACAAGAGATCGACAGAAACGTAACAGCACGTGTCCCGAGCCGGGATGGAACCGACTGAAGCAAGGTTGAACGATTTTTCGGCGAATGTCGGGCTCGGCGTACAACTTGTACAACGTAAGGCAAGCCTCGAGACCCAGTGTACGAAATGCCCAGTCCGTGGCGACCGTCGGCGAGCTCCGCTGTCTTCGCTCGGATGGAGTGATGGGAAGCGACGTCAGTCGTTCGAAATCCAGGCTTCACCGGGTCGCAACAGGCTCGCTGCTGTCCGTCGGTGAGATTTGAATTAGGATGCCTGTCACATCTAGACGACCGGAGCCCAGTTGAGCGCCAAAGAAGCGGTACTCGAAGTATCGAACCTGACAACGGAATTCCACACCCCCGACGGGGTCGTGTACGCCGTCAACGGGGTCGACCTGAGCCTGAGGCCCGGGGAGTTCCTCGCCATCGTGGGCGAGAGCGGTTCCGGCAAGAGCGTGACCATGATGTCCATGCTGCGGCTCATTCCGATGCCGCCCGGCAAGATCGTGGACGGCCAGGTCGACTTCGAGGATCAAGACCTTCTGCGGCTCGACGTCGCCGATCTTCGCTCGATCCGTGGCGGCAAGATCGGGTTCATCTTCCAGGACCCGATGACCTCGCTGAACCCAGTGCTCACCATCGGCAAACAGATCACCGAGTCGCTCGAGCTGCACACCGACCTGTCCGAATCGGAGATAAAGAAGCGGGCCGAGGAGCTGCTCAGCCTCGTCGGTATCCCCGATGCGAAGCAGCGTTTGAAGAACTACCCCCATGAGCTGTCGGGCGGTATG